>JBELAR010000020.1:0-24400 GCA_049508555.1 Steroidobacteraceae bacterium
ATACGATTCGCAGCAATATCATCTTTGGCGCCACCCATATCAGCGAGGCGCAGCTGCAAGAGGCGGTGCGCGCCGCCTATGTGCTCGAATTCATCGAACAGTTGCCGCAGGGGCTCGAGACGATGGTCGGTGACCGTGGCGTGCTGCTCTCGGGTGGACAGCGCCAGCGAATCGCGATCGCACGGGCACTGCTGCGCGATACGCCCATTCTGATTCTCGACGAAGCCACCTCAGCCCTCGACACCGCCGCCGAGCGTCACATCCAAGGGGCGCTCGATCAGCTGGTGCGCAATCGCACGACCTTCGTGATCGCGCACCGGCTCTCCACGGTCGAACGCGCCGATCGTATCCTGGTGCTGCGCGACGGCGCGATCGTCGAGTCCGGGGCGCACGCGGAGCTGCTGGCACACCGCGGTGTCTACGCCGAGTTGCACGAGCTGCAGTTCAGTGCCTAGAGCGCCGATCTCATCGCGCTTGCAGGCGCTGTGGTATCGGCTTGCGCCGCCGCCCTGGCCGCTGCGGTTGCTCGCGCGGCTCTTTGGTGCGCTGGTGCGTTCCCGTCGCGCGCTCTACGCGCGCGGCTGGCTGCGGGCGCGGACGCTGGCCCGTCCGGTCGTCGTGGTCGGCAACATCGATGTCGGGGGCAGCGGCAAGACACCGCTGGTGATCTGGCTGGTGGCGCAGCTGCGCTCGGCCGGTCTGGCGCCCGGCGTGGTGCTGCGCGGCTACGGCGGCTCGGCTGCCTCGGGCCGCTCGCCGCGCCGGGTCGAGCCCGGCAGCGATCCGGCGCTCGTGGGGGATGAGGCGCTGCTGCTGCGGGAGCGTACCGGCGTTCCGGTATCGGTGTGCCGCGATCGCGTGCGCGCCGCGCAGCAGCTGATCGATGCGGGCGTGAACGTCATCGTCGCGGACGACGGCCTGCAGCATTTGAGACTCGCGCGCAGCTTTGAGATTGCCGTCATCGACGGCCAATACGGCCTCGGCAACGGCTATCTGTTGCCAGCCGGACCGTTGCGTGAACCGCCTGAACGGCTCGAACATGTCGATGCGATCGTGATCAATGGCGAGGGCACCTTCTGGACGGCGGCGAGCGCCAGCGCAGGCCCCGGCGCGCGGCGCGGCAGCGGATCGAGCGCGCTGCTGGCGCCCGGCAGGCCCTTCACCATGCGTGTGAGCGGCGAGCGACTCCGGGCGCTCGATCCTGCAATCGAGCCCGTGGCCCTCGCGAGCTTCGCCGGGCGGCGCGTCCATGCGGTGTCCGGGATCGGTCACCCGCGGCGCTTCTTTGCGCAATTGCGCGTGGCCGGGCTCGATCTCATCGAGCATGCATTTCCCGATCATTATCGCTATCGCGCCGAGAACCTGCGCTTCGAGGACGACCTGCCGGTGCTGATGACCGAGAAGGATGCAGTAAAATGCCGTGCCTTCGGCGGCGCGAACCGCTGGTATCTGCCGATTTCGGCGAGCCTCGGGCCGGCCGAGGCGGCGGCGTTGCTCGGGCGGCTGAGGCGCAGTCTGGAGGCACATGGGCACTGAGGAGCGCGGGAGATAACTGTGGATACAAGACTGCTCGATATCCTGGCCTGTCCGGTCTGCAAGGGGCCGCTGCGCCACGAGCGCCAGGAAGGGCTGCTGATCTGCCGCGGCGATCGGCTCGCGTTCCCGATACGAGACGGTATACCGGTCATGCTCGAGGACGAGGCGCGCGTGCTCTCCCCGAACGACCCGCTGCTCGAGCACTAGGCCTCGGTTCTCGACCCGTGTACCGCGTCGTCATTCCGGCGCGCTTCGGCTCGGTTCGCCTGCCGGGCAAGCCGCTGCTGCCGCTGGCCGGAAAGGCCATGATTCAGTGGGTCTACGAAAATGCCCGGCGTTCCGGGGCCAGTCAGGTCGTGGTGGCCACCGACGATGAGCGCATCGCGCAGCTCGTGCGCGCTCTGGGCGGGCATGCGTGCCTCACGGCCGCGACGCACGCCTCGGGCACGGATCGAATCGCCGAGGTCGCGCGCCGTGAGCAATGGCACGAGAGCGAGATCGTCGTGAACGTGCAGGCCGACGAGCCGCTGATGCCCGAGGCCTTGATCGATCAGGTTGCCCTGCTGCTCGTGGAACATGCGGGCGCGGATCTGGCGACGCTGTCCGTGCCGCTCGAATCGCTGGACGCGTTGTTCAATCCCAATGTCGTCAAGGTGGTCACGGATCTGCGGCAACGCGCGCTCTATTTCAGTCGCGCGCCGATCCCCTGGTCGCGCGATGGGGCTCTCGAGGGCGCTGCGGGTCAGAGCGCTTACAGCGCGGCGCAGCGGCATCTGGGCATCTACGCCTATCGGGTCGCGGCGCTGCTGCGCATGGCGGCGCTACCGCCCAGCCGGCTCGAGCAGATCGAGAAGCTCGAGCAGCTGCGGGCGCTCGAGCACGGCATGCACATCCAGCTCGCCAGCGCCGCCGTGGCGCCCGGTCCGGACGTCAACACGGCGGCTGATCTGGCCGCTGTCGCGGCGCTGCTCGAAGCCCGACGCGCGTCGTAGTCGACGACCTCAGGGCTCCCCTGGCCGGTTACTTGTCCTGCCCGGGACCACTCTCCGCGGGCTCCGAGGGCGCGGTGGGCGCCGGGGGCGCCGGGGGCGCTGCGGGCGCCGCCGATGACCAGCTCACAAACGGTTTGTGCTCGCCGGCAGCGGGCTCGGTGTGACCGCTGGGAGGCGGCGACGACGCGCCCGCGCTGCCTGGGTTCGGGGCCGGGGCGCGCTCCGGGCTCGGGACCCCCGCGCCGGCATCGTTGCTCTGGGCCTCACTGGGCGCCGGACTCGGGGCAGGGCCCTCCGCCGCACCATTGGCTCGGCCGCTCCAACCGTAACTCGGCTCGGCGTGTGGCGAGTGTCCGCCCTCCGTTCCACCATCGCCCTCCGCCGCCGGAGCCTGCGCTGCGCCCGATGCGCCATCGCGGTTGGCGCCACCACGCCGCCGGCGTCGTCCACCGCGGCGAGAGCGTCCGCTGCGCGGGCGATCCACCGCCGGCTGATCCAGACGCGCCCCATGCTGCGGGACTGACTGGCTCGGCGGCGCGCCCTCCGCACTCACCGGCGACTCGTCCGGCTCGCGCCGCGGCTCATTGGCGCGTGGCTCATCACGGCGGGGCTCGCGCCGCGGCTCCTCGCGAGCGCGCTCGCTGCCACGGCGGCTGTCATCTCGACGCAGGTCGTCCCTGGGCGCGGATTCGCGGCGCGGCTCGTCGCGGCGCGGCGCGTCAGGACGCCGCTCGGGCCGACGCTCGCGATCGCGATAACGGCCAGGTTCCCGGTCGCGGCGCGGGTGTGCACCACGGCGCGGCTCGCGCTGCAGGTCGCTCGTCTCCGGCGCGCTGGGGCTCGGGGTCGATTGGGCCGCCACTGCGTTGTCGGTTCCAAACCAGCTTCTGATGACACCCCAGAAACCACCGCGCGGGCTCTGGATCGCCGCGGCGCGCACGGGCGGGCTCGCGGCGGCGGCCGGCGCCGGGGCGGGCGCGACGATAGGCGCCGCGGTCTTCGGCAGCAGTGCGGCCACGGCCGGTGGCTCGCTGGGCGGTCGCTTCTCGCGCTCGGCGACCGGATCGATCGTCGCCGGGGCCGCCGGAATCTGGTAGCTGATCTGGGAGTTCTCCGGCAGCTGCGTCTCATCGTCACGCACGCGCCGGATCGAATACTCGGGTGTCTGAATATGCGGATTGGGCACCAGCACCAGTTGGGCGTGGCCCTTGTCCTCCAGACTGCGCAGCGCGTCGCGCTTCTCATTGATGAGATAGGTCGCGACGTCCACGGGCAGCTGCACGATGATGCGCGCCGTGCGGTCCTTGCGCGAATCCTCGCCGATCAATCGCAGGATCGACAGCGCCATCGATTCGATGCTGCGGATGCTGCCGATGCCGTTGCAGCGCGGACAGACCAGGTGGCTGGAATCACCGAGGCTCGGTCGCAGACGCTGGCGGGACATCTCGAGCAGCCCGAAGCGTGAGAGGCGCCCGATCTGGATGCGCGCCCGGTCCATCTTCATCGCCTCGCGCAGCCGATCCTCGACATCGCGCTGGTTCTTGGTCGACTCCATATCGATGAAGTCGATGACGATCAGGCCGCCGATGTCACGGATGCGCAATTGTCGCGCGATCTCCTCCGCGGCTTCGAGATTGGTATTGCAGGCCGTGGTCTCGATGTCCCCGCCGCGCGTGGCGCGTGCCGAGTTGATATCGATCGACACCAGCGCCTCGGTGTAGTCGATCACGAGGCTGCCACCCGAGGGCAGCTGTACCTTGTGTGCGTAGGCGGACTCGATCTGGCTTTCGATCTGGTAGCGCGTGAACAGCGCAATATCGTCGTTATAGAGCTTGAGCTTGCGGTGCGCGTCATTGGGCATGAAGCGCTGCATGTACTCCTGCGCCTTCTGGAACGCGGCCTCGTCATCGACCAGGATCTCGCCGATGTCGTCGGTGAGGTAATCGCGCAACGCACGCGTGACCGCGTCGCTCTCCTGGAAGACGAGGAAGGGCGCGCCGCGGGTCTGGGCGGCCTCGGCGATCGCATCCCACTGGGTGCGCAGATTATCCAGATCCCATTGCAGTTCCGCCGCCGAGCGGCCCACGCCGGCCGTGCGCACGATCGCTCCCATGCTCTCGGGTACAACCAACTGATTCATGATCTCGCGCATCTGGTCGCGCTCTTCGCCCTCGATGCGCCGCGAGACGCCGCCGGCGCGCGGGTTATTGGGCATGAGCACGAGAAAGCGTCCGGCCAGACTGATGAAGGTCGTGAGGGCGGCGCCTTTATTGCCGCGCTCCTCCTTCTCGACCTGGACCAGGAGTTCCTGGCCCTCCTGGACGAGCTCACGGATATTCATGCGCCCGCCCTGGGGCTGGGCACGAAAGTAGTCGCGCGAGATTTCCTTGAGCGGCAGGAAGCCGTGCCGCTGTGCCCCATACTCGACAAAAGCCGCCTCGAGCGAAGGCTCGACGCGCGAAATGCGGGCTTTATAGATATTGGCTTTTTTCTGTTCTCTAGACGGTATCTCGATGCTCAGGTCATAGAGTTTCTGTCCATCGACCATTGCAACCCGCAGCTCTTCCTGCTGGGTCGCGTTGACTAACATTCTCTTCATTTGCCTCTGCCAGAAATGAATGAGAGGCCGCGGTTACCGGAGCATGCACTTGTGGGGGCAGGCTCACGAAGCCGCCTAGGACAGCGGAAGACTCGAGGATTGATTGGCGTGTCGTTTTTGTCATCGACTCTGTTTCATATGAGAATCACTGACTCGTGGCCGCCATTCGCGGCGGCGCGCCGGAAAACCTTGAGGACCACTGACCGGCGGCGCGCTCGCGGGCTCGAACTTTCGGAGGAGCTACTAGGGCGGGCGCGGGCTCGATCGGCCGACTCATGCGCGATGGCCTCGATGTCGAGGACCAACTACCATGCGGCGCTAGGGCCGCAGTCTTGTTGTCGTGGCGCCGGCCCCGTTGTCCTTGAAGTGGGGGTGCCCGGTTCCAACGCCACACCCGGATTATAGACACAGGCGGTACTTGAAACAAACACTTAAAGGGCGCCGCAGCGATTGGAGAGGTAATTGTCCGAGACCGAACAGGCCAGCGCAGCCGGCCCCAGGACCGCCGTCCGGCACGTGCAAATCGACACGGAAAGCCAGGGCCAGCGTCTGGACAAGCTGCTCGCACAGTGGCTCGTTGGAGTACCGCGCAGCCGCATTTTCCGGCTGATCCGGCGCGGTGAAGTGCGCGTCAATGGCCGGCGCGCCGGGCCCGAGCAACGCCTGGCCGCAGGGGATTCGGTGCGCCTGCCGCCGGTACTCGAGCGCGCGCCGGACGCCCCGCGACGGGTACCGGCGACGCTGATACAGACCATCGAGCGCGCGATCGTGCATGAGGATGCGCGCCTGCTCGTGCTCGACAAGCCCGCGGGCATCGCCGTACACGGCGGCAGCGGTCTGTCCTTCGGCGTGATCGAGGCTCTGAGGGCCTCGAGACCTAAGGAAACCCTCGAGCTCGTGCACCGGCTCGACCGCGATACCAGTGGCTGCCTGATGGTCGCGCGGCGCGGCTCGGCGCTGCGCACGCTGCACGCGCTACTGCGCGAGGGAGCGGTGCAGAAGGGCTATCTGGCCTTGCTCGCCGGACGCTGGAATCTCGGTCACAAGCGCATCGATGCGCCCCTGCGCACGGATCTGCGCGTGGGCGGGGAGCGCACGGTCAAAGTCGATGCCCAGGGCAAGCTCGCGCTGACCGAATTCAAGTTGATCGAGCACTATGGTTCCAGGGCCTCGCTGGTCGAGGCCATCATTCACACCGGACGCACACATCAGATTCGCGTACACGCGGCCTATTGCAATCACCCGGTGCTGGGGGATGACAAGTACGGTGAGGAGGCGGCCAACGGTGAGTTGCGCGCGCTCGGCCTCAAGCGCATGTTTCTGCACGCCCACAGTTGCTCGTTTACCTGGCCGGACGGCGCGGAGCAGAGCTTCAGTGCACCGTTGCCCGACGAGCTGCGTGCGGTGCTCGATCAGCTCTCCAGCAAGCGGCGCGCGCAGCCTCGGGCGCGGCGTTGAACTGCGCTGACCCCAAGGCCCTAGGGCACGGCGAAATCGAGCGCGCGCAGAGCCGCGGCGAGGCCGATCAGCGGCAGCCCGATCAGCGCCGTGGGATCCTCGCACTCGATCCGCTCGAATAAGCTGATGCCCAACGCCTCGCTGCGGAAGGCACCGGCGCAATCGAAGGGCTGCTCGGCCACGATGTAGCGCTCGATCTCGGCACTACCGAGCGCGCGGAAGTGCACCGTGGTCGTGGCGACGAATTCGATGGGCTGCGCGCCGCGCGCCGGCAGCAGCGCCACGGCGCTATGAAATACCGCGCTGGAGGCGGACAACCAGCGCAACTGCTCGCGGCAGCGCTGCGCGTTGCCCGGCTTGTCCAGTGTGCGGCCCTTGCAGTGTGCGACCTGGTCGCTGCCGATGACGGTCGCATCGGGTCGTTGCACGCTCACCGCACGGGCCTTGGCGAGCGCCAGTCGTTGCGCCCGCTCCAGAGCGCTCTCCGGCGGCGCGCCCGATTCGTCCACGAGCGGCGCGATCACCTCGAAGGGCAGCCCCAGGCGTTGCAGCAGCTCGCGCCGGTAGCGCGAGGTCGAGGCTAGAATCAGCACCGGTGAGAGGATTGGCGATGAGACCGCAAAAGTTAACTCAAAGGCTTGAAAGACTTGGGCGTTTTGACTTGCCCTGGCGCTGAACCTATTATACGCGCCCCATGCCGGGCGGCGCCTTGAAGCTACGCGACGTCAGAAAGCTGGCGGAAACGCGAGCAGGGTTCGATTTGGATATCGCGTTGTCCGACCTGCCGGGCCTGCCGCCGGAAGTCGCGGCCAGCGGCGGCCGAGTGCAGGCCCAGTTGCGCTTTGGCCGTGAGCAGGGATTCGCGACTGCCGAGGTGCGGCTGCAGGCGCAGTTGCAAGTGACCTGCCAGCGCTGCATGGGAAGCATGCCGCTCGAGCTGGAGGCGGTCTCACCGGTGGTGCTCGTGGAGTCGGAGCGTGAAGCCGAGGATGCGCCGGCGGGTCTGGAGACATTTCTCGCGCCCGACGGACGGCTGAGTCTCGAGGCACTGGTGGCGGAGGAGTTGTTGCTCGCCGTGCCCATCGTGCCGGTGCACGCCGCGGGGGCCGCGTGTCAGCCGATCATCCAGGCGCCTGCGGCGCAGTCGGCCGGATCGGCGCCCGCTGCGCCCGGAACGCCCACGGCCCCGGCAGACGGCGCGGCAGTGGCCCGACCGTTTGCCGATCTGCGTGCGCTGCTCGAGCGCGGCGGCAAGGCCGGCGGTGGTAAAGCGGACAAGTAGTCGAGTAGCGGAAAAGTCGTCTTAAAGTCGTCATAAGGTGTTCGAGGAGTTCGGATCATGGCCGTACAAAAAAGCCGCAAGACGCCGTCCAAACGCGGTATGCATCGCTCCCACGATGGGTTGACGACTCCCGCGCTGTCCGTCGATGCGCAATCGGGCGAGCAGCATTTGCGTCACCGCATCACGCCGGACGGGTTCTATCGCGGCCGGCGTGTCATCGCACAGCAAGCCGAGCCGGAATCCCAGGAATAAGTTTCCACCGGCGGCGCGCAAGCAGACCGGGCGTGTACTCCAGGATCGTAGGCACCGGCAGCTATCTGCCGGCGCAGGTGGTCACGAACTTCGATCTCGAGCGGCGCATGGATACCACCGATGCCTGGATCCGGGAGCGGACCGGCATCGAGCGCCGTCATATCATTGGCGAGGACGAGTCCAACGTCGACATGGCGGAGCACGCGGCGCGCGCCGCGATCGATGCGGCCGGACTGCAGCCTGCCGACATCGATCTGATCTCCTACGGTACGACCACACCGGACCTGGTATTTCCCAACTGCGGAGCTCTGCTGCAGGCGCGGCTCGGCTGCCGCGGCGCACCCGCATTCAGTCTCGAGGCCGCCTGCAGTGGCTTTATTTACGCCTTGGCCGTGGCGGATAAGTTCGTGCGTGCGGGGGATGCGCGCCGGGCACTGGTGGTCGGCTCCGAGGTGCTCTCGCGCATCACCGATCAGAGCGACCGCAGCACCGCGATACTGTTTGGAGACGGCGCCGGTGCCGTGGTGCTGACGGCTTCAGAGGAGCCCGGCATCATCTCGACCCGGCTGCACGCCGATGGCAGTTATCAGAATCTGCTCTACTGTACGGGCGGCCCGGCGCGGGGCGCAGCGCCCGGCATCATGCGGCCCGGCGACACCATTCGCATGGCTGGCAGCGAGGTGTTCAAGCTGGCTGTGACCCTGCTCGGACGGGTGGTCGATGAGACACTGCTCGCCAACCATATGGATAAATCGGAACTCAGCTGGCTGGTGCCGCATCAGGCGAATCTGCGCATCATTCAGGCCGTCGCCAAGAAGCTCGGTATGCCGATGGAGCGGGTCATCGTGACCGTGCAGGAGCACGGCAACACCTCGACGGCCTCGGTGCCGCTGGCCCTGGATGTCGGGGTACGCGATGGCCGCATCCAGCGCGGCGACACATTGCTGCTCGAGGCACTCGGCGGTGGAGTCACCTGGGGCTCGGCTCTGCTGCGCTACTGAGCAGCTACACACGCCCTGTGGCCGGCTCAGGCCGCGGGCGCGCCCATGCCGAGTGATAGGCCCTTGAACGGCTAGGCCGGAGAGTCCGGAGACAATAAAAAAATAATCAAAGAAGACGCCGCGCAATGCGCGGCGTTTTTGATCGCGAGGTCGGCCGAATTACTTCGAGACCGACTTCTTGAACATGCGATCGATCTTCTCGTTGGTCGCATCGACCGAGGCCTGTGCCGCCTGCGCCGCAGACAAAGCCTGATTGGCCGTGCTCTGCGCACCGCTCGCTGCCGTGGCCGCCTGGCTCGCAGAGCTCTGCGCGGCGCTGGCTGCGCGCGCGGCTGCGTCCGCCGAGGCCTTCGCTGCATCGACTTCGGTCTGGAGCTTGCCGACCTGCTGCTTCAGGCTGTCAATATCAGCCTGTAGCGGCTTGAGGTCCGTGCAGCCGGCGAGCCCAATTACTGCAGCGGCAGCGGCCAGCTTCACAACGATAGACTTATTCATCATAGATCCCCTTTAACTTGCACTGAACTTGCACTGAAAATGTAGATAAAACCGCATCCGACCGCACGCATCGCTGCGGGACGATTTTGCGGCTGCCAACTTGACCAAATTTAACAAAGTATTGCAATAGCAAAGTTGCACTCGCGCTGTCGGCTAACGCCGACAGAGAGCGCGTAGACCGCCCCGTTTGCGCGGCCGGGGCGGTACTGTATATAATAACAGTATGTCAGATCTCACACCGCGACAGACCCGGGTACTGCGCTTTATCCAGCGCAACCTCGCCGAGACCGGTATGCCGCCAACCCGGGCGGAGATAGCCGCCGAATTGGGCTTCCGTTCACCCAACGCGGCCGAAGAGCATTTGCGCACGCTCGCGCGCAAGGGCGTCATTCAGCTGCTGCCCGGGGCTTCGCGGGGCATACAGCTGTGCGACACGCTGCGCGAGCAGCTCGGGCTGCCTTTGATCGGAGCGGTCGCCGCGGGCCGACCGATACTGGCTGAAGAGCACATCGTCGAGCACGTGCAGATCGATCCCGGCGTGTTCCAGCCGCGACCGCATTTTCTGCTCAAAGTGGTCGGCATGAGCATGAAGGATGCCGGCATTCTCGATGGGGATCTGGTCGCGGTGCACCGCACGAGCGAAGTGCGCCATCGCCAGATCATCGTCGCGCGTCTGGAGAACGAGGTCACGGTCAAGCGCTATCGGCAGGAGGGCAGTGTGGTGTGGCTCATGCCCGAGAACGCCGAATTCGAACCCATACGGGTCGATCTGGAGCACGAATCCCTGCTCATCGAAGGCGTCGTCGTGGGCGTACTGCGGCGCGGCGCCGGGCCGGCGGCGGGCAAGGGGCTGCTCGAGCAGAGCGTCACAGCTGGCGCGAGCGCCAGCGCCTAGCGACGGCGCCTAGCGACGGCGCGCCTTCTGGCCGTTGGCAGGCGGCGCATCCTCGCCGGGACCGATCTCGTAATCCTCCAGATCGCTGATCAGCTCGGCCGTGCGCTTCTGCTCCAGGCGCTGCTCGAGACGGCGCCAGGCCGGTTCGCCGACCTTGATGCTGCGGCGTTTGGCGATCTCCATGTCCTTGATGGCGCGGTCGAGATCGAGATCGTCGTCGCCTTCGATCTCGTCCGCGTCCTCGTCTTCGTATTCGTCCGAATCCGGATTTCCACCCATGGCGATGGTCTTGAGATCGTTAGATTTTGGCCGCTGACATAACCGGGGCGAAAATAATGCGAATTGAATCCCGACGCAACAGCGTCTTCAGCGAATCAACGAATTCATCTCAAAAATGGGCAACAGCATCGCGAACACGATGCCCATCACGAACAGCCCCATGCCCACGATCAGCAGCGGCCCGAGCAGTCCGACCAGTGCCGCCAGCAGGCCCTCGAGCTCGCGCTCCTGATTCAGAGCGGCGCGCTCGAGCATGGCCTGCAGCTCGCCGCTCGACTCCCCGCTCGAGATCAGGTGGATCGTCATGGGTGGGAACAGCCGGTTTGCCGCGAGCGAGCGGCCGATCGGCGCGCCTTCGCGCACGCGGGCGGCGGCCTCGTTGACCGCATCGCGCATGGGTAGATTGGTGATGACCTCGCTCGAGATGCGCAGCGAATCGAGCACCGGCACGGCCGCCGCGGTCAGTATGCTCAGCGTGCGCGTGAAGCGCGCGGTATTGAAGCCGCGCACGATGCGGCCGAACAGCGGCAGTTGCAGCAACAAGCGGTGATAACGCAAGCGCGTCGGCCGGGATTTCAGCGCGCGCCAGGAAATCACGCCCACCACGCCAATCCCGATCAGGAGCCACAGCCCGTAGTTTCGCAGGAAACCGCTGACGGCCACGAGCACGCGGGTGGCCAGCGGCAGCTTGGCCCGATTGGCTTCGAACACCTCGACGACCTTGGGTACGACGTAAGTCAGCAGGATCGAGACGATCGTGAAGCACATCACCGTGAGCACGATCGGGTAGAGCATCGCGCCCATGACTTTCTGCCGCATCTGCTCGCGCGTCTCGGTGTACTCGGCCAGCCGTTCCAGCACGGCATCGAGATGACCCGATTGCTCGCCGGCCGAGACCGTGGCGCGGTAGATCTCGGGAAAGACACTCGGGAAGTCGCTCAGACCCGTCGCCAGGGTGTGACCCTCGACCACCTTCGCACGCACGCCGAGGATGATGCTCTGAACGCGCGGCTTCTCGGTCTGCTCGGATACCGCCAGCAGCGCTTCCTCGAGCGGCAGGCCCGCTCGCACCAGCGTCGAGAGCTGGCGTGTCATGAGCGAGAGGTCGGAGGCAGAGACGCCACGGCGCCAGACGAAGCCGCGGCGGCGCTGCAGGCGCGATTCCTGCGAGGCGACCGCCTCGATCGTGACCGGCAGCAGCTGGCGCTCGCGCAGCAGCGAGCGCACGTGGCGCGCCGTGTCCCCCTCGATGACGCCCTTGCGCGAGCGGCCCCCGGTATCGAGCGCTGTGTATTCGAATGCACCCATCGATCAGTCCAGTCCCGGCGCGGGTCAATCCTCGCGTGTGACGCGCAGAACCTCTTCGATGGTGGTCTCGCCCTTGAGCACGCGCGCGAGCCCATCGTCGCGGATCGAGGGGGTGAACTTGCGCGCGTAGCGCTCGATATCGTGCTCGCCGACTCCATCGTGAATCATGGTGCGCAGGGTGTCGTCAATCAGGATGAGCTCATAGATGCCGGTGCGGCCGCGGTAACCGCCGCCGGCATCGCGTCCTGGACGATACAGGGTCGGGGAGGGTTCATCGCTCGCGAGACCGAGCAGGCGCCGCTCGTATTCACCGGCGGCAAAGGCCTGGCGCGTGTCGGGATTGAGCACGCGCACCAGGCGCTGCGCCAGCACCCCGACCAGGCTCGAGGACAGCAGGAACGGCTCGATACCCATGTCGCGCAGTCGCGTGAGGGCCCCGGCGGCGGTATTGGTGTGCAGTGTCGAGAGCACCAGGTGTCCGGTCAGACTGGCCTGCACCGCGATCTGGGCGGTTTCCAGGTCACGAATCTCCCCGACCAGCACGACATCCGGATCCTGTCGCAGGATCGCGCGCAGGCCGCGTGCAAAGGTCATCTCGACCTTGGTGTTGACCTGGGTCTGGCCGATACCATCGATGTAGTACTCGATCGGATCCTCGACCGTCATGATGTTCTGCGTATTGTCGTTGAGCTGTTCGAGCGCGGCGTAGAGCGTCGTGGTCTTGCCCGAGCCGGTCGGGCCGGTCACGAGCAGGATGCCGTGCGGCTTGTGGATCAGTTCATCGATCAGCTGCTGGGTGTGCGCACCCATACCCAGGGAGTCCAGATCGAGGCGACCGGCCTGCTTGTCGAGTAGACGCAATACCACGCGCTCGCCATGACCCGAGGGAATGGTCGAGACGCGCACGTCGACCGCGCGGCCGGCGATGCGCAGACTGATGCGACCATCCTGCGGCAGGCGCTTCTCGGCGATGTCGAGCTTCGACATGACCTTGATGCGTGAGACCACGAGCGGGGCGACACCGCGCTTGGATTGCAACACCTCGCGCAGGATCCCATCGACCCGGAAGCGCACCACCAGTCGATTCTCGAACGGCTCGATGTGAATGTCGGAGGCATTCTCGCGGATCGCCTGCGTCAGTACGGCGTTGATCAGACGAATGATCGGTGCATCATCGTTGCTCTCGAGCAGGTCCGCCTGCTCGGGCAGTTCCTGCGCGAGATGCGCCAGATCCGTCGTGTCTTCGAGCCCGATCTGCATCGACTCGCCGCCGCCTTCGTAGGTCTTGCGCAGCAGATCATCGAAGGTCTCGCTCTCCACGGCCGTGAGCCGCAGCGGCAGGCGCAGATAGCGCCGGGCCTCGGCCAGCGCCATCGGGGCGACCGGGACGCGGTAGACGCAGTCGGCGACGCCGTCTTCGACACCGCGTATGAGCACGCCGTGGCGTCGCGCAAACGTGAACGGCAGCCGTAGCTCGCTTTCGATCCGCTCGGCAACTTCGCTCACGGTGAGGCTCCGGTCGACTGTGTCGGCGAGGCCGTGCCCGGAGATGTCGCGGGCGCGGAGGCTGCCGGGCTTGGCGCCAGGGGCAGGTTCGCCGCAGGGCTGGTAGCGGCCGCGCCGCGACTGCCCCTGCCAGCCCCCGTCGGACCCTCATTGACCGTGTCGGGGCTCAGCACGCCCAACGGCGTCTCGCCGTTGTTGATGGGCGGCAGCATATCCGCGGGCGCGAAGGGCTGCAGTGGGATCTTGGTCTTGTCGTGAGCGCTCTTGCGCTGCTCCGAACGCATGTAATCGTACTTCGCATCGGTCTCGATGGCGGCCTGAGCGTCGTTGCGCAGGATTCGGGGCTGCAGAAAGATCAGAAAATCGGTCTTGGTTTTCTGGGTATTGCGGGCTCGAAACAGCTCACCGAGGATCGGAATACTGCCGAGGAACGGCACCGAATTGTTGCTGTTGGTCACACTATCCTGGATCAGGCCGCCGAGCACGAGCGTGCCGCCGTCCTTGACCAGCACGCTGGTCGTGATCACGTTCTTGTTGGTCACCAGATCGACCGCGCCCTCGGAGCTGCCGGAGAGGCTCGAGCTCTCGATCTGCAGCTTGAGCAGCACGGAATCGCCTTCGTTGATGGTCGGCGTGACGGTCAGAATCGTGCCGACCTCCTCGCGCTGGATGGTCTGGAAGGCGCTGCCCGTGCCGTTGGTGGTGCTGTATTGACCGGTCAGGAAGGGCACCTCCTGCGCCACCTCCATCTTGGCCTCCTGGTTGTCGCGCGTGACGACCTGCGGGGTGGCCAGAATATTGGTGCGCGAATCGCTCTGCAACGCCTGCAATACGGCCGCGAAGTTGACGCCGGCAGCGCTCAGCTTGCCGATGCCCAGAATCGTGCCCGAGGGCGGGTTGCTGGCGAGGTTGGACGGCGTCGTGGCGTCGTTGTAGAGATCGATGATCGATGAGCCATTGACCGGTGCGATGAAGCCGCCGACGCCGACTCCCGTGGCCGAGCCGTCGATGGCCCAGTTCACGCCGAGGTCGGAGGTCTTGTCCACCGACACTTCGCAGATGATGGCCTGCACGATGACCTGCGCGCGGCGGATGTCGAGCTTGTCGATGATGGCGTTCACGGCGCGCATGGTCCGCTGCCCGGCGGTGATGATCAGCGAGTTGGTGTCCTTGTCGGCCCAGATCGTGGCGGTACCGCCGGCCAGCGAGACCGTGGCCGAGGCGGCGTTGCCAGCGGCGGTTACGGCGGTGTCGGCCGAGACCCGCGACGTTGTGCCCTGGGCATTGGGCGTCGGCTGCGCCACCGGTTGACCGCGCTCGAGCAGCCTGTTCATGGTCGAGCTCGCACCCGTGGTTCCGGTCAATTGCTGCTTGAGGCGGCCGGCCAGATCCTCGGCGTCCGAGTAGCGCAAGTAGCGCACCTGGGTCTCGCTGCCGGTATCCACCGGTGTGTCCAGATGCGTCACCAGCGTCTTGATGCGCAGGCGCATGGCCGAATCCCCGCTCACGAGCACGCTGTTGGAGCGATCATCGGCGACGATCTTGACGCCTGAGGCCGCCTCGCCCGTCTGCGCGAGCAGCGTCGTGAGCACGCGGGCGGTATCGGCCGCGGTGGCACTCTGCAGCGGAATCACATCGATGTCCGAGTCCCCGACCTGATCGATGCGCGCGATGATGCGCATCATGCGGTTCACGTTGCTGGCGCGGTCCGAGAGGATCAGGATATTGGCGCCCGTGACGGCGGAGAGCTGCGCGTTCTGCGGCATCAAGGGCCGCAATACCGGCACCAGCTGCGCGGCATTGATGTTCTTGACCGCCAGGACCTGCGTCACCATTTCATCGGAGCTGGAGCTCACGCGATCGGGCAGATCATCGGCCGCGTACTGGCGCATGTTCGCGTCGGGCACGATCTTGATCACATTGCCCGCGGGAATCGCGACAAAACCATGTACCTGCAGGATCGCGAGAAACGCCTGGTAGAACTGATCCGGCGTCATCGAAGTCGATGACAGCATGGTGACCTGGGCCCGCACGCGCGGATCGATGATGAAATTCTTGCCGGTCGCCATGCTGACCGCTTCGATGATCTGGGTGATGTCCGCGTCCTTGAAGTTCGGCGTGATGCGCTGCTGCGCGCTCGGCTGCGGCGCGCCGGGCTGCTGCGCCAATGCCAAGGCGCATAGGCCCAGTGCGAGCATCGCGAGCGCAACGCGCCGGCGCGGCGCCGCACCGAACGTGGTTCTTTGGGGCATCAGTACTCGCTTCCTGTATTCATACTCGGCAGTCCCTGCAGCGCGCTAACGCACCTGCTCGCCAATCGCGCCGGCTGCCCCGGGAGCGCCGTCGGGTGCAGCAGGGACATCACTCGCGCCGCCGCCGCCCGGCGCCGGGATCAGCGGGTTTGAAACGGGCGGGCGGCCCCGACCCGAACCGGGCGAGGGCCCATTCGGCGCGCTCGGCGCGCTTCCCGCCGGGGTTGCATCGCCCGGGGGCGCACCCGGGGCGGCATTCTCGCTGGGGTTGGACTCCGCGTCGACGTTGAGGTTCGCAAGATTGAGATTCACTTCCTGCGCCTGACCGTTTCGCGACACGGTTACCGTGGCGCTAGCGGAGGAGGACAGGGTCCCCAGCACCTCCATCGCCCGTCCCGCGTCATCCAGCGGGGTGCCGTTGACGGCCTGAATCAGATCCCCGGATTTGAGCCCGAGCTGGTTGAAGGCGTTGTTGCCCTTCGTGCCTCCGGGAAAGATGCGATAGCCGCTGAGCTTGCCCTGGTTGAACACCGGCTGTATGCGCACCAGGCCCGCCAGCACCGAGGAATTGTCACGCTGCGCTTCCGTGCGCGGTGCCAGCTGCGCTGACGCCGTCCTGTTGGCGCCGATCGAGGCGGTAGCGGTATGCGGCAATTTGAGCGTCTCGAGGCCCCCGTTGCGCTCGAGGAGCACCCGATCGCTGTAGACGGCATGCAGGCGCGCGCCGCCGGGGATCGCGGCGCCGACCGCGTAGAGCTTGGCGGACGTGGCGCTCGGGCCGATGATCGCCTGTCCCCGGCTCGGGTCGGGGCCGGCGATGACGCCGGCGAGTATCAGCGGCATCGTCGTGGGCGGCGCGTTTTCCGAGTTCGCAACCCCCGCGCGCCCGAACAGATGTGCGTTGACGATGGCCGCGAGTTCCACCGCAGGATTCACCGCGGATCTGCCCGCGGTGTTTGGCATGGGCGTTGCGCCGGACGGCGTCGTCGCGCGGTGATTCAACGCCCGGGTCAGGATCAGGGCGCTGTCCAGGGCCAGAGCGATGAGCAGGGCCAGGACGAGCAGCTGCGCGCCATGCTGCTCGAGCAGCCGCGTCCAGCCCGGACCCGTCCGTAGCTCCTCAAACCAAGCGGTCGCGCTCACGGAAATATCGGCTCCTTGGGAGCATTGCAATGGGTCATGATACGGCCCGGTCGTTGACGCTCTCAAGTATTTGTTTCGATTAAATTCTTTTGGAGCCAGGCGTCGCTCGTTACCGACACTGTGGAGCGTGATGCCACATATACCGCTGCCGCACAGTGGATTAGACTTCTGTGACAGAAGTGCTGCGGCGGCACTGCGAAGGCGTGACGGGCAGCTTTGGCACAATGGGGCATAGAGAATCCAATCGACCCGATAGCGGCGTCACGGTTGAAGAGTCGCCGCCTCAGACCGCGCAGCCACCGCTCTATCAGGTGGTGCTGCTGAATGACGACTACACGCCCATGGAATTTGTCGTCGAAGTGCTCGAGAAGTTCTTCGGCATGGAGCGGCAGACCGCGACACGTGTCATGCTGGAGGTGCACACCCGGGGCAAAGGTGTCTGCGGGGTCTTTACATACGAAATCGCAGAGACCAAAGTGTCACAGGTGACCAGTTACTCGCGCGAGCATCAGCACCCGCTGCTGTGCACGCTCGAGGCGGCCTGAAACGTTCGCTGGAGAGTTGGAGCCGTGTTGTCGAGCGAGCTGGAGTTTTGCCTTAATCAGGCTTTTCATCAGGCGCGCACCGCGCGCCATGAATTCCTCACGGTCGAGCATTTGCTGCTGGCGATACTCGACGCCCCCAAGGTACGTGAAGTACTCGAGGGTTGCGGCGCGGACCTGGAGCGCCTGGGCGCGGATCTCAAGCAGCACGTCGAGACCAATACCCCGCGCCTCGCAGTGAGCGAGGAGCGCGAGGTGCAGCCCACACTCGGCTTCCAGCGCGTGCTGCAGCGCGCGGTCTTCCACGTGCAGTCGAGCGGCAAGAAAGAAGTCGGCGTGGTCAACGTACTGGTCGCGATCTTCAGCGAAAAGCAGAGCCACGCGGTATTTCTGCTCGCGCGCGCGCAGGTCACGCGGCTCGATGTCGTGAATTTCATCTCGCATGGGCTCTCGCGCACCGGGGAGTCCAAAGCCGAAAAGGAGCGCGACGACACCGGGATCGAGAGTGAGCGCGACGGGGATTCCGGCAGCGCGCTCGAGCGCTTCGCGGTCAATCTCAATGCGCTCGCCCAGGAGGGGCGAATCGATCCGCTGATCGGGCGCAAGCTCGAGGTCGAGCGGACGATCGAGATTCTGTGCCGCCGGCGCAAGAACAACCCGCTCTACGTCGGTGAGGCCGGGGTCGGCAAGACCGCGATCGCGGAAGGACTGGCGCGCTTGATCGTCGAGGGCCGCGTGCCCGAGGTGCTGGCCGACAGCACCATCTACGCGCTCGATATGGGTGCTTTGATTGCCGGCACCAAGTATCGCGGGGACTTCGAGAAGCGCTTGAAATCGGTCGTCACGGAGCTCAAGAAGCAGCCCGGCGCGATTCTGTTCATTGACGAGATTCACACCGTGATCGGTGCCGGCGCCGCCTCGGGCGGTGTCATGGATGCATCGAACCTGATCAAGCCCGTGCTGGCCAATGGCGAGATCCGCTGCATAGGCTCGACGACCTACCAGGAGTATCGCGGCATCTTCGAGAAGGACCACGCCCTCGCACGGCGCTTCCAGAAGATCGACGTCGCCGAGCCGTCGGTGCAGGAGACGGTCGAGATCCTGCAGGGATTGAAGCCGAAATTCGAAGAGCACCACGGCGTCGAGTACTCCAATGACGCGCTGCGGGCCGCCGCCGAGCTGGCCGACCGTCATATCAACGAGCGGCATCTGCCCGACAAGGCCATCGACGTGGTCGATGAGGCGGGCGCGCGCCTGCGCCTCAAGCCCGCGGGCGAGCGCGAGACCAAGGTCGAGGTCTCGCACATCGAGGATGTGGTGGCCCGCATGGCCCGCATCCCGGCCAAGCACGTTTCGGCCTCGGACCGCGATCTGCTCAAGAATCTCGAGCGCAACCTCAAACTGGTCATATTTGGCCAGAACCATGCGATCGAAACCCTGGCTTCGGCCATCAAGATGGCCCGATCGGGACTGGGCGATCAGCGCAAGCCGGTCGGGAGCCTGCTGTTTGCAGGCCCGACGGGTGTCGGCAAGACGGAGGTCACGCGCCAGCTGGCCATCGCGCTCGGAATCGAGTTCATCCGCTTCGACATGTCGGAGTACATGGAGCGCCATACGGTGTCGCGCCTGATCGGCGCACCGCCCGGTTATGTCGGCTTCGATCAGGGCGGTCTGTTGACCGAGGCGATCGCCAAGCACCCGCATTGCGTGCTGCTGCTCGATGAGATCGAGAAGGCGCACCCGGACGTATTCAACCTGCTGCTGCAGGTGATGGACCATGGCACCTTGACCGACAACAACGGCCGCAAGGCCGACTTTCGCCATGTCGTGATCGTCATGACCACCAATGCCGGGGCTCAGGAGATGAGTCGCGCGTCGATCGGTTTCATGACTGCCGACAACACCACGGATGGCATGGAGGCCGTGCGCCGGCTGTTTTCACCCGAGTTCCGCAACCGTCTGGATGCGGTCATACAGTTCGCGCCGCTCGACGCCGTGACGATCGAGCGCGTGGTGGACAAGCTGCTCATCGAAGTCGAGGCCCAGCTCGAGCCCAAGGGAGTCGTCCTCAACATCGATGAGGCGGCACGGCACTGGATCGCGCAGAAGGGCTATGACCCGAAGATGGGTGCGCGCCCGATGGCTCGAGTCATTCAAGAGCACATCAAGCGTCCGCTGGCCGAGGAGCTGCTGTTCGGCAAGCTTGTCGGGGGCGGCCAGGTGCGCGTATCGGTGGCTGCGGATCAGAGCGCGCTCACGCTCGATTGCATCCCGGCCACGCAAGCCGAAGTCACGGCCTGAGGCTCCGGCGCGAGCCTTTCAACGGCCGCGATAGACGATTCGGCCCTTGGATAGATCGTAGGGCGTCATCTCCACGGTGACCTGATCACCGGTCAGGATGCGGATGTAGTTCTTGCGCATTTTGCCGGAGATATGCGCAGTCACGACGTGACCGTTCTTCAATTGGACCCGAAAGGTCGTATTGGGCAAGGTCTCGATGACCTCACCTTCCATTTGTATGGCGTCTTCTTTGGGCATGCTGCGCTGCGTGGCCTTAGGGGCGGCGAATTCTGCATAAAGGGGGCCTGCAATGCAACGCGCACGCGATTGCGGGCGCTCTTGCGCTGCAGCGAGGGCTCAGCCGCGCCCGAGCACCGCCAGAAACTCCTGGCGCGGTATCGGCCGGCTGCCGAGGCTGCGCAGGTGCGCGGAGGGCAGCTGGCAGTCGATCAGTGTGATGCCTAATTCCTCGCTGCGCGCGACCAGACCGGCCAGCGCGGCCTTGGAGGCGTCGCGCTCGCGACTGAACATCGACTCGCCGAAGAATACAGAGCCCAAACGCACGCCGTAGAGGCCGCCGAGCAGGGCATCGTCGCGCCAGATCTCGTAGCTGTGCGCCCAACCCAAGGCATGCAGCACGCCATAGGCTCGCTTCATCTCCGGTGTGATCCAGGTGCCCGGGCTGCGGCTGCGCGGCGCGGCGCAGGCGCTCACCACGGCGTCGAAATCGCGGCTTTCGTGCAGGCTGAAGCCGCGCGTGCGCACGGCACGCGTGAGGCTGCGCGAGCAGTGGAACTCGCGCGGCCAGAGCACCTCGCGCGGGTCTGGCGACCACCACAGTACGGGCTGACCCGGTGAATACCAGGGAAAGATGCCGCGCGCATAGGCGGCCATGAGGCGTTCAGGCTTCAGATCCCCGCCTGCCGCGAGCAGTCCGGAGGGATCACGCAGCGCCGCCTCGTGCGGCGGAAAGCGATCGGGCGGATCGTCCGGTGCCAGCCAGGTGATCATGCCGGGCAGTTCATGGCGGCGGTTCGTTCAGCTCGCCTCGGCGGAACGGCGCGTGGGCCTCGGCGGCGCTCGCATAGGCTTCGATCGCGCTGCCCTCGCGCTCGAGGTACGCGCCGATCGCGCCTCGCAGCGTCGCATCAGCGATCCAGTGCGCGGACCAGGTGAAGGCAGGCTCGAAGCCACGGGCGATCTTGTGTTCTCCCTGGGTGCCGGGCTCGAAGCGTTTGAGGCCGTGCGCGATGCAATAGTCGATGCCCTGGTAGTAACAGGTCTCGAAGTGCAGGCTGTGATAGTCGGCCGCCGCGCCCCAGTAGCGCCCGTAGAGCGTGTCCTCGGAGCGGAAGAATACCGCCGCCGCCACGGGCTCGCCCGCGCTCAGGGCCAGCTTGACGATCAGGGAGGGGCCCAGCTCGCGCGCGACCTGGCTGAAGAATGCGCGGTTCAAATACGGATTATGACCATGGCGCAGGAAGGTGAGGGCGTGAAAGGCGTAGACGCGCTCGATCATGGCGGCATCGAGCTGCGTGCCATCGAGGGTGCGGAATTCGATGCCCTGCTCGAGCACCCGGCGGCGCTCGCGGCGGGCTTTCTTGCGCTTTTCAGCCGAGAAGGCTTCGAGAAATTCCCCGAAATCGCGATAGCCGCGATTGTGCCATTGGAAATGGCAGTCCCGTCGCAGCAGCCAGCCCTCCTCGGCGCAGGCCGCGCGTCCGGCCTCATCCAGAAACAGCGCGTGCACGGAGGACAATTGCCGGGACTGCGCCTGCGCGCGCAGGGCACGCAGCAACTCCAGGCGCAGGGGCGCCGCCGGCAGGCCCGGGCGGCACAGCAGACGCGGACCGCTCGCGGGTGTGAAGGGCACCGCACAGACGAGCTTGGGGAAGTAGGCGAGTCCCTGCTGCTCGAAGGCGCGGGCCCAGGCGAAGTCGAAGACGAATTCGCCCCACGAATGGGATTTGCGATAGAGCGGTGCTGCCGCCGCGAGCCCCTGCTCGTCGTACAGCAACAGGTGCTGCGCGCTCCAGCCGCTGCGCGGGCTGGCGCAGCCCGTATCCTCGAGTGCGCACAGGAACTCATGGCGCAGGAACGGATAGCCGCCCACCAGGGCATTCCACTGCTCCGCGGCGACCTCGCTGATACGCGTGAGACTCTGGCTGCGCACTAGGCTTCGTGGCGGCCCAACTGCTCGAGATAGCGATCGGCGTCGAGCGCCGCCATGCAGCCCGAACCAGCCGAGGTGATGGCCTGGCGGTAGATGTGATCGGCCACATCTCCGGCCGCGAATACCCCGGGCAGGCTGGTGGCGGTGGCGTAGCCGTCACTGCCGCCGCGCACCCGGATGTAGCCGCCGTGCATCTCGAGCTGACCGTCGAACAGAGCCGTATTGGGCGTGTGACCGATGGCGATGAAGACTCCTGCGGCCTCGATATCACGCAACGCGCCGTTCACGGTCGAGCGGATCTGCAGGCCGTTGACCCCGGACTCATCGCCCAGAATCTGCTCGACGCTGTGCTGCCAGATCAGAGTGACTTTGCCCTCGCGCGAGCGTTGCATGAGCCGATCCTGCAGGATCTTCTCCGCGCGCAGCCGATCGCGACGATGCACGAGGGTCACGTGCGCGGCCAGTTGCGACAGATACAAAGCCTCCTCGACCGCGGTGTTGCCGCCGCCGATCACGGCTACGCGCTGGCCGCGAAAGAAAAACCCGTCGCAGGTCGCACAGGCCGAGACCCCGCGGCCGCGAAATTTCTCCTCCGAAGGCAAGCCGAGATAGCGCGCCGAGGCGCCGGTGGCGATGATCAGCGCGTCGCAGCTGTAGTGGCCGCGATCCCCCTGCAGCGCGAAGGGGTGCGCTGAGAGTTGCGCGTGGTGAATGTGATCGCTGATGATCTCGGTGGCGAAGCGCTCGGCGTGGCGCCGCATGCGCTCCATGAGCCCCGGTCCCTGTAATCCCTCGACATCCCCGGGCCAATTGTCGACCTCGGTCGTCGTCATGAGCTGGCCGCCTTGCTCCAGACCGGTGAGCAGCATCGGCTGCAGGTTGGCGCGCGCCGCATAGACTGCGGCCGAGTAGCCCGCCGGCCCGGAGCCCACGATGATCAGACGGCGGTGTGTCGGCGCACTCATGTACACTCCCTGCAACGCGCGCCGGGGCGCGCTCGATTCCATCGCGCAATGCGCATGGTATGGAAGCCCGAGTCGCAGGCCAAGTCATATCCTTTTGAGCGAGGAGCGATCTCATGCGCAGCGCCCCTGAGCGCGGATGGGTGGCGGGCCGCCGCGCACTCTCCTAAGATTCATTCGTGGCCGAATCCACCGTTCAGAGTCGAATTTCCCTGCGCATCTCCGCTGCGGTGGCGCGCGGTCTGCGCGAGAGCGGGGCGATCGCATTGGGCGGGCTCGCCCTGGTCATTTGCGTGGCACTGCTGAGCTTCGACCCGCATGATCCGGGCTTCTCGTATACCGGCGTGGGCGCATCGGTGCACAACCGCATCGGTCCGGTCGGCGCCTGGTTCGCCGATGCGCTGTTTTTCCTGTTCGGGCGGCCCGCCTATCTGCTGCCTTTGATCCTGGCCGTAGCAGCCTGGCGGCTCATGCGCGCATCCTCTGATGCCGCGGGCGGCTCGCGCCTGAACCTCGCCGTGCGCGTCGCCGGTTTCATTGGGCTGCTCGTCTCCAGCTGCGCTCTGACGGCATTGCATTGGAATCCGGGTGATCTGCCTCAGGGCGCCGGTGGCGTCGTGGGCAGCGCCGCTGGCGGCGCGCTCGCCTCGGGCCTGAAGCTGCTCGGGGCGACGCTGTTGCTGCTCGTCACCTGGCTCGCTGGGGCTGCAGTCGCCTTTGGCGTCTCCTGGTTCGCGGTCATGGATCGTGTCGGCGCCTGGGCCTGGGACGCGCTGCGCTGGGCGCGCGAGCGCGCGTTCACGGCCCGCGAGATGAACGCCGGCCGCTCGGCGAAGCTCGAGCGCAAGGAGGCGCTCGACGCGGAGCTCAGGCGCTCCGTGGTGCGTATCGCCCCGCGCATAGAAGCCCCGGCGCCCTCACCCCCGAAGAGCGAGCGCGTTGAGCGGGAGCGGCAAGTGCCGCTATTCGATCCGCCCCAGGCCCGCGAGCTGCCGCCGCTGGATCTGCTGGACGATCCCGGCGTGCGCGAGCCCTCGTATTCGGCCGAGGCGCTCGAGGCGATGTCGCGCCTGGTGGAACTGAAGCTCAAGGACTTCGGCGTCGAGGTCGATGTGGTCGCCGTGCACCCCGGACCGGTCGTCACGCGCTTCGAGATGCGCCCCGCGCCAGGCGTGAAAGCGAGTCAGATCACGGCTCTGGCCAAGGATCTGGCGCGCGCGCTCTCGACGATCAGCGTGCGTGTGGTCGAGGTCATTCCGGGCAAATCGGTCATGGGTCTGGAGATTCCGAACGAGAAGCGCGAGATCGTCACTCTGGGCGAGATCATCAGGTCAAAGGCCTACGAGGACGTTGCCTCGCCACTCACGCTGGCGCTGGGCAAGGACATCGGCGGCCTGCCGGTCGTCGCCGTCCTGGCGCGCATGCCGCATCTGCTCATCGCCGTT
>JBELAR010000200.1:0-2843 GCA_049508555.1 Steroidobacteraceae bacterium
GCCGCGGCCTGTTGCGCCTCATCCGGCGGCGGCGGTAGTGGGGCCACGGGCTCTGGTGGGGGCGGATTCGGTGTAGCCGCGGCCGCGGGCGCGTTGTCGTGCACCACGGTGGCCTCGATCGCGAGCGTCTGGGGCATCGGTTTGGGCGTGCGATACTGCCACCAGGCCCATCCCAGAGCACCCACGATTGCCGCGTGGACCAGGATCGAGAGCAGGATCGACAGAACGCGATCGCTCCGGCGTTCGCTCATGGCGCTTTCTGGGGTTTCGGTGGCAGATCGGTCTGGAATCCGACTTTGCGCGCGCCGGCCTGCTGCAGCAGCACCATGGCCTGGACCACACGGCCGTAACTGACGGCCTGGTCGCCGTTGACCAGCACCGAGCGCTCCGGCGCGCGCCGCAGCGCCGCGGTCGCCCGGATGAGCAGGGTCTCATCGTTGATGGGCTGTTTAGGGCTCGCGCCGACGTTCAGATAGAGCCGCCCCTGCGCATCTATCGACAGTACCAGCGGGGGCTCGTTCACGTGCGAATCCAGGGGCGCGGCCGCGGCCTTGGGCAAATCAACCCTGATGCCCTCGGTCAGCAGCGGTGCCGTGATCATGAAGATGATCAGCAGCACGAGCATGACGTCGATGTAGGGCACGACGTTGATCTCGCCCATGAGCCTGCGCTTGCCGCGCTGGGATTCGGCCATCTCAGGCCCCTCGGCGCGCTGAGCGCGATGCGCCACCTGGCGCATTCGGCGGCAGCAATTCCTCGGCTGGCGCGGCAGCAGCAGCCGGTGCGCGCCCGGCATAGCGCTGCAGTATCGTCGAGAGCTCCTCCATGAATCCGTCGTAGCGCGCCTCCAGCCGCCCGACCTGGTCGGCGTAGCGGTTGTAGGCCACGACCGCCGGTATGGCCGCGAACAGGCCCATCGCCGTGGTAACGAGCGCCTCGGAGATCCCGGGGGCCACCATGGCGAGCGTCGCCTGCTGCACGTTACCGAGGGAGCTGAAGGCGCTCATGATGCCCCAGACGGTACCGAACAGACCGACATAGGGGCTGGTCGAACCGACCGTGGCGAGCGTTGCCAGGCTTTGCTCGAGCCGGTCGATCTCCTTGAGCTGCGCCACGCGCATCGCACGGCGCGAGCCCTCCAGCAGCATGTCGGCGGCGACCCCACCCTGGGCACGCAGGCGCGCAAATTCGCGAAAACCGAGCTCGAAGATGCTCTCCATGCCAGTAGCCTTGCCGCGCGCCTCGATGCTCCGGTATAGCGTGCTCAGATCCCCGCCGGACCAGAAATTGTTCTCGAAGCGCTCGGCATCACGGCGTGCGCGTCGAACGACCATGCGCTTGCGGAAAATGATGGCCCAGGAGCTCACCGAAGCGGCCAGCAGGATGCCCAGGACGATCTGCACCACGAGGCTCGCCTGCAAGATAAGTCCGATCATCGGCATATTGCCGCCCATCGACGACTCCTTAAAACGTCTTCAACCGGGCTCGCTCCATCGCCCTCTCAGGGCCGGAGCTCCCGGAATATGACCTGCGGCAGACGCCTGGGTTTCAGGCTCTCCACGTCGAGGCAGGCTATGCGTACAGTGGCATTGAGCAGCAGCTCACCCGCCTCGCTGCCGCGCCAGATGTTCTGCTCGCAACCGAAGCTCGCGCCGCCGCACTGTGTCGGCTCGCAGCTCACTGCGATCAGATCATCGAGCCGGGCCGGACGCCGGTACTGCACCTCGAGCCCAACGACCGAAAATACCACTCCGTCCTGCGCCGCGAGCGCGCGCTGCGACACCCCGCGCGAACGCAGCCATTCGCTGCGCGCGCGCTCGAGGAACCGCAGATAGTTCGCATAATAAACAATTCCGCCGGCATCGGTGTCCTCCCAGTAGATGCGCAGCTGAAAAATGAACATTTGTGGCTCCATTTTTCAATAGATCAGGTACACGCAAAGACCGGGTGTGGGATTGGGTGACAGTGCCGTGGAGATGCGGGACCAGGCCCGATCTCTAGCGGCATCTTAGCAGCACGTCCCCCGAGCCATGAGCGCGGCATGCAGCCGCAAGGGAAGGCTGCGCGCGGTTGCGCGGCAGTGACGAGCGGCTTGGGCTCAGGGCCGCGGAACTAAGCGTCTGGCCGACTCATAGGTAGTCCAATCGCCTGTGCCCAGGTGCTTGCGCCAGTTCGAGAGGGTTGCGGGATAAATGCGCGCACTGCGCAGGAACGCAGCGAGCGTGCCGAGGGCCTTGCAGCGGTCGGCCTCGGCGATGAGCAGGCGCTTCGCACCGCAGGAGAGCTGCCGGCGCCCGGCGATTGCCACGACCTCCGGGTCGGGCAGTGTGGCCGGGGAACAATTGCTCATTAAAGCCTTCAATTCTGCTGTCATGATGGCATGGTGTTATTGCGAGGTTAGGGTAGGCGCCTGGCTGGCGTGTCTCATCACGGTGGCGTCGAGCATCAGATTTGCAAGTTTTGCCGCACCTGCCAGCGAGTGGTGCTTGTGCGCGAACGCAAACGCCCGCTCGGCTACGGCCCGGCGCTCATCCGGCGATCGAGCGAGCTCTTCAACGCGGCTGCGAAGAGCCTCGAAGGATCCCGTGCAGTATCCAATTCGGTTCGATTCCATGACGCCGTCCGGATCCACTGCCACGCTGGCCACGACGGCGCCGCGTCCCCAGGCCTGCAGGAAAGCGTTGGGGAAACCTTCGAAACTGCTCGTATTGACGTATATGGAAGCCTGCGACAACAGCTGATTCACCCGCTCGATCGGCTGTTCGCCCAGATAGGCGAGATTCGGCACTTCCGGAATTCTATTCATCAGTGGAGCAAATCGGCGGTGCGTCCCCGGACGGCCG
>JBELAR010000201.1:0-2784 GCA_049508555.1 Steroidobacteraceae bacterium
TCCGGATGCCGACGAGGTCCAGATGCAGCGGTCGGATCAGCCGTTGTTGCCGATCGCGCAGGTTGCGATGAGGCAGAGCGGCAGCTCTCATGACGTCGACAAGAAGATTGCGAGGCAAGTGAGGCTGGTTGCCGCCGGAACCTCCTATGCGGTGAATTTGACGCCGCTCACCATTCCCGGATGGACGCTCGCGACTGTCATTCCTGAAGCGGAATTCCTTGGACCGATTGAAAGCACGATACGGCAGTTGCTGATTGGGCTGGCGATTCTGATTCTCGCTGCCGGCGTCTTTTCGGCGTGGCTTGCCCGCCGCGTCATCGCCGCGCCGTTGATCGTGGTCGTCGATGAACTCAAGCATGTCGCGCGCTTCGATCTGGAAAAGGTGCGGCGACACGCGTCGCACCTGATTGAGATCGAGAACCTGTCGAACGCTATCGCCGACATGGCCGGGGGGCTGGCCGCGTTCCGGAAATATATACCCTCGGATCTCGTGAGGACGCTGGTCAGCGAAGGCATCGAGCCAAGGCCTGGCGGAGCGATACGGAAGCTGACGGTCTTGTTCGCGGACATCGCTGGCTTCACTGGGCTGTCGGAGCGGATGGGCGATCAGATCATCCCGCTGCTTTCCAAATACCTCGACGCCATGTCGCGGGAGGTTAGCGACCATGGCGGCACGATCGACAAGTTCATCGGCGACGCGGTGATGGCATTCTGGGGCGCGCCGGCGGCGGACGCCGATCACGCGCTCCACGCCTGCCGGTCTGCGCTGGCCTGCCAGCGCGCCCTTCGGGCTTCCGGACTGACCGATGACGGCGGACGGCCGCTCAGAGTGCGCATCGGCATCAATTCCGGCGACATGCTGGTCGGCAATATTGGATCAGGAGTGCGGCTCAACTACACGGTGATCGGCGACGCCGTGAATGTCGCAAGCCGGCTGGAAGGGGCCAATAAGGAATACGGCACCGAAATTGTCATCGGGGAGGAAACGCGCCGTCTTGCCGGCGAGCGCATCCAGGTGCGCGAACTGGACCGGCTGATGGTGTATGGACGGACAGGCGGGATCGCGATCTACGAATTGCTCGACATCGCCGAACCCGGAACTGCGCCTCTGGACTGGGTGGCGCTGTATGAGCATGGCCTTGCAGCCTATCGCCGCCGCGATTTCGCAGGCGCGGCAAACTTCCTCCAGCAAGTTTTGGATGCAAGGACTTCGGATCAGCCCGCGCGCATCATGCTCGAGCGCTGCCTGAAGCACCTGAAGTCGCCGCCGGGCGAGGATTGGGACGCGACCCATGCGATGAAGGCGAAGTAGGGTCGGAAAGTTGCGACTATAGCTGAAGGTGCGTCTTGTTCACGGCTTCGTGATCCGGTCGGCGGTAATTTGAAGAGGGGGAGGCGCGTAGCATCAGCATCGGGCTTGCCTTGAACCGCCCGTCGGCTTGTCCAGCAAGCCGATGGCGAAGCCGTATTTTGCTCCATGTGATCGCGTGCCCAATATGCGCGGTAAAGGAAAATTCCGATGAATTCCAACGTCACCGTCAATGCCAAGATCGCTGGCTCGCTCGCCGCAGCCCTCACCATGATCGCCGCCCCGGTATTCGCCGCCCGAAGCCGCCGCAACCCACCATGGACAAGTGCTACGGTATCGCGTTGAAGGGCGACAATGACTGCGCCGCCGGCGCCGGCACCACCTGCGCTGGCACCGCAAAAGCCGACTACCAGGGTAATGCCTGGAAGTATGTCGCGAAGGGCACGTGCGAGACCATTGAGACTCCCAATGGCGTCGGCTCGCTGGAGCCGATCAAGTCCTGACGTTGCATAGTCGCGTTGGAGAACCCGATGCCGACGTCCGCCGGCGCCTCGCGCTTCGCGATTTCATGGTACGAGAGGAAGGCTATGTCCCCCACCGCGAGCTACCGGATCGACGGCGGTGGGGCAAAGGCGGTCTGACGCCGTCGACGATCCACACTCCCCGTTGTTTTATTCGTTCTTCAGTGGTAGTAACAGAATAAGACGAACTCTAATTCGTATTGCAAATGAACGACCGCTTCTTCGGACTGCAGCTTTTCGTTCGGGTTGCCAGGACCGGGAGCTTCTCGGCCGCCGGGCGCGAACTGGGCCTCTCGCAGCCGAGCGCTTCCCGGATAGTGGCCGATCTTGAAAAGGAGGTGGGCGTGGCGCTGTTCACCCGGACGACGCGCGCCGTGACGCTTACAGAGGCAGGATCAGACTATCTGATGCGGTCCGAGGCAATTCTCGCCGCGTTCGAGGAAGCAAATCACGCAGCCCGTGGCACGGGCGAATTGAGAGGCGTGCTCCGCATTGCGCTCTCAACCTCGTTCGCCATTCGGACAGTTCTCCCGAACCTATCACCGTTTGTGAAACGTCACCCCAAGCTCCGGATGGAATTCATGCTGAACGATGAAAGGCAGGATTTGGTCACAGACGCAGTCGATGTGGCGCTCCGGGTCGGCTCGCTCGCAGACTCATCGGCAACTGCGCGGAAGATTGGCGTCAACTACCGCATCCTTGCCGCCTCTCCCGCCTACCTCGCCGAAGCGGGAAAGCCCCAAAAGCCTTCCGATCTGCCCCAGCACTCCATCATCGTCGGACCGGCGGGCCGCGGGATGGACGGGTGGGTCTTCAAGAAAGATGGCAAATCGACGTCCGTGCGGGTTGAGGGGCGGTTTCTTGTAAACGGCGCAGAGGGAGCAACCGGCGCCGCGGTGGCCGGTCTCGGGATCATGTCGACGGGCACCCTCAGCATTCATCGTGAGTTGCAAA
>JBELAR010000202.1:0-5850 GCA_049508555.1 Steroidobacteraceae bacterium
TCCTCTTTCATGGTCGGAAAGTGTGCCCGGAACTTGATGCCGTGCCAGCCCTCGCTCTTGAGTCTCACGGCGAGCGCCACGCGATCCTCAATCGGGCCGAGCCGGGCTTGACTCGCATAGGGCACCACACGATCGGTCACGGCGCCCCACAGTCGATACAGCGGCAGATTCGCAGCCTTGCCGATGATGTCCCAGAGCGCGATCTCCGCTGCCGAGCTCGCCCGTTCGGCGCCGCTGGCGCCGCCGGTGGTCGGGACGGGCGCTCCTGCTGGTACTGGAGCGGTCGGCGGCGGCGCGCCTGTGACTCGGTGCAGGCCCGTCAGTCCGCGCAGGTTTGCCACCAGTCGCTGCAAATCAAAGGGATCCTTGCCGATAAGCTCTGCCCGCAGCACGGGCAGATAGGCCGGATCGATTCCCGAGCCGATGCCGACCAGACCCTGCTGGTCGGTTTGCACTTCGATGAACGAGCCGCCGCCGACGCGCACGACGTTGATGTCCTCGGGTCCCATGAAGCCGACGAAGGATCCCACTTCCTTCACTACTCTGAGCAGCACGATTCGAACGTCAGTGATCCTGATGCGCACGCCGGGCAGAGGCGCTACCGCGGCGATCGCCGGTGTCGCGGCCAGCGCGGCGGCTGCCGGCAGAGCCGTCAGAATGTCTCTTCTGCGCATGACAGATCCCCCTTCCTGTTTATCGGCCTGCTGGCCGGCGCGGCTCGCGCCGGGCGGCTCATGGTTTCTTGATCGGAACGAATTTCTCGATACGGCCGGCCTCCGCGGCAATCCTCGACGCGCCGTATACATTGCCGTCGTGATCCACCGCGACACCTTCTGAACCGCCGGTCAGGCCGTCCGGGTTTGGGATGAACGCGATGACCTTGCCATCCTTCACGCTGCCGATCCGGATGCCGCGCTCGCAGCCCGGGTTATATCCGTGCGTGCCCGGCCTGTCGGAGTGCGATTCCGAGTCGCTCACGTATAGCATGTCATTGCGGATGAAAACGCCGCTTGGGCGGCCGAACTGCGTCCAGGCGGCAATGAAGTTGCCGTCCTGATCCAGGATCTGGATGCGATTGTTCGAGCGGTCGCCGACGAACAGCCGCCCCGACGAATCCATGGCGAGGCCGTGCGGCTCGATGAATTCCCCTGGGCCGCTGCCCATCTTGCCGATGACTTTCAGGAATTTGCCGTTCCGGTCGAACTTCATGATCCGGGAATTGCCGAGCGTCGGGTTGTGGCCCTCGCCGACAAAGATGTCTCCGTTGGGCGCGACCACGACGGCATTGGGCGCTTCGAACTCAGAGAGTTCGGGGCCCGCAACTCCGGCCTTTCCCAGGGTCAGCAGCAGCTTGCCGTCGCGGCTGAACTTGAAGACCTGCTGTCCCTTGTCGTCCTTGCCCGCACCGTCCGTCACCCAGACGTTGCCCTGCCGGTCGACGTACAGTCCATGCGGCTGCACGAACAGGCCCTTACCGAAGTGCCGGCGCAGCGCGCCGGTCTTCCGATCGAGTTCGATGATCGGATCGACATCTGAGCCGACGCAGGAGTTGGTGCCGCAACGTTCCGCATCCCAGATGTTGCCATCCGGGGCCACGGAGATTCCGGCCGTCGCGCCCCATTGGCGTGGTTCGGGCAGCTGTCCCCACTGCACGAACGTCTGGTAGGGGTTCGATACATCGCCGCTGTTTGGTGGCGCGTAGCTGGCCTGCGTATGCGCCGGCGCGGATATCACGCCGCATGCACCCAGGGCTGCCATCAGCGTCAGCTTCGGTAACGCTCCGCGATTCATTTTTATCTCTCCGTCGGCGCCCGTTGCCGGCATCGGGGCATCATAGTTGCAACCTCCCCTGACTGCCAGCCAGCGCGCCTATCGATATCGATGCGTGGTGCGCGCCGAACCCGGCCGCGAATGATGCCGTGGGATCGAGAACAAATTTTCTGCATGGATTGATGATAGGGAGAGCAAAGATTTCACCGAGTTATGATCTCTCGCAGACCTAGAGTGTAGAGGGGCGAAGGCGGTAAGAAGCATTTCTGCGGAGCGCGGCATCTCCGGGAAGTGATGCCGCCGGGATCCACGCTAGGGACTGGCGATCATAACAATTGGCATGGGAGGATCTATGCTCATCTCAAACTGGTGCGCGCCCGGCGCGCGCGGGCTGCTTCGCTGCGCCGCCCTCGCGGCGTGTCTATTATCCACCACGGCGGTTTTCGCGGACGAAGCGCTCACTGCGGCAAACACCGCGGCTTCCGAAGCGCTGAGCGAAATCGTGGTGACCGGGACCAGCATCCGCGGCATCGCGCCGACGGGCTCCGAGCTGATTACAGTCTCGCAGCAGGACATTGCCAACACCAGCGCGGCCACGACGATGGACGTGCTGCGCAGGATACCGGCCGTCAGCGGCTTTAATGCAACGCCGCAGCTCACCGCTGACCCGATGGATTCGATCAACCTGCCGAGCATCCACGGCCTCCCGGGCAATGGTCTGGTGCTGGTGCTGTTCGACGGGTACCGGGGTGTCGGTGCCGGGATCCTGTCCAATTCCCCCGATCCGTCCTCGATCCCGGCCGCGGCGCTCGAGCGCGTCGAAGTGGTTGCGGACGGTGCCTCCTCGATCTACGGCTCGGATGCCGTGACCGGCGTCATCAACTTCGTGCTGCGCAAGAATTTCGACGGGCTCGAAGTGAATGCGCGTTATGGCTTTGCCAATGCCTACGATCAATCAGACGCGAGCCTGCTCTGGGGCCACAACTGGTCCGGCGGCAACGTGATGACTGCCTATCCGGTGCCGGCGGGCGGTGGACCGCTCGTGGCCGGAGCCCCCGAGAAGTGCGACAACGTCGGCAACAATTCTCTGATCCCGCGCGATACGCGCAACGACGCCGTGCTGAGCGCGCACCAGGACCTCAGCGATACGCTGCAGCTCTGGGGCGAAGCGATGTACGCCGACCATACCGCTGAGAAGGACACGGTACAGGCCGAGGTGCTCGGTTCCTCGATTCCGAACACCAATCCGTACTTCAAGCTGCCCGCGGCGTTCACGCCGGCGGGCGGGTACACCGGGGCGCCGATCACGAGCGTTGGCTTCGACTACGGCCTGCAGAACATCGTCGGGCCGCCGCTGCACGATGACCTGGAGCTGTCGACGTATACCGCGCGCGGGGGGCTGACCTGGAAATTCGGGTCCGACTGGGAGGGCAAGTTCGTCGGGAATTTCGGCCACGAGGAGGATTACTTCACGGGCCAATTCACCAATGCCGCGAACTACACGGCTGCGTTGAACGGGACCACTGCCCAGACCGCGTTCAATCCCTTCGGAATGAACAGCCCGTCGGTCGTCGAGTCGCTGCAGGATTACACCTACAACGCCTATTCGGTCGTGCAGGACCTCAGCGAGTACCTGGTCAGTTTCGACGGCTCGCTGTTTCACATCCCGGGTGGCGACGTGAAACTCGCGGCGGGCGGTTCGTACCGCCGGGAGACTTATGACGGACTCGCGACCAGCGGCACGCGGGACACCGGAATCCAGTCGTTGGACGACCACGCGATCAACTCGCGGACCGATGTATCGGAATACCTGGAGCTGTATGTGCCCCTGATCGGCGCCGCGAATGCGATGCCGGGATTGCAACGGCTGGAGCTCTCGGTATCGGCGCGTCACGACCAGTACAACGATTTCGGCGGCACCACCAACCCGAAGTACGGCCTGAACTGGTCGCCGCTCGGCGGGCTGCTGCTGCACGGCAACTACTCGACCTCGTTCCACGCGCCAAACCTGGCGGATGATACGGTCCCATCGATCGACAGCCACGCGCAGGCGTTTTGCTGCATTGGCGGGCCGCCGTCGAATCCAGTCCCGCTCTACACGATCATCCTTAATGGCGGCAGCAGGGGCCTGAAGCCGGAAATATCGAACAACTATTCGGTCGGCTTTGACGAGACTCCCGCTGAGTTACCGGGATTCAAGGCTGGCATGAATTATTTCCACTCGTCGTTCAGCAATCAGATCGGCTATCTGCCGCCCCAGTTCCTGTACTCAGGTGGCGGCGCAGCTGCGTTCTATACGGTGAATCCGACGCTGGCGCAGGAACAAGCGTTCATCAAGGGCTATCCGCTGGAGATCTCCTCGATCAACGGCGGCCAGCTTCCGGGGCTGCTGCTGGATCTGCGGCGCGTCAACATCGGGGCCGTGAACTTTGGCGGCGTCGACTTCAATTTCGGCTACAGCCGACACGTCCTTGGTGGCGATCTCGCTCTCGGGGTCAATGGAACCCGGCTGACGCAGTACGAGGCCCAGGGGGTTCAGGGATCGGGAAGTTTCGTCAACGAACTCGGAACCGGGGAGGGGCTGGCCGTACACCCGATCAAGTGGCAGGGGCGCGCGCAAGAGCGACTCAAGAAGGTCCAGTTCACGCTGGATATCAATAACCTGTTCAATGTGGATCCGCCGTACGTCGATGAGGGCGTGCAGGGCGACAATGCCGGCAACGGCTACGACAAGCAGGCTGCGAACCCGATCGGACGTCTGGTGATTCTCGGCGTCCGCGCCGCACTCTAGAGACCCCACTGAGGGGCGACGCCGGTGATTCCGGCGGCGCCCTCTCGGCGTGAGCCCGAATGGCATTGGCGCCGGTGGCCGCGCTGGACAAGGTGTTCAGCGTGACGCACGATGGCGGCGCCTGCGCGTTCAGGGTCGAATAATACGCCACGAATCTTGGGGGGTTGACTCATGTCCGGTTTCAGAAGTGCGGCCCTTGGGCTGGCAGTCCTCTGCGCCTCGGCTCTCTCGCCGGTGCGCGGCGCGAGCGACGACGTGCCGCGCTACAAAGTCGACCCCTATTGGCCGCAGGAATTGCCAAACAACTGGGTCATGGGTCAGGTGGCCGGCATTTCGGTGGACGGCCAGGACCATATCTGGGTCCTGCAGCGACCGCACTCGTCGACCAAGGATGAGCTGGGTGCAGCGCAGAGCCCGCCGCGCAATGACTGCTGTGTGACGACCCCGTCGGTGCTCGAATTCGACACCGCAGGCAAAGTCATCCGCTCCTGGGGCGGTGCGGGCTTCGTGCCGGACTGGCCGACCGGCGAACACGCAATTTTCGTCGACAAGGGCGGCAACGTCTGGATCAGCGGGTCCGGTGTGGATGATCGACACGTGCTCAAATTCACACCCGAGGGCAAGCAACTGCTCGAAATCGGCCGCAAGACCAAGGAGCGCAAGAATAACCAGGACACCACGATGCTCGGTCGTGTAGCCGGCATCGATGTCGACGATGCGCTCCACGAGGTCTATCTGGCCGACGGCTACCTGAACAACCGCATCGTCGTCTACGACTCGAATACCGGAGCGTACAAGCGCGGCTGGGGCGCCTACGGCATTGCGCTGAGCGAAGTCACAAACACGATCGAGGGGATCGAAGGCGATGTGCCTGCGGCCGGGTCGATTCCCGCCTATGCACCCGGGGACCCGCCCGACAAGCAGTTCCGCTCACCGGTGCACTGCGTGCGGCTGTCGGCCGACGGCCTGGTCTATGTGTGCGATCGGCACAATAACCGCGTCCAGGTTTTTACGAAGCAGGGCAGGTTCCTCTCGGAGTTCTTCCTGCGCACCAACACGCTCGGTAACGGCTCAACCTGGACGCTGACTTTCTCGCGCGACCCGCAACAGAGATACCTGTTCGTCGTGGACGGCGAGAACAACCGGATCGCGATCGTTCGCCGCAGCGATGGGGTCGAGGTTGGAAGCTTCGGGCACAGCGGCCGCAACGCCGGTCAGTTCCACTGGGTGCACCAGATCGGGATCGATTCGAAGGGCAATCTCTATACGGGCGAGGTGGACACCGGTAA
>JBELAR010000203.1:0-2754 GCA_049508555.1 Steroidobacteraceae bacterium
CGATGAGACACGCCCTTGGACCTGCACGTTCAGCACGATGCCGCGGCGCACGAATTCTCTGTCGAATGGTCCGGCTGTCGCTCCGTCCTCCAGTACCACTACGCCGAGGGCGTCATGACCATCGTGCACACGAAGGTGCCGGAGGCTATTCGCAGCCGTGGCGTCGCCGCCCAACTCATGCGCGCGGCACTGGCGGTAGCGCGCGAAAAGGGCTGGAAGGTGAATCCCGCCTGCTCCTATGCGCTCGCATTCATGCGCCGAGAGACGCAGTACGCCGATCTACTGTTCGATGCCGATACCGAGCGCAGGCATGCGGATGCGCTGCTGGATGAAGCGCTGGACGAGTCCTTCCCGGCCAGCGACGTGCCTGCGATAGGCGGGGACCATTAACGCGCCGTTAGCGGCGTTGAATCGACGCGGGTCTCGGCCCGATTCAGCCGGCTGATCTGTCCCCAGAGCTGCCCGGCGAAGACGACACCAGCGGCGTGAATCGGTAAACCCGACGCGCGGATTGCCTCGGCCGCCCAGGTGTTGCAGGTGTGCAGCGCTGAGTAGCGCAGAGCGGCGTCATAATAAAGGCTCCCCTCGTAGGGGCCCGCGGCCAGCGGTCCGGCGCCGTCCGGACGAACCGAGAGCGACTGCCATATGAATGCCTGAACGGCTCGCAGCTGTTCCCGATCGACGCGCACAGCCATGACCTGATCCACACCAAAGGCCTCCGCGGGCGTGCCTTTCAAAGCGGTGACCAACAGCAACCCCGGCCCGGGCCAGAGCGCTGCCAGAAGCTGCGGACCGCCATGATTTCGGCTCATCAAGTATCGGCGATCGCCAAAGCCGAACGTCAGGTAGCGAGCGCCCGGGAATTGGGCACCCAGAGCAGCGAGCGGCGGCTCCAGATCGCTCAGCGCGAATCCGACATCGATGTGCCACCCTCGGCGTGCGACGTAAACCATGGCCGCGGGTGCCAGCGGCGCGCGTTCTGGCGCCAGCGGCGGCGCGGCGCTGCAGCCGGCGAGCAGCATCGAGACGAAGAGCGCGGCATGGGACCAACCGATTGTGGCGCGAATATTCAATCTCTCCCGGCCCGGCCTGTCGGTGTTTGTGCAGCGTAGCACGCTGCTGCAACCCATCGGCACTGACCTACAGGACGAAGCGGCGTCACCACGATGGAGGCGAGGCGGCCGATGGCATCACCATTTGCCATGCCACTACGGACAGACGTCTCCAGGTCGAGCGAAGGATGGGTCGCATGCCGTACCTAGCCCACGATGGTTCGCCGCTGCACTATCTGCAGCGCGGACGCGGGGAAGCGGTGTTGATGATTCACGGCCTCGGATCCACCGGTGCGGATTGGTCGTTTCAGGTGGCCGCGCTCGAGCGTAGATTCCGACTGATCATTCCCGATCTGCCGGGCAGCGGCCATAGCCTGCCTCCGCGCGGCGAATACAGCATCCCGGGTTGCGCCCAATCCCTATGGTGCCTGCTCGATCACCTCAAGGTACGGCGCACCAGCATTATCGGCTATTCCCTGGGCGGTGCGGTCGGACTCGAGATGGCGCTGCATCGGCCCGAACAGGTGCGGCGGCTGGCACTGATCAACAGCCTGGCGGCCTATCGCGTGGATCACTGGCGCAGTTGGCTCGAGCTGCGCGGCACCGCTGCATTGGTTCGCGTGCTCGGCATGCGGCGCTCAGCCTGGTTGCTCGCGGCGCGAATGTTTCCTGAACCATGGCAACGTGCGTTGCGCCGCAGAGCGGTCGCGGTCATCGGCGCCGGCTGTACGCAGTCGATCCTGCGCATGGCACAGGCGCTGCTGCGATGGACCGCGTTGGATCGTCTGGATCGGATCCGCGCTCGCGCTCTGGTGATAGCCGGGGAGCGCGACTATCTCTCCATGGCCGAGAAGCGCGCGCTGGCAGCGAAGCTGCGCGCTGCCGTCGTGTTCGTGCGCGGCTCGCGCCACGGCACACCCTTTGATTCGGTGCACGCGACCAACGCCAGCCTGTTGGCACTGCTCAGCGATCGGGCGCTGCCGGCGTGCGGCTGGCTCGACTGCGATCAGCCCATCCAATTGCCCGAGTTGATATTGGCCGGTTCGATCGCCGAGGAGCACGCCATGAGCCTCAAATCAGCGTGAGCTTGGCGCGACCCACCCCTGCGACAGAGCTCGAGCGCTAAAGGGCACCGCGCTTTTCGCTCTCGCCGACTGGCGTCTCATCCGACCAGACCTTGAAGCCCTCTAGAATATTGGCGCCAAAGGCCATGCTGATCGGGACGTCGACCGCGTCGCGGCCCCGCGCCATCAGCACGCGCCCGATCCGTCGTTGATTGTGGCGCGGGTCGAATACATGCCAGGCGTCCTCGAGATACGCCTCCATCCATCCGGCAAAATCCATGGGCGAAGGGTCCGGCGGTACGCCGATGTCGCCCAGATAGCCAGTGCAGTAGCGCGCGGGTATGTTCAGGCAGCGACACAAAGTGATGGCCAGATGAGCGAAGTCGCGACATACGCCCTTGCGTTCGAGCCACGCCTGAGAGGCGCTGCGGGTCGAGCGCGCGTAGGCGTAGCCAAATTCGACGTGCTCGTGTACGAAGTCACAGACGGCTTGCACGCGGGGCCATCCCAGCGGCAAATGCCCGAATTGCCGCCACGCAAAGTCCTGCAGCAGATCCGTATCGCAGTAGCGGCTGCCGAGTAGATACACCAGCGTCTCCTGCGGCAGCGATTCAATGGCGTGCTGTCGCGCCGATGGG
>JBELAR010000204.1:0-2740 GCA_049508555.1 Steroidobacteraceae bacterium
ATGTGTAATTGAATCTGGAGCCTCTGGACATGAAACTACTCAGATATGGACCTCTCGGCCACGAACGCCCCGGCATGCTCGATGAGAGCGGCGCGATCCGCGACCTCGGCGGCGCCGTGCGCGACATCGACGCGGCGGCGCTGACTCCGGAGGCACTGCGGGGATTGCGCGCGCTGCAGCCCACGACACTGCCGCTGGTCAGTGGCGGTCAGAGGCTCGGATCGTGCATCGCGCGGCCCGGCAAGTTCATCTGCATCGGCCTCAATTATGCCGACCACGCCGCCGAAACCGGCGCCGCGCCGCCGTCCGAGCCGATCCTGTTTCTCAAGGCGAATAGCGCGCTGTGCGGTCCCAACGATCCGATCATCAAGCCGCGCGGATCGACCAAGCTCGACTGGGAAGTGGAGCTGGCGCTCGTGATCGGCACGGAATGCCGCTATGTGGATGAGGCGGCCGGACTCGCCGCCATTGCAGGCTACTGCGTCTGCAATGACGTCTCGGAGCGCGCCTTTCAGCTCGAGCGCGGTGGACAGTGGGACAAGGGCAAGGGTTGCGACAGCTTCGGCCCGATCGGTCCATGGCTCGTGACGGCCGATGAGCTCGGGGATACCGGCAATCTGGCCATGTGGCTCGAGGTCAACGGCAAGCGCTTTCAGTCCGGCTCGACGCGCACGATGATCTTCAAGCCCGCGTTTCTGGTGTCCTATTTGAGCCAGTTCATGAGCCTGCAGCCGGGCGATATCGTGAGCACCGGCACGCCGCCCGGCGTGGGACTGGGTCAGAAGCCGCCCCGATTTCTGGACGTCGGCGACCGCATCGACCTGGGCATCGCCGGACTGGGCGAGCAGCATCAGATCGTCGTCGCCGCCGATTGAGCGCGAACGCAGCGCCTCTCAGGCCGTCACGTCGAGACGATAGCAGCGCGCCGCGGTCCCGGAGAACAGATCCGCTCTCTGCGCACTGCTCGCGCCGCGCGTGAGGCGCTTGCAGGCATTCCAGAACACGGCGTAACTGTAGGACGCCTTGTCGACCGGGAAATTGCTCTCGAACATGCAGCGCGAGCTGCCGAATGCCTCGATGCAGGTCTCGACGTATGGGCGAATGGCAGTGGCGAGGGTTTCAGAGGACGGCGGATCGGGGCGTGCGTCGAAGCCCTGGCCGTTGACGACCTGACCGAGGCCGCCGACCTTGACATAGACATTCGGATGGGCCGAGAGCGCTTTGATCGACGCCGACCAGTGCGCGAATACCTCATCGCGCTTGCCGCGGTAGGGTCCAGCTCCGAGTGGTCCGCCGGCGTGGTTCAGGATCATGCGGGTGTCGGGAAAAGCCTGCGCCAGATCGGCAAACTCATGGATCTGCGGATGATAGATCCAGGACTCAAACGAGAGGTTATGGCGCTGGAGCAGCGCGAAGCCCTCGCGGAAGCGCTTGCTCGCGAGCAACCCCGGCCCCGGGGAGACCGCAAGGTTCAGCGCGCTGTCCGCATCCCAGGCCGCGATGTGACGGATGCCGCGAAAGCGATCGCCACCGGCACGATGCAAGGCCACCAGCACCGGTTCGACGTGGCCACCGAGCGAGAGGTCCGCGTGCCCGACGATGCCCGCGCAGACGCGGGTCTTGCCGCAATAGCCGCTGGCGCACTGCGCCGCGACGCCGTTGATGAACTCGGTCTCCCCGACCGGTCTCATTTCAACCGGGCCCGAATCACGCTCCATCGAGCCCGCCTGCACGAAGACCGTGGCGAGGATGTTGTGACCACTGCCCGTGTCGAGGAGCAGATCATCGAGCATGTAGCGCCAGCCAGGCCGGACCCACAGATGGTGATGTGGATCGATGATGGACAGCTCGGGCTCGAGAACCGGCTCCTTCCAGCGATCGAGCCAGTCCTGGCGCGGAACGGGCAGCAGCACCATTTCCGACTGCGCATGCAGCCCCAGCGGCCCGTAGAGCGCCGTACCACCGATCAGAGTCATGAAGTCGCGTCGTTGCATGCTGGCACCAGTCTAGAAATCGTAGAGCCGCTGGGGATTGTCGACCAGGATCTGGCTGCGCAGGGCCGCATCGGGGACCCAGGCGGCAAATAGATTGAGCATGTGCGCATCATTGACCCGAATCGGGGGCGCCAATGCCGTGGGCTCCTGTCCGGGCAGTGAGCTGTTGGGGTGCGGCCAATCCGTGCCCCACAGCACGCGATCGGCTCGCGCCTTGACCAGCAGGCGCGCGAGGGCGCCCATGTCGTCGAAGTCCGGAGGCTGCGCCGAGAAGCGGTAGGCCGCGGAGATCTTCACGTACGCCTTGCCGGACTGCACGAGTTGCAGGAGCTCGGGGAATCCCGGCTGCCTCGCGCCGAGCTCGCCGTGAGCGCCGCCGAAGTGATCGAATACGACCGGTAGCTTGGATGAGAGGACCGAGTCCTTGAGCGCCGCGACGACCTCGGGAGTCGTGAAAATCTGGATATGCCAGGGTCGAGGCGCGAGGCGCTTGGCCAGGCTCGCAAACTGATGCCGTGCTGCCGCGGCGTCCGCCCCGCTGGCGCTGAGGTTGAGTCTGGCGCCGCGCACGCCCGCGCGGTGCATCGCATCCAGCTCGCGCTCGCTGGTCTTCTCATCGATCACGGCGATCCCGCGCGCGCTCGCGCCGCGCGTGCCCAGCGCCCAGAGTGTCACCGAATTATCGGTACCGTAGATGCTGGGCGTCACGATGACGACGCGCTCGATCCCGAGCGCGCGGTGCAGTC
>JBELAR010000205.1:0-2739 GCA_049508555.1 Steroidobacteraceae bacterium
CGCGGCGGGCACTGAGCCGAGAGCCAGGCCCAGTAGCAGCGCAGCGAACGTGCTGACCCATTCTTTGCTGCCTGTGCGGCGTCCGGTATTCATGCCGGCATGGTAGCAGGGCAGCATCCTCATGCCCCAGCCAGGTGATTGAGCAGTGCCTCGGCACGCACGAAGCGCGTCTCGGCTTGCGCCAGGGCGCGCGCAATGCGCAGCTTGAGCGGACCCTCGAGCCGGTACTCCTGGGCCTGGCGCTGGATCAGTGCGATCACGCGCGCCGGATCGATGCGGTTTTGCTCCTCGAATTGAATGCTGCCGCCGGCGGGCCCGAGCTCCAGGCGCCGGATGCCCAGCTCGCGCGCGCGCAGTCGCAGGCGCGCCAGGTGCAGCAGGTTGCGCGCCGGCTCGGGCAGCTCGCCAAAGCGATCCACCAGCTCAGCGCTCATGTCCTGCAACGTTGCCGCATCGGCCGCGGCGATGCGCTGATAAAGGGCCAGTCGCAGCTGCACATCGCTGACGTAATCCTCGGGCAGCAGCGCCGGCACATGCAGTTCGATCTCGCTGGCGGCAGCGAGGGCTCGCTCGAGCAGCGGCTCGCGGCCAGCGCGCATGGCCCGCACGGCATGCTCGAGCATGTCCAGGTACATGGTCAGCCCGACTTCGCTGAGCTCGCCGCTCTGCTGCTCGCCCAGAAACTCGCCGGCGCCGCGGATCTCCAGGTCCTGCGTCGCCAGCACGAAGCCGGCCCCCAGATCCTCGAGCGACTCGATCGCCTCGAGGCGCTTGGCCGCATCGGCACTCAGACCCTTGCGCGACGGCACGATCAAATAGGCATAGGCGCGATGGTGCGAGCGCCCGACGCGGCCGCGCAGCTGGTGCAACTGTGCGAGTCCCAGACGCTCGGCATGGTTGATCAATATGGTATTGGCGCTCGGCACGTCGATGCCGCTCTCGATGATGGTCGTGCAGGCCAGGACGTTGAAACGGCGGTGATAGAAATCGACCATCAGCTGCTCGAGCTCGCGCTCGCGCATCTGTCCGTGCCCAATGCGCACGTCGGCCTCCGGCACCAGTGCGGCCAGGTCGGCCGCGGCCTTCTCGATGCTTTGAATCTCGTTGTGCACGAAATACACCTGGCCGCCGCGCCGCAGCTCGCGCAGCACCGCCTCGCGCAGTGTCGGCGCGTGCCATTCGCTGACGAAGGTCTTGATGGCGAGGCGCGCGGCCGGTGGCGTCGTGATCAGCGATAGCTCGCGCAGACCGCCGAGCGCCATGTTCAGCGTGCGCGGAATCGGCGTGGCCGTCAGCGTCAGCACGTGCACTTCGGCCCGCAGCGTTTTGAGCCGCTCCTTGTCGCGCACCCCGAAGCGATGCTCCTCGTCGACCACGATGAGGCCGAGATTGCGGAAACGCGCATCCGCATGCAGCAGCCGATGGGTCGCTATGACGATGTCGACCGTGCCGCGCTCCAGTCCGGCGAGCACCGCGGCGGTCTCGCCGCTCGAGCGAAAGCGCGAGAGTGCCTCGATGTGCACGGGCCAGTCGGCGAAGCGGTCGCGAAAGCTCTGCAGATGCTGCTGCGCGAGCAGCGTCGTGGGCACGAGCACCGCGACCTGGCATCCGGCCTGCACGGCGACGAAGGCCGCGCGCATCGCCACCTCGGTCTTGCCGAAGCCCACATCGCCGCACACGACCCGATCCATCGGTTTGGCTGACTGCATGTCCTTGAGCACCTGGCGGATCGCCTCGGTCTGATCGGCCGTCTCCTCGAAAGGAAAGCCGTTGGCGAAGGTCTGGTATTCCAGCTCGCGTGCGATCAGAGGGCGAGCCTGGTGGGCCGCGCGGCGGGCATGCAGATCGAGCAATTCGGCGGCCACATCCCGCACCGCTTCGGCGGCGCGGCGGCGCGCGCGCGCCCATTGATCGGTGCCGAGCTTGTGCAGCGGCGCGGCCTCGGGCGCGCCGCCGGTATAGCGGTTGACCAGATGCAGCGCGTGCACCGGCACATAGACGCGATCGCCATCGCGGTACTCGAGCACCAGGAATTCGTTGCTCTGCTCGCCGATCTCCATGCGCTGCAGCCCGATATAGCGTCCCACGCCGTAGGTCTCGTGCACGACCGGCGAGCCGCGCTCCAGGCTCTGCAGATCGCGCAGTATCGCCGCGGGGTCCGCGACCGCGGTGCGGCGGCGGCGGCGCTCCTGGCGGGCGCGCGAGCCGAACAATTGCGATTCGCCGAGCAGCAGTAGCGGCGGCTCGCGCAGGGCCAGGGCGCCGATGTCCTCGGCCACGTTGATCGCGAGGCGCGCATCGCCGGCCGCGAACAGCTCCCAGGACTGCACCGCGCGCGGTCGCCGCCCGTGCGCCGCGAGCATCTCGGCGATGACCTCGCGCCGGCCCGGGGAATCGGCCGCCAGCAGCACGCGGCCGGCGTAGCCATCGAGAAAGCCCGTCAGCGGCGCCAGCGGCTGCGCGGCGCGAACGTCCAGCCGAAAATCCGGCGGCGCGGTGGTGGCGAATTCGTGCACTGCGCCGGGGTGCTCGAACTCCGCGCCCGCGAAGCGCTCGATGCTCACGCGCGGGCGCGATTCGAGCGCACTGCGTACTTCGGCGGGTTCGACGAACGCCTCGGCCGGCGGCAGCAACGGCCGCTCGATGTCGTGGCGCCGATCCTCATAGCGCGTGCCGATTGCGAGCCACGCGCGCTCGAGTGCCGCATCGATGGCCAGGTCGCTGGCGATGATCGTATCC
>JBELAR010000206.1:0-2712 GCA_049508555.1 Steroidobacteraceae bacterium
GTGCGGCACAGTGCGACGCTCATCGTGGCCAGGGCGTTGCTCGAGCCGCGCGGCGCGAGCAACAGGCCCACGCCAAACGCATCGGAAATCCGGCAACTCTCGCGCAACGGCGGTGGATAGTCGGCATCGAAGGCGAGCAGCAGCACGGCGCGCGCGTCGAGCGCGACCTGTGCGAGCGCCTCGAGCAGTCCGGCCCCGAAGCTCGCATCGTGGGCGCAGAGCGATACGGAGGGCTCGGTGCAGCCATACGCGATGCTCCAATATCCCGCGGCCGCGTTGTGCACTGAATTGTGGAAGCGGGTCGGGGAGATCAGGCGCTCGCGGCCCGCCAGCGCGGCGCAGATCTCGTGGCAGTTGTCGCCATCGCCGCCGGAGGAGGTGAACACACTGGGCAGGCCGCCCGCGTCGCGCCCGCCATGCGCCACGGCCTCGGCCCCGACGGCGAGTGCGAGCCGGATCACGCGCCCGGCGCGACGCCGCTCGGCAGCGGGCAATGCGCTCGGCAGCGGCAACACGGTGCTCGCCGCCTGGTAGCGATCCGCCCCGCTCAGCACCTGGGCGGTCGAGGGCCAACCGGTCAATCCCGGACCGAGCACGCCCACGCCCTGAATGCTGGCCGAGAGCATGCTCAGAGCCGCTCGGCGCCGGCGCGCCCGAACAGTAAAGAACAGTTGGCACCCCCGAAGCCGAACGAATTGCTGAGCACGTGCCGCAGGCGGCCGCGGCGATTCTCGGTGAGGTAATTCAACTCGAGCCGCGGATCACGTTGTGCGACGTTGAGGCCGCCGGGCATCAAGCCGTGGCGCAAGGCGAGCGCGCAGACCACCGCCTCGAGTGCCCCGGCAGCGCCGAGCGTGTGGCCGGTGGCAGCCTTGGTCGAGCTGCAGGGTGTGTCGGTACCGAACAGCGCGGTGACCGCACAGCTCTCGGCGCTGTCGTTGCTCGGCGTGCCCGTGCCGTGCAGATTGATGTAGTCGATGTCGCCCGCAGCGAGTCCGGCCGACTCGAGCGCGCGCTCCATCGCCGTGCGGGCGCCGATTCCCTGCGGGTGCGGACTCGACATGTGATAGGCGTCGCTCGACTCGCCGGCCCCGAGCAGCAGCAGCGCGTCCGCATCGAGCCGCTCGGGCGCTCGCTCGAGCAGCGCAAAGGCCGCCGCCTCGCCAATGGACAGTCCGTCGCGTGCCAGGTCAAACGGCCGGCACTGCGTGCGCGCCATCAATTGCAGCGAGTGAAAGCCGTAGAGCGTCGTCAGGCACAGCGTATCCACGCCGCCGACCACGGCGGCGTCGATCAGGCCGGCAGCGATCATGCGCTGCGCGGCCGCGAAGGCCTTGGCACTCGAGGAGCAGGCCGTGCAGATCGTGACCGCGGGGCCCTCGAGCGCGAGCACGCGGCGCACGTAGTCGCTGACGGAAAAGGAATTGTGGTGGTGTGTGTAGTTGAAATGCTCCGGTAGTGCGCCGCTGAGCGGCTCGCGCACGCGGTAGGCGAGCTCGGTTTCGAGAATGCCGGCCGTACTGGTGCCGAGAAACACACCGATGCGGGCAGCGCCCCAGCGCGCCGCGCTCTCGCGCACGGCCGCACCGAATCCGTCCTGCTCGAGTCCGAGCTGCGCCAGGCGGTTGTTGCGGCAGTCGTAAGCGTCCAGCGAGTCGGGCATCTCGACCTCGTCGATGCCGGCCACCTCGCCGATCTGGGTGTCGAGCACGACGCTCTCGAATTGGCAGGGGCCCAGGCCGCTGCGCGGCGCGGCGAGCGCGGCCAGCGTCGCCTCGAGCCCGTGGCCGAGGCAGCTGGTCGCGGTGAAATGGCTCAGCAGCAGGGGTGTCATCGCGCGTGGGCTATCAGCAGTTCATTGGCGAATGGAGTCCCTTCACTCATGCGTACCGCCTCACTGTCGAAACCGCACTCTCGCAGCAGTCCGCGCCAGTGCGCAATGCTGCGGCAGTGCAGCCTCATCCAGCCCTGACCGCGCGCGAGCATCACCGTCCGATCGGTCCATTGGCTGAAGCGAAATCGAAAACCGCCTGCCGGATTGCCGACGCGCAGCAGCAGCAAGCCGCCGCCGGGCAGCGCCGCGCGCACGCGCCGCAGTACCTGCCGCTGCGCCGGCGCGCTCAGGTAGTGCAGAACGTCCAGCATGATCACCGCGTCGGCTGAGCCGAACTCGGCGCTACGGATGTCGGCCTGCAGCACCTCTACTCCCGTCCCCAGTGCGCGCCGGGCACGCTCGACATCGAGTGCCCGGAGCTCCAGCCCGCGTATCGACACCTCGGTGGGTGCCGGCGGCCAGCGCTGCGGCCAGTGGCCGCGCGCGTGGCAGCGCTCGGCGGCTTGCAGCCAGGCCGCCAGCAGTCCCTGTCCGCAGCCCAGATCCAGTATACGCCGTCGGCCGAGCAGCAGTCCGCGCTCCAGGATCGCGCGAAAGGCCGGATCGCGCCTGAACTTGCCGCGCGCGAAACGATAGGCATAGCGCCCGCAGACCAGATATGGCGCGCTGGCGGATTCGAGCAAAGCCGAAGGCAGCGCCGAGCGCAGGGGGTGCGCGTTCAACTCCGGCTCAGGGGATCGCGTCACGCAGTGTCACGGTGCGCAGGCCTCGGCGCTCGAGCGCCTCGAGCAGCGCCGGCAGCACCTCGAGCACGACCGGGGCGCCGCTCGCGGTGCGCGCGGCGTGGCCATCGTGCAATAGCAGTATGTCCCCGGCAC
>JBELAR010000207.1:0-2708 GCA_049508555.1 Steroidobacteraceae bacterium
CATCGAACCAGCGACTGGTACACATGGACGCTGACGCTCTGAGGCGATGGGGTGTGCGCGTGGCGACCGCGGTGGCCGTGGCCGCCGGCGTCGCCGCGCTGGTACTGCTGGCCGCCAGCGTCGAGGACTCGGCGCTGTTCTCGCGCCTGCAGCCCTGGATACTGCTGCTCGCCCTATGCGGCGTGATCGCGCTCGGCGTGCTGCTGGCGCGCAAGTTATGGCAGTTGTACCGCGACTTCCGCGAGCACCGCCCGGGCTCGCGCCTGACGATGCGCACCGTCTCGATGTTCGGCGCGCTGGTGATCGCGCCGCTGATCATCGTTTATCTGTTCTCGCTGGATTTCATCAACCGCGGCATCGATAGCTGGTTTCGCGTCGAGATCAAGCAGGGGCTCAACGACGCGCTGGTGCTGTCGCGTTCGGCGCTGGATCTGCGGCTGCGCGAACAGGCCCGCCGCACGGAGATCTTCGCCCGCTCGTTGCGTGAACTGCGCGGACCGGAGCTGATGCAGCGGCTCGATGAGGAGCGGCGCGCCGCCGAAGCCAAGCAGATCGTGGTCTACGATGCCAGTGGCCGCGCCGCCGCGCTCAGCAGCGACACGCCCATGGCGCAGCAACCCGCGCCACCACCGCCGGAGGTGGCCTTGCAGTTGGCGGCTGGCCGCAGCTACGTGAGCCTCAACCCGCAGCCCAACGGCCAGTACACCATCGCCACGGCAGCGCCGATTCCCGACGCAGTCACGGCGCGGGCGGCGCGCCGTTATGTGCTGATCGATTACGAAGTGCCGCCCGAGCTCTCGGCGCTGGCCGAGGCCGTGCAGCACACTTCATCGCAATATGGGGATCTATCGGCCGTACGAGAACCGCTGAAGATCAGCTTTCGTCTGACCTTGACGCTGGTGGTGCTGCTCACGCTGCTCGCCGCGATCTACGGCGCGGTGTTCTCGGCGCAACGCCTCACGCGTCCCGTACAGGATCTGATCGCCGGCACGCGCGCCGTGGGCAAGGGTGACTTCGGCACCAAGCTGCCGATGCCCGCGCGCGATGAGATGGGATTCCTGGTGCAATCGTTCAACGAGATGACCAAGCGGCTGCGGCGTGCGAGCGAGGAGGCGATGCGCAGCCGCCAGGCGGTCGAGCGCGAACGCGAGCGCCTCTCGATCATTCTCTCGCGCCTGTCCACCGGAGTGATCGTCACCGATCGGGCGCTGCGCCTGCATAGCGCCAATCAATCGGCCGCGACGATCCTCGGCGGCGGCTTCGACCGTGCGGCGGCCGGCGAGAATCTGGCGCAATTTGCCGCGGGTAACATGCGCTTCTCGACGTTTCTGGACCATTTGCGCCTGCGCCTGCAGTCCGGCCTCGACGAATGGCGCGAGCAGCTCACGCTGCCGGGCGAGGCGGGCGAGCGCGTGCTGATCTGGGCCTGCACGCCGCTGCCCGAGGAGCGCGAGCACGGCGGTGTGGTCATCGTATTTGACGATATAACCGCATTGCTGGCGGCGCAGCGCGATGCCGCCTGGGGCGAAGTGGCGCGGCGCCTGGCGCACGAGATCAAGAATCCCCTGACCCCCATCCAGCTCTCGGCCGAACGGCTCAGCCGCAAGCTCCTGGGCGGCATGAACGCCGAGGACGCGCAGTTGCTCGAGCGCGCGACCCACACCATCGTGCAGCAGGTCGATGCCATGAAGCAGATGGTCAATGCCTTCTCCGAGTACGCGCGCTCGCCGGACATGAAACTGTCGAGATTCAGCCTGAATCAGCTCGTCACCGAGGTGGCGGAGCTGTACCGCCTGCAGGACCCCGCCGCCGAGATCCGCCTGGATCTGGACCCGGAATTGCCCGAAATCGAGGCCGACCGGGGCCGGGTACGCCAGATCCTGGCCAACCTGATCACCAACGGAATCGAGGCCCTGGCTGGCGTCGGCAACGGCTGCGTCGAGCTCAGTACGCGACAACAACGTGCAGAAGGGGCCGCTACCGCTGTAATCTGTGTCAGGGACAACGGCCCCGGGTTCAGAAAAGAGATCCTGGGCCGGATGTTCGATCCCTACGTCACCGGCAAACCGCGCGGAACGGGCCTGGGGCTGGCGATCGTGAAACGAATAGTCGAAGAACACGGCGGCCGCATAGAGGCCGAGAACCGACCTGAGGGTGGGGCGAAAATACTGGTCTATCTACCAGTTGGCGACCAGGATAGGACGCTTTTCGCGGGTGGTGAGCGGCGCATGGAGCTGCGGAGGGAACGGGCATGAGTGTCAGCAAAATTCTCGTCGTGGACGATGAGTCCGACATTCGGCGGTTGCTACAAGAGATCCTGACCGAGGAGGGCTACGAGGTCGAAGTAGCTGCCGATGCGAGCCAGGCTCGAGCCGCGCGCGCGCGTCAGATTCCCGATCTGGTTCTGCTCGACATCTGGATGCCCGATACCGATGGCATCACGCTGCTGCGCGAATGGTCGGCCGAACCCACGGACGGCTGTCCGGTGGTCATGATGTCAGGCCACGGCACGGTCGATACCGCGGTCGAGGCCACGCGGCTGGGTGCCTACGATTTCGTCGAGAAGCCGCTCTCTCTCGCCAAGCTGCTGCGCACGGTCGAACGCGCGCTCGACGCGCGCTCGCGACGGCCCAACGGCAAGTTCCCCGCCGCCAGCGCGCCCGAACGCGTCGCGCCCGTCGGTCGCAGCCGCGCGATGACGCAGCTGC
>JBELAR010000208.1:0-2703 GCA_049508555.1 Steroidobacteraceae bacterium
GCGTCCTCGATCGTCTTGTCGCTGTAATAGTCCTCGGCGTGCACGCCGACGATGGCCGCCTTGATGCGAAGATTGATGTCCTTGGACACGAGCGCGACGCGCGCCTCGGGCAACTGGCGCTGCAGCGAGAAGGTCTGTCCCAGGATCAGATTGTCGGCGCCGACGCCGGGCAGGCCTTCCGGCAGGCCCCCGGCGAGCTCATGTGTCTGAAAGAACAGGCGGCCCGAGGAGGGATTCTTGCCGTGGTTGCCGCTGTAGGCCGAGGGTATGACCAGGCCCGCATCGATCTGCTCCTTGGTCACGCCCCGCATTATGTCATCGAGAAACCGGCTGACCTGGCGCGCATTGCGCGAGGCTTCAGACAGGCCTTTCTTGTTGGCGTCGAGTTCCTCGAGCACGACCATCGGCAGGTAGATGTCATGCTCTTCGAAGCGGAAAATCGCCGTCGGATCGTGCATGAGCACATTCGTGTCGAGCACGTACAGCCGGCGCGCGGCCGTCGCCAGTGTCACAGCGATCGCGCCGCGTCGAGCACTTCCTGGGCGTGGCCCTCGACCTTGACTCGACGCCATTCGCGGCGCAGTACGCCCGTCCCGTCGATCAGAAAAGTACTGCGCTCCACGCCCAGCATCTTGCGACCGTACATGTTTTTCTCGCGAATCACATCGAACAGCCGGCACAGGGTCTCGTCCGCATCGCTCAGCAGCTCGAAAGGCAGCCCATGCTGGGCGCGGAATCTCTCGTGCGATGCGAGGCTGTCGCGCGAGACGCCGTAGAGCGTGATGCCGGCCGCGGCAAACTGCGGCGCCAGCGCCGCGAACTGCCGGCCCTCGAGGGTGCAGCCGGGCGTGTTGTCGCGCGGATAGAAATACAGCACCAGCGTGCTGCCGCCCGCATCCTTGAGAGCGACGCTGCGCCCGCTGGTTGCAGGGAGTTTGAAAGCGGGGACCTTGCGGCCGAGCGCGACCCGTGCGCTCGCGGTGCGCTTCGGGCCGCGTGAGCCTGGCGGCTGCTTCGGCTTCGGCTTCGCTTTCGCTTTCGATTTCGGTTTCGGTTTCGACTTCGTCTTGGCTGCGCTCATGATTTCACCGGCTCCAGGATGGCGTCGAGGTTCAGCGAATCGCAAAAATCCATGAACTCCTCGCGCAGTTGCGCCACATGCAGTTTGCCCGGGACGCTGATCACCATCTGTACGGCAAACATCGGCGCGCCGGTGTGCGCCGCAGGGTAGCCGCGCGTGGAGACCTCGGTGATGTCGATGCCGCGGGTCGCAAAGAAGCCCGCCAGTCCGGCCACGATACCGGTTTGATCCAGGCTCACGATGTCGATCGAATAGGGCAGCATGTCGCTGCGCGGCGCCTTCGGTTCGGTGCGTTTGAGGTGCACGCTCAGCGCGTCGGTCTCGGCCAGACGAGCCAGTTCCGACTCGATGCGCGCCAGCGCGTGCCAGTTGCCGCTCACCAGCAGCAGCATCGCGAACTCCGCGCCAAGCGCCGCCATTCGGCTCTCGGCGATGCTGCCGCCGCATTCGGTGATGACGCGGGTCAGCTCGTGGACCATGCCGATGCGGTCGCTGCCGATGGCGGATACGGCGAGGTGCTGCTTCATTTGATCCGATGTCACGATTGGGTGCGGCAGTGTACCGGGAGTCGCGCGGCTTGCGAACGATTCAGGACCCCCGGCGTCCCTGACTTGCCTCCAGTCCACCCGCGCCCGTAACATCGCGCGCCCGTAAGCGGTTTGCGGGGTTGGAGTTTCCGAGTTAACTTGCGGAAGTAAGCCCTGAATGTTCTCTGGCAGCCTGGTCGCAATCGTCACGCCGATGCATCCGGACGGCACTATCGATTGGCCGGCCTGGGAGCGCTTGCTCGCGCTGCACCTGGCTGCCGGGACGAGCGGCATCGTGGTCGGTGGTACCACCGGGGAGTCGGCCACACTCACGGACGCGGAGTTGCTGGCGCTGCTCGAGAGCGCACGCGTGCGGCTGCGCGGGCGAGCCGCCTTGATCGCCGGGACCGGTACCAGCAGCACGGCGAGCAGCGTCGCGCGTGCACGCGCCGTCTCGGCTGCGGGCGTGGACGCGCTGCTCGTGGTGACGCCGGCCTATAACCGGCCGACCCAGGAGGGATTGTTCCAGCACTTCCAGGCGGTGGCCGCCGCCTCCAGCGTGCCGATCGTGCTCTATAACGTGCCTGCGCGCACGGCGGTGGATCTGTTGCCCGCAACGGTCGCGCGTCTGGCGAAACTGCCGCGCGTGGTCGCGGTCAAAGAGGCACTGGCGTCGATGGAGCGGTTCCGCGAGTTGCTCGCCCTGACGCCAGGGAGTTTCAGCGTATTGTCGGGTGATGATGCGAGCGCCGCGGCCGCCATGGCCCACGGCGCCCGAGGAGTGATATCGGTGACAGCCAATGTGGTGCCCAAGGCGATGGTGGAGCTCACGGCGGCCGCCCTGAGGGGCGACCACGAGGCGGCACTGCGCCGGGATGAACCGCTGCGTGCCCTGCACGAAGCGCTGTTCGTCGAGCCCAACCCGATCCCGGTGAAATGGGCCCTGGCACAGCGCGGTCTGATCCAGGGCGGTTTGCGTCTGCCCATGACGGAGTTGTCCGAGCCGTTCCGCGCGCGCGTGCTCGCAGCGCTCGATAGCGCCGAGCGACCGGAGGCCTTGGCGCGGGCGAAGTCAGCGTGACATTGCGCCGCTGC
>JBELAR010000209.1:0-2680 GCA_049508555.1 Steroidobacteraceae bacterium
GCGCCGCGGGGCTGCTGCTGATATCTACCGCGCGTGCTTTCGCGCAGCCGCCGCCGCAGCCTTCCCCAACCGTCTCGTCGACGCAGTGAAAGCGGATTTCATGCCCGCACGAGCTTTTGAAGTCTGCATGCGGGCGAGGAGCGCGTCGAATTCGCCGCTCAGTGTATCGAGCTTGATCTGGCCGGCACGCGACAGCGCCTCGAACTCGCTCACGGAGATCAGTATTGCCTTGGGAACATCCTGCTTCGTAATCAGCACTCTGCCACCCTGAATCGCCTTTTCGAGAATACGGCCAAATTGATTCTTTGCGTGAGTGGCGGAAACCGAAGTGGTTTGCAGACAAGCCATGTAGCTATGGTAGCTGTTTAAAGGGGCAGGGTGATCATGGCGCGGCATCCCGGCCCGGGCACGCGGTTCTTCAGCGCAACGGTTCCGGCATGAGCTTCGGCGATCTGCCGGCTGAGGAACAGGCCGATGCCCGATCCGCCCGGTTTCGTCGTGAAGAACGGCACGAACAGATTGGCTGTGTTGGCGATGCCATGGCCCTCATCGTCCACCAGAATCTCGAGGCTTCCGTGTTGCTCGTGCCATTCGACCGATACCCCGGCGCGGGCTTCGCCATTACGCTCGAGGGTGGCGTCGACGGCGTTGCGGAGGATGTTGATCAGCAGCTGATCGAGCTGATCGGCGTCGGCGCGAATGGTGATATCGGGACCGGCGATCGTGCGCACGAGTAAGCGCTGTTCGAGGTCCGCCACGCGCGCGACCCAATCCGCCACACGCACCGTTTGCAACTTTGGTTCCGGCAACCTGGCCAGCCGGGCGTACGCTCCAGTGAAGCGGTTCAGCGCCTCGCAGCGATTCGAAATCACGTTCAGGCCAGAGCGAACGTCCTCCTGCCAATCGAGCGGCAGCGGATCGTGCGCCACCAGCGCCAGCAGACTGGCGGACAGCGACTTCACCGGCGTCAGCGAGTTATTGATCTCATGGCCAAGCACGCGCACCAGCCTCTGCCAGGCGTGCAGCTCTTCCTCGCGCAGCGGCCGCGTGATGTCGGTAAGGACCAGCAATTGGTGCGGCTGTCCGGATTCGCGGAAGTCGCCGCGACGCACGCTCCAGAGCCCCGATCCGCCTGGGAACGCGGCGCGCGTTACACTCGAAACCGGTCCTGTGAGATAAGCCGTCAGTCCCAGGTGTTGGGCCGATTCGCCGATGGCCTTAGCGGCGCTGGTCTGGATCAGTTCCTCGCCCGACTTGTTGATCAGACGCAGCAGGCCGCCGGAGTCGAAGGCGAAGATGGCGACATCGATTTCGCTGATGACCTTCTGCAGCAGCGCGGTAGCTTCCATGGCTCCCAGGCGCTGTTGATGCAGCGTCTCCGCCATATCGTTGAGTTGGGCGTAGACGTCACCGAGGCTGCCGCGGTCGTCCATGCGCAGACGTATGGAGAAATCGCCATCGCGCAGCGCACCCAGCAGATTGGCCAGGGTGCGCAGGGAATACGCCGCGCGTTCGCGGACGGACGCGGCAAATGCCAGCCAAACTACGGTCATGGCGACGATCACGAACCAGCGCACCCCCGAAGAAAAGTTGCCGAGATAGAGCAGAACGGCCGCGGTGCACAGGCTGGGCAGTCCGGCGCACAGGGCGAGCGCAAGGAGCCGCCGCTCGAAAGTGAGCCAGCGTTTGCGCGTACCCATCGCTCTGCCCATCAGGCGATGCCGTAACGTTCCAGACGCCGGTAGAGCGCGCTGCGGCTGAGGCCCAGAGCATTCGCCGTCTTGCTGACATTGCCTTCATAGCGCGCCATAGCTTTACGAATGAGCAGCGATTCCACCTGTTCCAGACTGAGTTCCTCCAGACGCGGCGCCGTTCGCGGACCGCGCAGAGCGAAATCCGAAGCCTGAATTTTATCGCCCTGAGCGAGCAGCACGGCGCGTTCGATGGCATGCTGCAGTTCGCGCACGTTGCCGGGCCAATCGTGCTCCAGCATGGCGCGCATAGCGGCGGGGTCGAAGGCGGCGGCCTGCTTGCGGTACTTCACGGCGTAGTTCGAGAGGAAGTAACTGGCCAGCGGCGGGATGTCTTCGCGCCGGTCGCGCAACGGCGGAAGGTGGATCTCGATGGCGTTGAGGCGATAGAGCAGATCGGCGCGAAAGCGTCCAGCGGCTACCTCGGCATTGAGGTCGGCATTCGACGCGGAGAGCACGCGGACATCAACCTTGATGGTGCGCGAGGAGCCGACGCGCTCGAGTTCGCCGGACTGCAGGACACGCAGCAGCCGCGCCTGTTGAGTAGCGCTGATGTTGGCGATTTCGTCGAGGAATAAGGTGCCGCCGTCGGCCAGCTCGAAGCGCCCTACGCGATCGGACCGGGCGTCGGTAAACGCCCCGCGCACGTGGCCGAAGAGTTCGCTTTCGAAGACGCCCTCGGAGAGGCCGCCCGCATTCACCGTCACCAGCCGCCGGCTACTGCGCTGCGAGACGGCGTGGATGGTCTGCGCGACTACCTCCTTGCCGGTGCCGGGCTCGCCGGTGATCAGGATGTTAGCGTCGGAGGGGCCGACATCGCCTATCACACGCAGCACGTGTTTCATGGCCGGCGATTCCGCTATGAAAACGGGCCGGTCGACGGTACGGAGAACTCGGTCCTCAGCTTCAAGCTTGCGGGCCGTGCGCAG
>JBELAR010000021.1:0-23720 GCA_049508555.1 Steroidobacteraceae bacterium
CTCAAGGTCTCGGGCAGCAGATATTCAGCGTAGAAGCGCGCGGTCTGCAGTTTCGACCGATAGAAGCGGCTGTCGGCGCCGGGCTCTGCGAGCCGTCGCGTGGCAATGGCGGCGCTGCGCGCGAGCAGGGCGCCCCCCAGCACGCGACCGCACAGGTGCAGGTACGGCACCGCAACCGCATAGGCGCGCATCGGGGTCTCCGCATACTGATACAGCAACGCCTCGGTCGCATCGCGCAGTACCGTGATCGCCTCGATGGTTGCATTGCGCACGCTGCGCATGGCGGGCTCGCTGCCGCGCAGATCGTTGAGCTCGCGCAGCATATCTGACAATAGCCCGGCCACCGCCGCGCCGCGGTCGCGCGCGAGCTTGCGCCCGATCAGATCATTGGCCTGGATCCCGGTCGTACCCTCATAGATCGAGGTGATGCGCACGTCGCGCAGGGTCTGCGCAACGCCGGTCTCCTCGATGAATCCCATACCCCCATGGATCTGCAGCGCCAATGAAGCCAGCTCATTGCCGAGGTCAGTGCTCCAGCCCTTGACGATCGGGATCAGCAGCTCGCCGCGCGTGAGCGCGGCCTGGCGGCGCTTCTCGTCCGGTTCGGCGCGGGCCCGGTCGAGCGTGAGCGCCGTGTAGAGCGCCAGCGCGCGCATCGCATCGACGTTGGCGCGGATCGTGAGCAGCATTCGCGCCACGTCCGGGTGACGCATGATCGGTGCGGGCTCGTCGCCCGAGGCACCTCCCGCCCGGCCCTGCACGCGATCGTGCGCCCAGGCGTTAGCCTGCTGGAGCGCGAGCTCGGAGAGCCCGATGCCCTGTATGCCGACCGACAAACGCGCCGAATTCATCATGATGAACATGTATTCGAGGCCGCGGTGCGGCTCGCCGATCAAATAGCCGATGGCGCCGCCCTGATCGCCGTAGGCCATCACGCAGGTCGGGCTCGCGTGGATGCCGAGCTTGTGCTCGATCGACACACAGCGCAGATCGTTGAGCTCACCGGCGGCGCCATCCTCGCGCACCAGGCGTTTGGGCACGGCGAAGAGCGAGATCCCCTTGACCCCCGCGGGCGCGCCGTCGATGCGCGCGAGCAGCAGGTGCACGATATTCTCGGCCAGATCGTGCTCGCCGTAAGTGATGAAGATTTTCTGTCCGATGATGCGGTAGTGATCGCCCTCTGCCACGGCGCGAGTGCGGATCGCGCCGAGATCGGAGCCAGCCTGCGGCTCGGTCAGGTTCATGGTACCGGTCCATTCACCGCTGACGAGCTTCGGCAATAACCGCTCGCGCAACTGCGCCGATGCCACGACCTCGAGGGCCTCGACCGCGCCGCGCGAGAGTTGCGGGCAGAGCATGAAGGCGAGATTGGCCCCGAACCAGATCTCCTCCACGGCCGCCGCCACCACCAATGGCGCGCCCTGGCCGCCTTCGGCGGCGCTGGCGCTGAGCTGGGGCCAGCCGGCCGCGACGTACTGCTCATAGGCACTGCGAAATTCGGCCGGCATATGCACCGCGCCATCGCTGAATTGCGCGCCCACTCGATCCCCGAGGGCGTTGATCGGCGCGAGGACCTCCTCGGCGAAACGTGCGGCCTGCTCGAGGATCGAGCCGGTGAGCTCGCTCGAATACTCGCGGTAGCGCTCGAATTGGGACAGCTGCTGCACTTCGAGCAATTGCTCGAGTACGAATCGCAGTTCCTTGAGCGGTGCGCGGTACATGGGTTTATGACAAGTGTACGCGAGTTCCGACACGCTCCGACATGGCGGAACGCGAGCGCGGTCACGGCACGGCTGGCGTCCTCCTGCCAACATTGCGTCGATGCGCGATTCCATATATGAACGACTCCCCGCCTGAGAAGGCAGCGCCCCGGCGCGCTTCCCGCGCGCGCCAGAGCGCTGCACAGAGCGACGGCGCACAGCTCGGCCAGCGTCTGCTGCGGCTGCTCGAGCCGCTGCGGCTCAAGAGCCTTTCCCTGCACAATGCCGACGGGAAGCTGGTCTGGCTCAGCGGCGGTGAGTGGACCGAGATCGAACAGCATTATGTCCGGGAAGCCCGCGATGCCTTTGCGCTCGAGGCCAGCGAGCCTTATTTCGCGCGCGCGCTCGATGACGGGCGCCGGGCGCTGTTCTTCTGCGCCCTATCGACCACGGGTAAGCGCGAGGGTCTGGCCTGCGCCATCACCGATTTCCCGGCTGCCGCCGATGCCGAGCCCGCGGACACCGCGCTTCGCGATCGCGTCTTCGCCACCATGCGCCGCTTCAGCATGCCGCAGGCCCCCGCTGCCGCTGCCGCTGCCGCTGCCGCAGAGGCCCCGGTCGCTTCGCCCGCCCCGCTCGCCTCACCCGCCGCGGCCGTGCCGCCCATGCCGGTTCTGGAGTTCGATGGCGCAGCCGAACCCGCGCCTGCGGCGCCGCCGACGACATTACGTATGCGGCCTTATGCGCGGCTACGCGCCTCGGGGAAGACGCGCCGTTACGAAATCGCGAGCGATGCCCCGACTTCGCTCGCCGAGGATCTCAGCCGCGCCCAGCGTCTGCTGCAGTTACTACAGCGGCGCAACTCGCGTGGCACGCCGTTGCCAGCACACTTCACCTTGCCGCTGTGCGCCGAATCAGTGCTCGCTTGGGACTTCCTGGCGCGGCTCACGCCGGCCATCCAGAGCGCAAAGCTGGCCCAGGGCATGCTGGGCTTCTGCCTTCCGGCGGCCGCCTGGGAGCGCCACAGCGCGGCGACCGAGCATTTTCTCGAACAATGCACCACGCTTGGCTGCTTTGCGGTGCTGGACGATTTTAACCTGGCAGGCTGCGGCTTCGCGCTATTGCGCTGCGGTGCCGTGCGCGCCCTGAAGCTCGATGCCGCGCTCACGGCGAGCATCCTGACCGACAAGTTCTCTCATGCCACCGTGATCGCCTGCGTCAAGGCTGCCCGCGTGCTCGGGCTCTACTGCGTGGCCAAGGGCGTGAAATCCGCCAGTACGGCGCGCTGGCTGGGCTCGGCCGGCATCGAGTACGCCGATCGGCTCAGTCGCGTCGCAGCAGCCGGCGCCACCACGAGGAACGCGCGGGCCCTGACACTGGCAGTTTAGTCGCTCGACCACTCCCTGCAGGCTTAGGTACATCGGCGCGCTTGGCGTTGTACGAGCTGTAGGCGTGTGCCCGCCCCTTATCCTGCGCGCTTTCCTCAGGCGTTGCCTTCACGTTCTTCGCCGTCGAGGAGCGGCCAGCGCCCGCCGGCGGCGCGCCGGGGCGCGGCGCATCGTCCTGCACCGATAAACCGGGCACTTCGAGCTTGCGCAACAGGGCCGAGGTGGAATTGATCGCATTGCGCGCCGTGTCGGTCGCCCATTGCCAGACCGCGTGACCGCGCTCGTCGTGGCGCACGGAGCCGGACAGGCGCTTCGCGCGCCCGCTCTCATCCTGTTTCGATGTATTCATGGCTCCGGCACCCGGCGAGGCATCGACAACCCATATCATGACCGAGCACGCCCCCGCCATGCTGCACGGCCGCTAAAGCGTGACGCAGTTCGCACCGCGCCACCGTGCACCGGCGGAACTGTGAGCTGTCGCGTAGGTCCCGAATACACATCGCGGCACGATAGGGGCATGCAAGCGATGCCCAACACGACGGTCCCGACCTCCGGCGCACTGGCGATGCCCTCGGTGCCTGCCACCGCGGTGATGGACCGGGAGTTCGTCGCCCGCAACCAGATCGTCGAGCGTTATCTGAGCGGCCGTCTGCCGCTCAAGGGCGCACAGGATTTTGAGCGTTATTGCCGCGAGAACCCGCATTCGCTCGAGGAGATCGGGCTGAGCGAGCGTCTGACGATGGCGCTGCGTTTGCTCGAAGCCGGCGGCGTCGCCCCGCCGTGGGAGGCGAAGCCGAAGCGGTGGTGGGAGCGACTGCCGGTACTGCTCGCTTGCGCCGCGCTGCTGCTGGCGCTCGCGATCACGGTGATGGTGCTGACAGCCAAGCTCAGCGCGGGCGAGCATTCGATGCTCTCACTGCGCCAGCGCCTGGCCACGCAGGCGCTCGATCCGGCCAGATCCACACGCATCATCACCGTGATCCCGGATCGCAGCGGGCCCTCGGCTCGCAGCACGCTCACCATCGGCGGCGCCGCGACGGAAATGGCGGATTTGAAGATCGACGTCTCGTGGTCGAAATTCACGGAATTTCGCCTGACCATCGATCGCCTCGATCAGGGCCGGGTCGCGGTACTGCACAACGTCTTGCGCGACTCCAACGGGCAACTGCACCTCGGACTCAACAGCTCGGCGCTCGGACCGGGCGACTACCAGTTCACGATCGAGGGGCTGACCATGCACGGCGAGGCCGTGCCGCAGGCCTGGATCACGATCAGCGTCGCGCATTGAGGCCGTCCATGCCGGCCGCAGCGCTTCAGTAGAGCACGCTGCGCGGCGGCGCTCGCACCATGGATCGCGTCGAGATCGCCCCGGCTGCCCCGACGATGAGCACCGAACCGCATAGGCCGATGAGCCACAGAGCGGCATTGAAGCGATAGTTCAGATCGAGCGCGTGAGCGAGCCAGGCGCCCCCCAGCGCAGCCCCGCTGGCCGCCAGCAGTCCGGCCAGCGCTCCCATCAGCGAGAACTCCGCCAGCACGCTGGCGAAGATCATCGAACGGCGCGCGCCGAGCACGCGCAGTATCGCGATCTCATAGCGCCGCTCTTCGCTACTGGACTGCACTGCGGCGAACAGGACCGTGAAACCCGCCAGCAAGGTGAACAGGAATACGCTCTGCACGGCCGTGACTGCCTTGTCGATCACCGCGCGAATCTGCGCGAGCAGATCCCCGATATTGAAGATCGAGACACCCGGGAAGCGATGCACCAGCGCAGCCATCTCGCCGCTCGAGGGCTGCAGATAAGCGCTCGTCATGTACGTACCTGTCGACGTGTCGATGAGCCCCGGAGGAAACAACACGAAAAAATTCGGCTTGAAGCTGTCCCATTTGACCTCACGAAAACTCGCGATCGTGACCTCGAGCTCTTCGCCCGCAATATCAAAGCGCAGACGATCCCCGAGCTTCAGCCGCATCGCCGTCTGGTACTCCACCGCCAGCGACACCAGCGGCTTGCCATACTCCTGCGCCGTCCACCAGCGGCCCGCGACCAGGTGATTGTCCGATTCGAGCTCGGCACTCGAGCTCAGGTTCTGCTCGCGCCGCGCGAAGCGCTCGCCGCGCGGATCGGCGAAATGCAGCTCGGTGACCGGTCGATCGTTGATCGCCACCAGCCGCGCGCGCGTCATCGGCAGCATGCGCTCGAGACGCGCGCCCTGGGCGCGCAATTGCTGCTGGAACTGCGCGCGCTCATCGGGCGGAATGTTGACGAAGAAATAATTGGGCAGATCGGGCGGCAGGCTCGCGCGCCAGTCCGTGACCAGATCGGTGCGCAGAATCGCGAGTGCGAGCAATAGCATGATCCCGAGCCCGAAGGCCACGATCTGCGCGATGCCCTCGGCGCGCCGGCGCGACAGGTTGGCGACGCCATAGCGCCAGGCCGCCCCGGCGTTGCCGCGCACACGCGCCGCGAGACTCACGAGCCCCGCACCGGCGGCGGCCAGCACCAGTACCGCAGCGGCGAGCCCGAACACGAACCAGACGCTCAGGCGCACATCGCCGAGTGCCCCGTAGACCACGGCGATGATGGCGAGCGCCACGGGCGTCGCGGCGCTCCAGAGGCTCAAGGATGGTGGGCCCGCGTCACGTCGCAACACGCGCAGCGCCGGGACGCGGGTGAGCTGCAACAAGGGCGGCAGCGCGAAGCCGGCCAGCATCGCCAGCGCGATGATGAAACCGGCCAGCGCCGGCCACCAGCTCGCTGGCGGCAGATCGGCGCGCAGCACGCCCTGCAGCACACGCACGAGCCACAATTGCGTGAGCCAGCCGGCCGCCGCACCGATCACGCTGGCGACCGCGGCGAGAATCAGCAATTGCCACAGGCTCACACCCAGCACCATGCGGCGCGAAGCACCGAGCGTCTTCATGAGCGCCACCACGTCCAGATGCCGCCGCACGTAGCTGCGCGCGCTCATCGCGATCGCCACCGCACACAGCAGCACCGCGACCAGACCGGCGAGGGCCAGGAAGCGCGTGGCCCGCCGACTCGCATCGGCGATCTGCGGGCTGGCCTCCGCGACATCCGCGAGCCGTTCGCCGCTGAGGTGTTGCAGCGTGTGCCAGCGGCGGAACTCGGCGAGCTGCGCTGGCCGCCCCGCCAGCAGCAACGCATAGTTCACGCGGCTGCCCGGCTGGATCAGCGCGGTCGAGGGCAGATCGGTGTCGTTGATCAAGAGCGCCGGGGAAAATTCGATGAAGGTCGAACTCTGATCCGGTCGCGAGATCAGGATTTGCGTGACCCGCAGAGTGCGCGAGCCGACGCTCAGCTCGCTGCCGAGGCTCGCGCCGAGCTCGGCTGCCAGGCGCGAATCCGGCCAGGCTTCACCCGGGGCCGGAATGCTCGCGGTATCGCGCCCTGCGGCAAAAGGGCGATCGGCGACGGTCAAGCGGCCACGCAACGGGTAGGCAGCGCTGACCGCCCTGACGTCGGCGAGCTGGTTGGCATCGCCGTTGAAAATGGCCGAGAGCGTGCGCGCCAGGTCCGCGGTGGCGAGCCCGAGCGAGTGCGCCATGGCTGTCTCCGCGGGCGCGATCGGCTGATCGGATTCGACGCGCAGATCCGCCGCGAGCACTTCGCTGGCCTGCGCATCGACCGCGCGACCGATGCGATCTGCCAGAAAGCCGACGCCGCAGAGCGCCCCGACCGCGATACATAGCGAGAGCCACAGTATCGCGAGCTCGCCGGACTTCCATTCACGGCGCAACGCCCGCACGGCCATGACAAGACTGCGCATCGGGGTCCGGGGGCTCAAGGCCGCATCGCGCCGGCATCCATGCTGAGGATGCGGCCGCAGCGCGCGGCGAGCGCGCGATCGTGCGTGACGAGCACCAGCGTGGTGTCGGAACCCCGGTTGAGCTCGAACAGCAGTTGCGCGATGCGCTCCCCGGTCACCGTGTCCAGATTGCCGGTGGGCTCATCGGCGAACAGCACGGCGGGATGGCCGACCGAGGCGCGCGCGAGGGCGACGCGCTGCTGTTCACCGCCCGAGAGCTGTCGCGGATAGTGGCCGAGGCGCGGCTCGAGCCCGACGCGCGCGAGCATGGCGGCGGCGGTGCTGCGCGCATCGGCGCGGCCCGCGAGCTCGAGGGGCAGCATGACGTTCTCCACCGCCGTCAGGGAGGGCACCAGATGAAAGGATTGGAACACGAAGCCCACGCGCTGTGCACGCAGCCGCGCACGATGGTCCTCGTCGAGTTCCGAGAGATTCACTCCGGCCAGCCATACCTGCCCCGAACTGGGCTGATCCAATCCAGCGAGCAGCGCGAGCAGCGTCGATTTACCGGCGCCGGAAGGTCCGACGATCGCGACCGACTCGCCTGCGGCGACCTGGAAGGAAATATCGTGCACGATGGTCAGGGGCCCTTCCGGGCTGCTAACCTGCTTGCTCACATTTCGGGCTTCGAGAACGATGTCGCGCGTCATTGGGATCCTGGTCGCATGGCTGCTCGTGCTGGCCTCGCCGGCCGCGCTCGCGGCGCAGTCGAAAGTCATTCTGGTGTACGGGGACAGCCTCAGCGCCGGCTATGGCATCCGCGTGGAACAGGGGTGGGTCAGCCTGCTGGCGCAGAGAAGCCAGAAGGAAGGGTACGGATTCCGCGTCGTGAACGCCAGCGTCAGCGGCGAGACCACGGCCGGCGGCCTGTCCCGCCTGCCGCACACGCTCGCCGTGCAGCAACCGAGCATCGCGCTACTCGAACTGGGCGCCAATGACGGCCTGCGCGGCCTGCCGCTGGATCTCGCGCGCGGCAACCTGGACCGGATGATCACGCTGTTGCAGAACCAGCACGTGGCGGTACTGTTGCTCGGGGTGCGCATGCCACCGAATTATGGCGAGCGTTACACCACGGCCTTCGCCAACATGTATCAGCAGCTCGCCGCCGCCCACAAGATCGCCTTGCTGCCGTTCCTGCTCGAGCGGGTCGCCCTGACTCCCGGTCTCATGCAAGCGGACGGCCTGCATCCCAATGAGCAGGGGCAGCCGTTGTTGCTCGACAATGTCTGGCCCAAACTGCTGCCCTTGTTGCGCGCCGCGGGGAACGCGGGCGGCGCCTGAGGAGCACGGCGAGGACGGAGTGCGGCGGCGCCGCGTGGGGGTTGGCTATGGATAGATTCTGGGTACGCCAGTATCCGCCGGGTATTCCCGCGGACGTCGATGTGTTCGCCTTCGACTCGCTCAAAGCATTGATTGAGAAGGCCTGTGAGGACTACGCGGATCGCGTGGCCTACCGTTGCATGGGCACGGCGATGACCTATGCGCAGCTCGGGCGCCGCTCGGGCGCCGTGGGTGCCTGGCTGCAGCAACGCGCGGGGCTCAAGCCGGGGGATCGCATCGCGATCATGCTGCCCAACGTGCTGCAGTATCCGCTCATCATGTTCGGCGCCCTGCGCGCCGGCCTGGTCGTGGTGAACACCAATCCGCTCTACACCGCGCCCGAGCTCAAACGTCAGCTCCAGGATTCCGGTGCCGCCGCGGTCGTGGTGCTGGAGAACTTCGCCGCCACCCTGGAGGCGGCGCTGCCCGACACGAATGTGCGCCACGTGATCGTGACCGGCGTGGGCGATTTGTTGCATTGGCCAAAAAGCAGCGTCGTGAATCTGGTGCTGCGGCACATCCAAAAAAAGATTCCGCCCTGGCGAATCTCCGGCACCCAGCCTCTGCGCACCGTGCTGCGCGAAGGCCGCTCGCTCGAGCTACTGCCGGTGAGGCTCGATCAGGAGGACCTCGCCTTCCTGCAATATACGGGCGGCACGACTGGTATCTCGAAGGGTGCGATGCTCACGCACGGCAACCTGGTGGCCAATGTCATGCAGTGCCGCGCCTGGTTCCAGCAGGTCGCATTGGAGCGGGCGACATTCGTCTGCGCATTGCCGCTCTATCACATCTTTTCGTTGACCGCGAACTGCCTGCTGTTCGCCTCATTGGGCGGCTCGGGCCTGCTGATCATCAATCCGCGGGATTTCCCGGCCTTCATCAAGGACCTGCATGCCCACCAGCCGATGTTCTTCATGGGCGTCAACACGCTGTTCAACGCCCTGATGAATACACCCGGCTTCAGCACCATCAATTTCTCCAAACGGGTCGCAACCATCGCCGGCGGCATGGCGTTGCAGAGCGCGATCGCGGCGCGCTGGAAGCAGCTCACCGGCTGCGCGGTCACGCAGGGCTGGGGGCTCACGGAGGCTTCGCCGGTCGGCTGCTGCAATACGCTGGTCGGACCGGATGCGGCCCTGGCCGGCTCGATCGGACTGCCGTTGCCATCGACCGATCTGAGCATCCGCAACGACGAGGGCCGCGATCTGGGCATAGGCCAGAGCGGGGAGATCTGTCTGCGCGGACCGCAGGTCATGCGCGGCTATTGGAACCAGCCCGCGGAGAGCGCACAGGTCATGTTCCCCGAGGGCTGGCTGCGCACCGGGGACATCGGTCGCATCGATGAGCGGGGCTTCGTCTACATCGAGGATCGCAAGAAGGACATGATCATCGTTTCGGGTTTCAAGGTATATCCGAATGAGGTCGAGGACGTCGTGGCGAGCTGTCCCGGCGTGCTCGAGGTGGCGGCCGTGGCGCAGAGTGATGAGCATTCCGGCGAAGTCGTGGCATTGTTCATCGTCAGATCCGATCCATCACTGACCGAGCAGCGCGTGAAGGACTACTGCCATCAGTACCTGACCGGCTACAAGCGCCCACAGGCGATCTATTTCCGCGACGAGCTGCCCAAGACCAACGTCGGCAAGATCCTGCGCCGGACGCTGCGCGATGAACTCGCGCAGCGCACCGCGCCGCCGGCCACCTCAGGTCGCGCTTGAACCGAACGCTGCGGCGATCTGCTGCTGGATCGCCTCGGCCGCCATGCGCGGATCGGCTGCATCGCGGATCGGCCGGCCGATGACGATGTAGTCCGCGCCTTGCGCGAAGGCCTGCGGCACCGACACCACGCGCTTCTGATCATCGACCGGCCGGTTATCCACGGGCCGCACCCCAGGGGTCACCACGAGCAGCCTGTGGTCCAGCAACTCGCGCAGGCGTCGCACTTCCAGTGCCGAGGAGACGACCCCATCGCAGCCGGCTTCGAGCGCCCGGCGGGCGCGCGAGAGCACGAGGTCTTCGACATCGCAGGCAAAACCCAGGTCGTCCAGATCGCCGCGATCCAGACTCGTGAGCACGGTGACCGCCAGCACCTTGACGTCGCCCTTGGCCTGCGCGGCGGCGGCCATGATCGCCTGGTTGCCGTGCACGGTCGTGAAACTCACGCCACGGCCGCGCAATGCGCGCACCGCGGCCGACACCGTCGCGGGGATATCGAAGAATTTGAGATCGACGAATATCCGCCTCTCGCGCGCCACGAGCCAGTCGAGCAATTCGAAATACTCGCCGCTCATGAACAGCTCGAGACCAAGCTTGTAGAACCGCACCGAATCCCCCAGACGCTCCACCAGCGCGCGCGCGGCGGCGGCATCAGCCACGTCGAGCGCGAAGATCAGGCGCTCGCGCACTGGAATCGGGTGCACTGCCACGGCGGCTGGCAGATTCACGTGCGCTCCGCGGGATCGAACAGGCGGCTGTGCTCGAGGATGGCGTAGCGGTCGGTCATACCGGCGATATAGTCTGACACGGTGCGGGCGCGTCCATCGATGCCATCGCGCGCCTCGCTGCGCAACGCGGCGTCGCGATACTCAGCGGGCAATAGCTTGAGCTCGCGCATGAAGGCCTCGAACAGCTCGGTGACGACGCGCTTGGCCTTGGTGGTCATGCGCAGCACGCGCTGATGCCGGTAGACCTGCTCGCGCAGGTACTGCTTGAGCTCCAGGTGCTCGGCGCGCATCGTCTCGCTCATGCCGATCAGCGGCTGGCTGCGCTCGCGCACGGCGTCGATGTCGGCCGGAGCCGCGGCACGCAGGCGCTCCTGGCTCGATTCGATCACATCGACGACGAGCGCATTGACCATGCGCCGGACGGTCTCATGTACGCGCCGCCGGCCCTGCAACTGCGGGTAGAGCCGCTGCACTTCTTCGAACTGGCGACCGACCAGCGGCACAGTGCAAGCGTCCTCGAGCGTGATCAGACCGGCCCTGATGCCGTCATCGACATCGTGATTATTGTAGGCGATCTCATCGGCGAGATTGGCGAGCTGTGCCTCGAGTCCGGGCTGATGCCGCTGCAGGAAGCGCTCTCCCACATCGCCGAGCTCGCGCGCCTTGGCGCTCGGGCAGTGCTTGAGGATGCCTTCGCGGCATTCGAAGGTCAGATTCAGCCCGGGGAACTGCGCGTAGCGCTCCTCGAGCTCATCAACGGTACGCAGCGACTGCAGGTTGTGCTCGAAGCCGCCGTAGCCCTGCATGCAGTCGTTGAGCGCGTCCTGCCCGGCGTGACCGAAGGGGGTATGACCCAGATCGTGCGCCAGGGAGATGGCCTCGGCGAGGGTTTCGTTGAGCGCGAGAGCCCGCGCGACCGTGCGCGCGATCTGCGCCACCTCGATCGAATGGGTCACACGCGTGCGATATAGATCACCCTCGTGATTGACGAACACCTGCGTCTTGTAGGCCAGGCGGCGAAAGGCGTTGGAATGAATGATCCGATCGCGATCGCGCTGATATTCGCTGCGATATTGCGGTGGCGGTTCAGGGTAGCGGCGACCGCGGGATCGCAGGTCGTGGGCCGCGTAGGCCGCAAGCGCTGCGCTCACCGAACCGCCATCACGGTGCCCTCGCCAGTGCCGCCGTGGCCGCCGGCGCCTCGCGCCCGAAATGCGCGCTGAGCGTCTGTGCGAGCGCCTGATCGGAGTACTCCGCGGTCAGCTCGGCCGCCCCCAGTCCTTTTAGCAACACCAGCCGCACACGGCCGGATTTCACTTTCTTGTCGATGCGCATGTATTGCAGTGCCTGCTCGGTGCCGATCCGCGGTGCCTCAACCGGCAGTCCGGCGCGCTTGAGCAGCGCCAGGAGCCGCTGCAGCACCGCGCCCTCGAGCTGACCCATGCGACAGGAGAGATCCGCGGCCAGCACCAATCCGATGGCCACCGCCTCCCCATGCAGCCATTGCACGTAGCCGGTCGCCGCCTCGATGGCGTGGCCGAAGGTATGACCGAGATTCAGTACTGCGCGCTCGCCCTGCTCGCGCTCATCGCGGCTCACGATCTGAGCCTTGATCTGGCAGGAGCGATAGATCGCATGCTCGAGCGCCGCGTCCTCGCGCGCGAGCAGGGCATCGATGTGCGCTTCGATCCAATCGAAGAAGCCCGCATCCCAGATCAGCCCATATTTGATGACCTCGGCTATCCCTGCACAGAGCTCGCGCTGCGGCAGCGTCGCGAGCAATTCGGTGTCCGAGATCACGGCAATCGGCTGATGGAAAGCGCCGATCAGATTCTTGCCGCCCGGATGGTCGACTGCGGTCTTGCCCCCGATCGATGAATCGACATGAGCGAGCAAAGTGGTCGGAATCTGCACCCAATCGACGCCGCGCTGATAGCAGGCGGCGACGAATCCAGCCAGATCACCGACCACGCCGCCGCCCAGGGCGACGACGATCGCATCGCGCCCGAGGCGATTGGCGACCATGACGTCGAACACCCGGCTGGCCGAGCTCAGCGTCTTGTATTGCTCCCCGTCGGGCAGGATCACCTCGATGCAGCGCCGGCTCGGCAGAGCGTGCTTGAGGCGCGCCGCGTACAAGGGTGCGACGATGGTATTGCTCAGCAGCAGGACGTCGCGCTCCGGGATGTGCTCGCGCCAGAGCTGCGGGGCGCGCAGCAATTGGGCGCCGATCAGAATCGGGTAAGAGCGCTCTGCGAGCGCCACGCTCAGGGTCTGCACGTCAGGCACCCGCCGCTGCATCGGCCGAGGGGGCCCGGCGCAATGCGTCGCGGTAATGCTGCACGATGGTCGCGGCGACGGCCTGCACGCGCTCGCGATTGGTCGAGATCGTGAGGTCTGCTATCTCGCGGTAATAGGGTTCGCGCAGCCGCAGCAGCTCGCCCAGCCGCTCCTGGGGATCGGCGCCGTGCAGCATCGGTCGATGCCGCGTACGCCCGGCGCGCTCGGTCTGCTGCGCCACCGAGGTCTCCAGATAGACCACCCAGCCGCGGGACTGCAGCTCGCGGCGCGTGTCGGGATGCATGACGGCGCCCCCGCCCGTGGCCAGCACGATGTGCTCGAGCGCACTGAGATCCGCGATGACCTCGCGCTCGCGGTGGCGAAATCCAGCCTCGCCTTCGCGTTCGAATATCAGCGGTATGTCGGCTCCGGTGCGCTGCTCGATCTCATGGTCGCTGTCGCGGAACGGATAGTCGAGCAAGCGCGCGAGGCACCTGCCCACTGCGGTCTTGCCCGAACCCATCGGGCCGACGAGGAAAATATTGCGCTGGCCGATCATCCCGCCATGATAAACGCGGGAGCACGGCCGGTCAGCTCACTGCCAGCAGGTGGGCATCGTCGTGGCGCCTTGCAGGCCGGTATTGGTCAGCGTGAAGGACAGGCAGGCCGTGTCCTTGAGCTGATCGGTCGTCGCGGGTACCGCGCTGATCGTGTAAGTCGGCAGGACACCAGCCGCGCCCGCGGTGACTGCGACGCTGACCGTGTAGTACCCGGAACCCACGGCCATCGGGAAAGCCCCGGTCCCGTAGCCCAGGTTGGACGGCGTCGCGGTGTAGGCATTGTTGGTGTTGAAATAGCGCTCCTCGCGTCCGGCCAGATCCAGCAGCGCGGTCTTGGCCTCGGTGCGGCGCGACTTGCGCACCGCGGTGTTGTAGGCCGGTAAGGCGATCGCGGCCAGTATCGCTGCGATTCCCATCGTCACCATGAGCTCGACCAGTGTGAAACCCGCCGCGGCGGGCCGAGGCATCGCTGTGCGCACTGTCATGTCTATAGGACTCCCGTGACTATCGCAATTCGACCCAGGTCAGTCGATTGATCGAGGTGTTGGCGGGCAGGTTGATCTGCGTGGGCGGCGGCGGTGGTGAGCCCGGAGCCGGGGGCGTGATGCCCTCGCCCACGAGCCAGGAGGTGCCCTCGAGCGTATTGACCACGGTCAATGCCCCGGTCTCGTTGGTGGTGAGACCCACCATCGAGGTGTCGTGGTAGTTCACGAACGCGGTCGAGAAGTTCGTCGAGCTGCTCGGCGGTGGAATGGTGGATGCGCTCGACGTGGGGAAGGTGCCGCCGGTAATCACGTTGAGCACATAGGTGACGCCCTGGTCCGAGCTGCTGGTGCAGGACAAGGTCGAGTTATTCGCCGGAATCGTCGAGTTGACGATGAAGGCGCTCTGATCGAGCGTCGGCGTGGACACCACTTGCTCGACAATCTGTGCGCCGGTAGAGCTGGTAGCGCCGCTGCTGCCCGGCAGATTGGCATACCAGCCGAAGACCCCGGCGTTGCAGCTACTGACGCATTGCTCCCAGACCACCGGGGTATTCGTCGTGTCGACGCCACCCGCGGTGGTGCTGACGCTGAAGACCTGGGACTGCAGGTTCCCCTGCCCCAGTGTATAGGGCGCGGACAGGCCAGTGACACTATGGACCTGGGCCGCTGTGAGGCCCGCATATTGGGCTGCCGAGGACAGGGTATTCCAGCCGCTCATGTTCCAGTCCCAGACGCCGTAGAGACTCTGCGTGCCGCTCACGTAACTGCTGCCGGCGGTGATGCTCAGCGGCGTCTTCTGTCCGGTGCCGAAGGCCACGAGAACCGAGGGCAATGTGCCGCTCAGCGGCGCGGCCGCCAGAATGAGCTGGGTCGTGATCGGCTGCCCATTGGGGGTCTTGAACAGTGGCCCGCTGCTCACGGCCCAATTCCCAGGATTGGCGCTGGTCAGGTCAAAGCGCCAGACGTTGCCCTTAAGGTCCCCGGCGTAGACGTAGTCGGTGATGTGGTCACCGTCGAGATCCGCCGCGGCAACATAGCCGATGCCGTTGCCGCCGGCGTTACCGGCGCTCAGGTAGTAGAAGGTCACGGCACCGCCGGTTTGACTCACCAGCATCACGAAAATGCCCGCATCGCCATTGGTGCTGCCATAGCCGTTGCCGAACACCGCACCCCAGCTGCCATTGTGGAAGCGACGGATCTGCGGCGTGCCATAGGTGTTGCCGAGGCTGGCGCCGCAAGTCGAGAGGTTCACGCAGCTGATGGTCGCCGAACTCCACTCGCCCTTGACCAGTGCGGAGCCATTGGACTCGATGAAATTGCCAGAGCCCGGATTGGTGATGTCGAGCGCATAGATGGCCGCGCCGCCCGCGCCGAGGCCGCCGATGAGCCAGGTGTGCCAGGCGCTGCCATAAAACAGGTCGCCGGTCCCGGGGGTACCATCGACGAAGAAGTTATGCGCGTACTGCGGGTTCGAGTAGTCCAGCGTCGCATCCATCAGCTCGGTGGCGGCATTACTGGAGTACTGATGTATCGTGTTGAGCACGGCACCGGGCATGTACGCCAGCACCTCGGCGCCATCGTTGGGCGTCGTGGAATTGTCGACGAGCGTACCGCTGCTGCTGAGCGAACCGGTGCGAAAGCCGTGCAGAAAACCGTCATTCGCGCCGACATAGATCACGTTCAGGCGCGACTGCTCCGCGCTCTGGAAGCTTAAGTAGCTGGTGCCGTTCTCCGGCATGGAGTCGCCCGAATCGATGCGATCGACCCAGGTCTGCACATAAGGCGCGGAGGGCGGCCCGACCCAGGTGGGGCTCGAGTCGATGATGTCGCCCAGCACGCCGTCGCGGGCACGGAACAGTCCGGCCCCGAGACTGTTGATCTCGTTGCTGCGATCGCCACGCAGGTAATTCACGCGATTGCCGTTGATCGGCGTGGCATCGCCCGCATCGATCGTGCTCTGCTCGCTCGCGGTGAGGGGCGTGCCGGTGCCCGAGCCGGGCCATTCGAAGGAGATACCCGCGGTGCCCGGATTGGCGGCGGTGGAGGTGCCATTCCAGGTCAACATGACGCGGCTGGCCGGGGCTTGGGCGGCGGTCAGGCCGCTGACTCCGGTCGTCGCGCAGGTCGATCCCGACGGCACGCCGGTCAGATTGCACTGGGCATCCCAGTTGGCCAGGGCATTGATGGTGAGGACGCCGCCGGTGTCGACCAGCCCGTTCGCCGTGAGCCGCCCGGTCCAGTCGCTCGGGTTGTAGTAGGCGAAGTAGGCCTGTGCGCCGGTCTCGACCTTGGCGGTCTGCTTTTGATTCACCGCCGCGGAGCTCGAGGACTGATTGCTCGGTGCGGCCTTGAAGCACAGGATCTCGTGGATGTTGGTATCGCCGCCGGTCGAGCCGGCAAAGCCGAACAGCAGGCTCGAAGGCAGGGCGCCGTTGGAGGTCACGATGCTCTGGCCGGTGATGATCGGGGTATACGCGCCGCCGTTGACACTGAAGGACAGGCTCAGGAGCCCATTCTGGGTGATCTTCAGGTTGTAGAAGATCGGTGTCGCGGACGGGCGAGTCTGCGCGCCTTCGTTCGCGATCTGGATCGTCGAGGGCAATTCCACGTAGGCGCCGGGAATCGGCGAGTAGTCCTGCAAGGCTGGTGTGGGATTGGTAACCGCGACCGGGTTGGTGGCGCTGCCGGCATAATTCCAGACCTGCCCCGTCAGGCAGGTGTTCCGGACCGCGGCCTGCTGCAGGGCCGCGGTATTGAGCACGGACGGCGGGTAATAGCTCGGATAGACATCACGCAGGAACGGCCACGACACGGCGCCGGCGCCGCGCAGTCCGATGCGCCCTGGTTTGTAGCCGTAGCCGTACTCGGTGTTATCGCCGGTCGCCGTATTCGGTCCGGTGTAGCCGGGCATGAGGTTTGCACCGTTGAGAAAGTTGCCGAACTCATCGATGCCCAGCCCAATGTAGCCGCCGGCCAGACCGTCATAGGGCGGATTGGCGTTCGAGCAGGTGTATCCCAAGCTGCCGCCCCAGGAGCCCAGACCGTTCCAGTGGGTGGAGATGGTCGGGTTGTTGGCCGGAAACTGCGTGGCATCGATCAGATAGAAGCTGATGCCGTCGGCGCCGTCCCCGCCGCCACCGCCGCTGTCGCCGCGGTAGGTGACGGTCTTGAAGCTGATCTGCACGCCCTGACCGGCATTGAACGGCGTCGCGGAGACGATGGCGCCGTGTTCGCCGTGGCCGTAGGGGTAGCCGTTGGTGAAGCGCAGGGCGCCCTGCCCCGCCGGATCGGGCAGCGTCCCGCTCGCTCCGCCCACGAGAGTCGGATCGCCGTCCTGCTGTTGCGAGTAATAGGAGTTCAGAATGCTCTGGCACGAGGGAATGATTCCCGCGGTGACGGCGGCCGTGCCCGTACCGGAGGTCGAGCCGGCGGTCAGACAGGCACCGAGAAAGTAGTACCAGTTGTTGGTGGTGGCGCCACCGGTAAAGTCCTCGGTGAAAGTCGTCTGCGCCTGGGCACCGGCCGCAAAGGCGCTGGCCAGCAGAGCCGATAGCGCCGCGATGCGTATCCTTGAATTCATCACAGACCTCCCACGTTGCACACCTGGCACGTGATTGAGACGGTGCTCTCGACGACGGAGACCGTGTTGACATTGAGTGCATAGCTGTAGGCGTCGACCTGGTAGACCTCGCCGCGGCCGGTCGCAATCGAACCCAGATCGGTAATGTAAAAGCGCGGTCTGGCGTAATAGACGTCCGCGACGGACGCATCGCTGACGCCCAGGCCCGTGATGTTCATCTCGGGTGGCGTGTAGGCCACGCCGATATTGGTCGAGCTGCTCGGCCAGGCCGTGACGCTGATGCCGCTAATGCTCGGCAACGTGTTCAGGCAGATCACGGTGGTGCCCAGATTCGCGTCGAGCAGCGTGTTGCCGCAGCTCACGTCGACCGATGAGGCGAGGCCGGAGCTGACCGCAAAGGGGGCGCCGCTCTGGTTCGCGAGCCACCATTCCGCGTATTGCTGCGTGCTCATTGCGACCTGCAGCGCACGCTGCTTCTCGCGCACGTTGCCGGCGATGCGCTCCTGGATGCCGAAGCTGCGAAAGATGCTCAGCGCCATGATCGTGACGACCAGCAACAGCAGCAGGCTCGAAACCAGCACGACGCCATGCTGTGTGTGCGCAGATCGGATTCGCGGCTGTGGCATGGCTAGATTCCGGTTTTATTCATCACGCCGACGAGGCGCTGGAAAGTGATGGTGGGCAGCTGGCCCGCACCGGCGGTGACGTAGAGCGGATTGGTGAAGGTCAGCAGGATGCGCACCGAGACGACGTTGTTCCAGTCCGCGGCCGCCGTCACCTGGGCGGCCTGCATGTAGGTATCGACATTGTTGCCGGTGCCGGTCGTGTTCACCCCGTAGAGGACGCTCAGGTTGGTGACGCCGCTGACCAATGGATATGTCGTACCATTCTCGCGCGTGCAGACGAGCTGGTTGCTGGCCACACTGAAGGTGTTCACATAGGTGAACACGGCGCCGCTCGTATTGGACGAGCCGGTGCAATTGAGAATGCCATCGCCGCTATTGGTCGCGTAGCGCACCGTGATCGTATCGCCCGGCGCCGCGGCGTTATAAGTGCCGGTCATGGCCTGACCCTGCGCCATCGCGCCGTACGCGACCAGCAACGAGCTCGCCGTATTGAGCGTGGGATTCGGAAAATAGCCCGTCGCCTGAATCACGTCGGTCATCATCGTCATGCCGAGGCGCTCGGCATCCTGCAACTGCGCGAGCTGATTCTGCGAGCCGAAGGTGCGTTTGTTGTCCTGCACGACGGTCAGCAGTCCGCCGAGCAGGAACAGCCCGATCAGCAGCGCGACCATGAGCTCCACCAGCGTGAAGCCTTGCTGCGCTCGCGGCCGATACCCTGCGGCGTGAATCGCACTCATGCGTTATGGCTCCACGTACAGCGTGTAGGTCGGCGCGGCCATGGCGTTGCCGTCCGACTGGGTGTTGATGCCGGCGGTCCGCTCCACCCAGTTCAATTGCACCGTGCAATCGATCGGGTTACCCGCGGTAGCCGGCGCCGCGCAGAAGATCGTGGCGGTCGCACTCGGTAGGAGCGGATTGAGGTTGGCAGCCCACTGCTGCAGGTCATAGGCGGCAAGCTGGGGGGCCGTGCAGGGCGCGTTGCCCCCGCCCAGGCTGCAGTTGTAGGCGATGAGCAGGAGCGGATCCGTGGAGGCCGTGACGTTCGCGCCCGTGATGCTGATCGTCTGGCTGACCGTGGCAGCGGTCACGCTCCAGTAATTGCGATTCGCCCGCATCGCTGCGGCCAGGCTCGAGGCCTCGAGCGCAGCCAGGGATCGCAGGCTCGCGGTGCCGGTACTGGCATAGGCCAGTGCCTGTATCTTGGCGATGCCGAGCATGCCCACGCCGATGATGATCAGCGAGACCATGACCTCGATGAGCGTGAAGCCGCTGTGCTGTCGCCGCCGCGTCGTCATAGGCAGGTACCGCCGTAGGTTTGCACCGTCATCATCCCGACCATGCTGATGGACAGGCAGCGCGTGGCATCGTTGGCCGTCGGGGAGGGCTGCAGCGTGATCAGCGTACCGGTGGCCGTCAAGTTGGCGAAGCCCTCGCGATTGAAGGTGATCGAGGAGACGTTGTTGCTGGCATTGAAAGTATCGGTGCCGCTGAAGGTCGACTGTATGCGCAATACCGTGTCGCCCGCAGCGAACGCGCCGGTACCGTTGACGTCGGAGAACACGATCCAGCCGTTTCGCCACGCCGTGCTGCCGAGGCAGCTCGTGCCATTGTTCGATACGCAAACGCTGACGGTCTGACCTTCCTTGATCGCCTCTTCGCGCGCGTACTGGAGATCCCCCAGCAGCCCGTTGATCTCGGCCGCGATGCGGTTGTGGCTGGTCACGTACTTGTAGGAAGGCACGCCGACCGCCACCAGTATCGCGACGATACCCATGACGGCCACCACCTCCAGCATGGTCAGGCCGCGATTCCTGGACCGCATTGTCCAACTGTTCATAGGGCACCACGATACTTGGCTGAGCTTGCACGAAGCTGGCGCAGGAGGCTGCGCCCATGGAACTGCGACGCCGTTCACAGGGCAGGGGCCGAAACCGGGAGGGCGGTCACAGGGGCAAAGCGCACGCGCATGCGAGCGCCCCGGCCGTGTGCACCGCTGCCGATCGTGAAGCTCGCGCCGTGCACGCGCGCGATCTCATCGACGATCGCGAGCCCGAGTCCGCAGCCGATACCCGGCGAGCCAGGCCGGCGATAGAAGCGCTCCCGCACCCGCTGGCGCTCGCTTTCCGGAATTCCCGGGCCGTCGTCCTCGACTTCCAGATACGCCGCGCGCCCTTCCAGGCCGCTGCGCACCGTGACGTGGCCGCCGGCCGGGGTGTACTTCAAGGCGTTGTCGATCAGATTCTCCAGCAGGTCCTCGAGCAACCAGGCATCACCGTACACGCTCACGGCCTGCGCGTCCGCGCCGATATCGATGCCGCCCTGATCGGCGCGCCCGACATGACGCTCGATGAGCTGGCCGACCAGGGGCTGCAAGGCGACGGGCTGGAAATTCTCGTGCAGACCCGAAACCGGCTCGGCGCGCGCCAGCGCCAGGAGCTGGTTGGCCGAACGCGCGAGCTGCGCGATACCACCCTGCAGGGCACCGAGCTGCTGCTGCAGTGACTGGGCGCTCGGCTCGCGCAGCAACAGCTCAATCTGCGCCAGCAGCCCCGCGACCGGCGTGCGCATCTGATGCGCCGCGTCGGCCACGAAGCGCTGCTGCGCCTTGGCGGCATCGTGCAATAGCTCGAGCACGCGGTTGAAGGCCACGATCACCGAGCGCAGCTCCCCGGGCACCCGTGCCTCATCAAAACGCTGTAGCTGCCGGCTCGAATGCCGCTCGACCTGCGCGGTCAACGCGTCCAGGGGCCGCAGCCCGTAGTACACCGCCACCCAGACGAGCAACAGCGTCAGATCGAGCTCGGCGAAGTCCACCAGTAATTTGCCGAGCAGCATGACCCGCTGCGTGCGCGCGCGCCGATCGAGTGTCTCGGCAACCGAAATCTGCACCATACCGGCCGACGTCGGCGCGTTGATGCTCGCCGCGCGCCAGGGCTGGCCCTGAAACTCGGCGTCGCGGAAGCTCGCCCGGCCGGCGAGCCGCCCCGCGGCGGGCCAGGCGAGCGGCAGGTGCGCGTTACCCGCGATCAACTGGTGCTCCGGTCCGATGACGGCAAAGAGCGTGCTGCCGTCGTCCGCCGAGAGCGCCGTACCGACGGCCGGAGGCTGGAATTTCAGTTGCCCGTCCTCCACCCGGATGTCGGCGGCCAGCGCATAGGCCGTATTGGCGAGCGCGCGATCGTAGGCGTTGCGGGTGGTCGCCGCGGCGATCCAGTAGTCCACGACGCCGCCGATCAGCATGAGTAACGCCAGCGCCGGCAGCAGCAGCAGCAGCAGCCGCCGCCGAATCGTCATCATCGCGGCGGCTCCCCGAACTCATCCAGTCGGTAGCCCAGGCCGCGTACCGTGCGGATCACCGCCGCCGCACCGAGCTTGGAGCGCAGGCGCGAGATGTGTGTCTCGAGCGCATTGGGTGTGAGGTCCTGCTCCCAGCCGGAGAGGGCCTGCATGAGCCGCTCCTTGGTGACGATGCGGCCGAGATTGTGCGCCAGGCTCTCGAGCACGAGCCATTCGCGCCGCGTGAGCTCGATCGCCTGGGAGTCGATCTGCAATTGGTGCCCATTGAGATCGATCGACAGGCGGCCCAGACGCACCACGCCGCTCGGGGCGAGGTTGGCGCGGCGGATCAGCGCCCGGCAGCGCGCGGCCAGCTCCGCCTGCTCGAAGGGCTTCATGAGAAAGTCGTCTGCACCGAGCTCGAAGGCGCGGATCTTGTCCGCGAGCGCATAGCGCGCCGTCAGGATCAGTACCGGCGTGGCCCGGCCCTCGCGGCGCAACGCGTCCAGCAATGCGAGCCCATCCGCCCCGGGAAGTCCGATATCGAGCACCGCCAGATCAAAATGCTCAGCACTGAGCGCGGCGCTGCCCTGCTCGGCGCACGGCGCGTGATCGACGGTGAAGCCCGCGAGCGAGAGCCCGCGGACGATGGCGTCGGCCACGAGCGCGTCGTCTTCGATCAGCAGTATGCGCATGAGGCGAGCGGCTCCGGCGGCACCTCATCCGCAGCCGCCGGCGTTCAGGCGCCGAGCGGCCGGACCGGGCCGATGTCAATTCGCAACATGGCAATTTTTATTCGAGAAGTTGTGGCCGTAGGGGCTGATGACTCCCGGTGGCTCGATCGTGGGGTTGTCGGTGTCCGCCGCGAGTATCGGCAGCCAGAACTGCGCGCTGGTCGATGCCTGCGTGCCGCTCACGGTGGTCGTGGCGGTCAGCAACACTTGGACCCACTGCGCGTGATCCTTGGGATAGGTGATGTTGATGTTGGCCGAGCCCGTGCTGTCGGTGACGACACTGCCGGGGCTCACGGCCGCCACGTTGCCCGGATCGAGCTGGCCGTTATTGTTGACGTCCTCCGAGGTCTCGTAAATGCCGTTGCCGAGTAGGTCCTCATTCTCGCACTCCGCGAAGTATCCCTGGCACCAGCCCGTCGCGGGGCATAGTCCGAAGTTCACATCAGTACCGGTCCACCAATAACCCTTGCGGTACGCGGCATACTCATCGGGACTGTTGAAATTCGGCGCCACGGCTGTGGGGGCATTGGTGGGCGGCAGCGAGGCGACGGTCAGCGTCACGTTCGCGCCGGGCACGGCATTGCCGGCTGAATCCAGTGCCTGGAGCACGTACGGCAGGATATATTGAGTCTGTGCGGTGTTCTGGCCGAGAATGTTGCCGGTGCCCAGCGAGAGGAATACCGTCTGGCCGCCGACGGTCAGGGTCACGGTATGCTGGATCGCCGTGCCCTGGACGGTGGCGGTGACCGAGACGCCATTGCTGCTGCTGGCCGTGCTGGTGGCGGTGTATACAGTCTGGGCGACGCCCTGCGCGTTGGTCACCGCCGTGGCCACCGAGATGGCGCCGCCGGTTTTGTCCGTCAACTGAAAGTCGATGGTCTGACCCTGGACCAGATTGTCCTGGGCATCGCGCACGATCGCGCTGATCGTGCTCTGGCCCGCGGGTTGGATGGTGTCCGGACTGGCCTGGACGTCGATCTGACTCGGCACGGTCGCGACAAAGTTGATCTGCAACTGCGCGCTCACGCCGGCGCCTGAAGCCGTGATGACCGCGGGGCCGGCCGTGGTCGACGAGATCGAAACCGGTGCCGCGGTGGTCCCGGCCGTCCCGGTCGAATCGGTCGTCGCGGTGGTCGTCGTCAGACCGCCGGTGAACGAGCCGCGCGTGGCGGAGAACGTGACGGTCTGACCGGCCACCGGCGCCCCGGCGTTGGTCCACACCACGGTCAGCGGCTGCGCGACGTTGAGCGCGACGTCGGCGCCCGCGCTCGGCGCGGTGAAGTTGAAGCTCTCGCTGCTGATGCTCACGGCCTGCGAGGCCGTGAGGCCCAGTGCGGTCGCCGTCACCGTGTCGCTGCCGGCGTTGGTGGCGGTATAGGTGAAGGTCACATGTCCGGTGGCATCCGTCACGAGGCTGGCGGCGCTGAGCCCGTTGCTCTTGGCGGACGACACGGCGACCGTGGTGCCGGCAATGCCGGTGCCGGCCGAATCGGTCAGCGA
>JBELAR010000210.1:0-2633 GCA_049508555.1 Steroidobacteraceae bacterium
ATCAGCCGAGGAAGCTGCGGATTTCGCCGCCGAAATGCGCGATGTCGAGCAGGAAGGCGTCATGACCCTCGAGCGAAGACAGGCGCGCGAAACGCGTCGGCACCGCATTGCGTTCGAAGGCTTCGGCGATCGCTGCCTGTTCGTCGATCGGGAACAGCATGTCGCTCTCCACGCCGATGACGAGCACCGATTCGCTCGCAACCGTGCGCAGCGCCGCGGCGAAACTGCCGCCGTGCTCGGCCAGATCGAAGCGGTCCATGGCGCTCGATAGATACAGATAGCAATTGGGATCGAAGATGCGCGTGAAGCGTTCGGCCTGAGCCTCGAGGTAACCCTCGACTGCGAACCGCGGTGCGAATGGACCGACGTTGCCGGCGACTCCGGCGAGCGGCTCGCGGCCGAAGCGCTGGCGCAGCTCCGCGGCGGAGCGGTAGGTGATGGTGCCGAGCTTGCGCGCCAGGCGCATACCGGTGCGCGGCGGACGCTCCGGCGCGTAGTGTCCGCCCTGCCAGTCCGGATCGCGCAGTATCGCTTCGCGCTGCACCGATCGAAGCGCGATCGCGAACGGCGAGGCCGCTGCGCTACCGGAGATACTGATCAGACGGCGGGCCGCCAGCGGGAACTGCGCGGCGAAGGCCAGTACCGACATCCCGCCGAGCGAAGCGCCGACGACCGCGGCGAGCCGCTCGATGCCCAGGGCGCGCATGGCCTCCCAGGCGGCCTTGGCGATGTCTTCGACTGCAATCTCAGGAAAGCTGGTGCCGTAGCGCTGCCCGGTTGCCGGATCGATCGAGGCGGGGCCCGTCGAGCCGAAGCAGCTGCCGAGCGAATTGACACAGACGATGAAGTAGCGGCTGCTATCGAGCGCCAAGTCCGGGCCGATCATGCGCTCCCACCAGCCGGGAGTCGGATCTGCGTCGGTTGCGGCCGCATGCGCCGACGGGGACAGTCCGGTGAAGAGCAGAATGGCATTATCCCCGGCGGGGCTGAGCCGGCCCCAGGTCTCATAGGCCATGCGCACGCCATGCAACACGCCGCCGCGATACAGCCGCAGCGGATCGGGCAACGCGACGCTCACGCTGCCGGTCACGCGCGCATTCGCGGCGTGCTGCCGGTGTTGCGGCGCCGAGCGCTCTGTGGGATGCGCCGGCTCAGGGTTCCGAGTCCGAGCCATCGGGGATTCCTTCAAATAGTGCGGTGGACAGGTAGCGCTCACCGGTGTCCGGCAGCATGGCAAGCAGGACCGAGCCCGGCGCGGCGCCGCGGGCGATATTCACCGCCGCCGCGAAGGTGCCCCCTGCGGAAATGCCGCAGAAGATGCCCTCCTGTTGCGCCAGTGCGCGCGCCGTCGCGATGGCCTCGGCGTCACTGACCGTCACGATGCGCTCCGCCACCTTTCGGTTGAGTACCGCGGGCACGAAGTCGGGCGTCCAACCTTGAATCTTGTGTGGCGCGAAGGGCTTGCCCGACAGCAATGCGGCCGCCTCGGGCTCGACCACGCAGATATGCACGTCCGGGCGGGCCAGGCGCAGCATCTCGCCGACACCAGTCAGCGTGCCCCCCGTGCCCCAGCCCGTGACGAAATAGTCCAGGCGCTTGCCGGCGAAATCCGAGAGGATCTCGGGTCCAGTCGTGCTGCGGTGGTAGGCGGGATTGGCCGGATTTTCGAACTGGCTGGCCAGAAACCAGCCGTGCTTTTGCGCCAGTTCTGCGGCTTTGCGCACCATGCCGGAGCCGCGCTCAGCCGCGGGAGTCAGGATGACCCGTGCGCCGAACATGCGCATGATCTTGCGCCGCTCGATCGAGAAGCTCTCGACCATGACAGCCACGAAGGGATAGCCCTTGGCGGCGCAGACCATGGCGAGCGCGATGCCGGTATTGCCGGAGGTCGCCTCCACGACGGTCTGGCCCGGTTTGAGCGTTCCGCGCGCCTCGGCATCCTCGATGATCCCGATCGCCAGACGGTCTTTGACCGAAGCGCCGGGATTGAAGAACTCGCACTTGACGTACATGGATACGTCGGGCGGCGCAAGCCGCTGAATTCGAACGATGGGCGTACGGCCGATCGTGCCAAGTATGTTCTCGTAGATCATTGGCTCGCCGGGCACATCTTAAGGTCGGAGCGACACTCTAATCCGCTGGCGGCAGCCAATCGATAAGCAACGGGCCATTTTTTAATAACCCATTGTTATAATTAAAACGCCAAATTGGCCTTATCGTGCGCTCCTATTTCATACGAGCCACGATTGTGCGGGGGGCACCATGAATTTCCACCAACTGCAGTACGCGGTCGCTATCGCCCGCCATGGCCTGTCGGTGACTCAGGCCGCTTCGGCGCTGGGGACGTCGCAACCGGCCATCAGCCGTGCGCTCAAGGCGCTCGAGCGCGAGCTTGGCTTCGATCTGTTCGTGCGCGAGGGTCGCGCCTTCTCCCGCGTTACGCCCCAGGGGACCAAGGTGCTCGAGTACGCCAACCGCGCGCTGGCCGAGATCGACAGCCTCAAGGCCGTGGCTGCCGACCTCAATCAGGACAACCGCGGTACGCTCTCGATCGCGACCACACACACCCAGGCGCGCTATGTGTTGCCGCCGGTGGTGCACGCGTTCCGCGAGCGCTACCCCGAGGTCGAGCT
>JBELAR010000211.1:0-2631 GCA_049508555.1 Steroidobacteraceae bacterium
CTGTACGGTGGTGATCTTTTCGGCATCTTCGTCCGGAATCTCGATCTCGAATTCCTCTTCGAGCGCCATGACGAGCTCGACGGTATCGAGCGAATCGGCGCCCAGGTCGTCGACGAACGAGGCGGCGTTTGTGACTTGCTCAGCCTTCACACCCAGCTGCTCGGCAACAATCGCCTTCACCTGCTGTTCAACGGTGCTCATCTTTTCGTAATCCTCTTTCGTGATGACTCTTTAGGTCCGCCGAAGGTTCGCTGAGCTCGCCTTGAGCGGCGTGCCGCTTGGGCCGCGTATTGTAGGGGAAGCCCCGCGCACCCGCCACTTCGGCTGTGGTGCGAGTACTTGATTAATCAACGTATTTAGGGCATGGGCGGATTGCCGCCGTTCAACCCATGTAAAGGCCGCCGTTGACGTGCAGGGTCTGTCCCGTAATGTAGCCGGCCGCAGGCGAGGCGAGGAATGCAACTGTTTGGGCAATTTCCTCGGGCGTCCCGAAGCGTCCGGCCGGGATCTGCGCGAGGTAGGCGGCACGTTGCGCCTCGCTCAAAGCGCGCGTCATAGCGGTATCAATGAAGCCCGGAGCCACGGTGTTGACCGTGATGTTGCGTGTAGCCACTTCCCGGGCCAGCGCCTTGGTAAAGCCCACTAACCCGGCTTTGGCCGCCGAGTAATGGACCTGGCCGGCGTTGCCGATCGAGCCTATGACCGAGCCGATGTTGATGATGCGTCCGTGCCGCTCCTTGAGCATGCGCCGCAGACAGACCTTGGACAGACGGAACACGGCCGATAGATTCACGGCCAGGGTTTGCTCCCAATCCTCGCTCTTCATGCGTAAAATCAACGCGTCACGCGCGATGCCGGCGTTGTTCACCAGTATCGTGGGCAGCGTGCCGGCGGCGTCCAGCGCCAGCATCAAGGCCTCGGTGGAGGCCGGATCCGCAGCATTCCAGATCGCGCCTTGGCCGGCGATGCCGGCCGCCGCGAATTCCTCGGTGAGTCGGACCGCCCCCTCGCTCGTGGTGGCCGTGCCGACGACTGTTGCGCCGGCGCCGCCAAGCGCGAGCGCGATGGCGCGGCCTATGCCGCGCGAGGCACCGGTCACCAGCGCCACATCCGCCTCAGGCATGCGCCGCTCCGGTGCTCGATGCGAGCGCTGCTTGCAGGGAGTCGGGATCCTCAAGCGCAAAACAGCGCGCGCCACGATCGATGCGCCGATTCAGGCTCGTGAGCACCCTGCCGGGTCCACTTTCGATCAACGTCGATGCACGCTGCAACAACGCGAGTACCGTCTGCGACCAGCGAACCGGACTTGCGAGCTGACGCACCAGCATGGCGCGAATGTCCTGCGGATCGCTGTGCTCGAGCGCGTCGACCGCGCTGACATACCGGCAGCTCGGGCGGCGCACCTCGATGCGCGAGAGCTGCTCCTCGAATCTGTGTGCGGCCGCGCGCATCAGGCTCGAATGCGCTGGCACGCTCACGGGCAAGAGTTGCGCGCGTTTGGCGCCGCACTGCCGCGCGAGGAGCACGGCTCGCTCCACGGCGGCGATATGCCCGGCGATGACGACCTGCCCGGGCGTGTTGTAATTGACCGCCTCGACGACCTCACCCTGTGCGGCCTGCAGACAGACGCTCTCGACCTGCGCATCTTCGATCCCCAGCACCGCTGCCATCGCGCCCATCCCATGCGGCACGGCGAGCTGCATGGCCTGGCCGCGGTAGTACACGAGCCGCACCGCATCCTCGAAGTCCAGCACTTGCGCGCACACCAGCGCTGCAAACTCACCGAGGCTATGGCCCGCGACCGCCTCGACTGTCCCACCCTCCTGCCGCCAGATGCGCGCCGTCACGACGTCAGCCACCAGCATGGCTGGCTGGGTGATCTCGGTGGCGTTGAGACGCTCCGCCGGCCCCTCGGCCACGAGATGCCATAGATCAAAGCCCAACGCCTCGGAGGCCTGAGCGTAGCCTTCGCGCACCGCCGCATAGCGCGCGGCAAATGCCGCGAGCATGCCGACTGATTGCGAACCTTGACCCGGAAATACCAGCGCGATGGACATCGTGACTGCCGCCCCTGACATTATGCGTCGTGAATCGGACCCGAGACCTGTGTCAAAAAAACGCGCCGGATTATACCGGCTTAGTCGAGCCCTGCGGCACCCGCGCACTGAGCAGGGCACCCGCCAGGCCGCCGAGCGCGCCGAACAGATGCGCGTCGGGCACCAGCGGTAGAGCGCCGGCGAATACGCTCGCGCCGCTGTGCTGCTCATAGATCAGCTTGACTACGAGCAATAGCAGCAGCGTTGCGCCCAGGCCGTCGCCGCGCCGGTACAGGGCCGCCGCGCCCGCTGCCAGCGCGCCGTGCAGCACACCCGATGCGCCCATATACCAAGCCACCGCCGGGCGTAGAAACCATAGTCCAGCGTCGATGGCGAGGCCCGATCCCAACAATATCAAGGCCCAGCGACGCGGCGAGAATTCGCGCGCCAGCAGCATCCACAGCAACACGAGTCCGGCGCCGTTGAGCAGCGCGTGCTCGAGGTTGAGGTGAACCCAGTGCGCGCTCAGAAGCCGCCACCATTGACCGCGCGCGAGGGCCTCGCGCTGGTAGCGCAGCGCTTCGCGTCCACCCTC
>JBELAR010000212.1:0-2551 GCA_049508555.1 Steroidobacteraceae bacterium
CTTCGAGGATTCGATCCTGATCTCCGAGCGCGTGGTGCAGGAGGATCGCTTCACGACCATTCATATCGAGGAACTCACCTGCGTGGCGCGCGACACCAAGCTCGGCCCGGAGGAGATTTCGGCTGACATTCCCAATGTCGGGGACGCGGCGCTGGCCAAGCTGGATGAGGCGGGCATCGCCTTCATCGGCGCGGAGGTGCGGGCCGGCGACATCCTGGTCGGCAAGGTCACGCCCAAGGGCGAGACGCAATTGACGCCGGAAGAGAAACTGCTGCGTGCGATCTTCGGCGAGAAGGCTTCCGACGTGAAGGACACGTCGCTGCGCGTGCCGCCGGGCATGGACGGCACCGTGATCGACGTGCGCGTGTTCACGCGCGACGGCATCGAGAAGGATTCGCGCGCGCAGTCGATCGAGAAGGCTGAGATCGAGCGGGTGCGCAAGGACCTGCAGGATCAGCGCCGCATTCTCGAGGAGGATCTGTTCCAGCGCGTGCGCGGCATGCTGCTCAATCACACCGCGGCCGGCGGCCCGAAGAAGCTCAAGGGCGGCACGAAGATCACCGCGGAGTACCTGGACTCGCTGCCGCGCGAGGAATGGTTCCAGATCCGCGTCGATGAGGAGGAGGCCAACGTGCAGCTCGAGGCTGCCGCCGAGCGCATCCAGACGCAGCAGAAGGCCTTCGACAAGCGCCTCGAGGAGAAGCGCGCCAAGATCACCGCCGGCGACGATCTCGCGCCCGGTGTGCTCAAGATGGTCAAGGTTTATCTGGCCGTGAAGCGCCGCGTGCAACCGGGCGACAAGATGGCGGGTCGGCATGGCAACAAGGGCGTGATCTCAACCATCGTGCCGGTCGAGGACATGCCGTACCTGGAAGATGGCACGCCAGTCGACATCGTGCTCAATCCGCTGGGCGTGCCCTCGCGTATGAACGTGGGGCAGGTGCTCGAGACCCATCTGGGCTGGGCCGCAAAGGGCCTGGGACTGAAGATCGGGCGGCTACTCGAGGCGCAGGCACAGGCCTCGGAGCTGCGCGAGCTCTTTGAGCAGATCTACAACCAGACCGGCGGACAGAAGGAACGCTTCGGCGAGTTCAACGACAAAGAGCTGTTCGAGCTGGCGCGCAACCTCAAGGAAGGCGTGCCGATGGCAACGCCGGTGTTCGACGGTGCCGGTGAGAGCGACATCAAGGGGCTGCTGGAGCTCGCGGGCGTGCCGTTATCGGGGCAGACCTGGTTGTACGATGGCCGTACCGGGGAGCGCTTCGACCGCCAGGTCACGGTGGGCTACATGTACATGCTCAAGCTCAACCACCTGGTCGATGACAAGATGCACGCGCGCTCGACCGGGCCCTACAGCCTGGTCACGCAGCAGCCGCTCGGCGGCAAGGCGCAGTTCGGCGGCCAGCGCTTCGGCGAGATGGAAGTCTGGGCGCTGGAGGCCTACGGCGCGGCCTATACATTGCAGGAAATGCTCACGGTCAAGTCGGACGACACGATCGGGCGCACCGCGATGTACAAGAGCATCGTTGACGGTAATCACGAGATGAAGGCCGGAATGCCCGAGTCCTTCAACGTGCTGGTCAAGGAAATCCGCTCGCTCGGAATCAATATGGAACTCGAGCAGGACTGAGGCCACAGCCTCAAGGTGAATTCATGAAAGATCTACTCAAGCTCTTCAAGCAGCAGACACCGCTCGAGCACTTCGACTCGATCAAGATCGGCCTGGCCTCGCCCGAGATGGTGCGCGCCTGGTCGTACGGGGAGGTGCGCAAGCCCGAGACGATCAACTATCGCACCTTCAAGCCGGAGCGCGATGGGTTGTTCTGCGCCAAGATCTTTGGCCCGGTCAAGGACTACGAGTGCCTGTGCGGCAAGTACAAGCGCCTGAAGCACCGCGGCGTCGTCTGTGAGAAGTGCGGCGTGGAAGTCACGCAGTCCAAGGTGCGCCGCGAGCGCATGGGTCACATCGAGCTCGCGAGCCCGGTGGCTCACATCTGGTTCCTCAAGTCCCTGCCCTCGCGCATCGGGCTCATGCTCGACATGACGCTGCGCGAGATCGAGCGCGTGTTGTATTTCGAGGCCTTCGTCGTCATCGATCCAGGTATGACGCCGATGCAGCGCGGTCAGCTGCTGACCGATGAGATGTATCTGGAGGCGATCGAGGAGCACGGCGATGAGTTCGATGCGCGCATGGGCGCGGAGGCCGTGTTCGAGCTGTTGCGCACCATGGAGCTCAAGTCCGAGATCGTCAAGGTGCGCGAAGACATGGCGGCCACCGCCTCGGAGACCAAGCTCAAGCGCCTGTCCAAGCGCCTGAAGCTGATCGAGTCGTTCATCGAGTCGGGTAATAAAGCCGAATGGATGGTCATGACCGTGCTGCCGGTCCTGCCGCCGGACCTGCGGCCGCTCGTGCCGTTGGATGGCGGTCGCTTCGCGACCTCCGATCTGAACGATCTGTATCGGCGCGTCATCAACCGCAACAACCGCCTGCGCCGGCTGCTGGAATTGTCGGCGCCCGACATCATCGTGCGCAACGAGAAGCGCATGCTGC
>JBELAR010000213.1:0-2525 GCA_049508555.1 Steroidobacteraceae bacterium
CGGCCGCCACTGCCCCTCGCGGGCCGTCGCGGCCCCCGGAGGCACGGACCAATAGGCCGCGAGGCCGCGAAAATGATCGATGCGCACCAGGTCGAAGCGCCGCAGCGACCCAGCCAGGCGCGCGCGCCAGAACACGAAATGATCGCGCTCGGCCTGATCCCAGTCGTACAGTGGGTTGCCCCAGAGCTGCCCGTCGGCGGTGAAATAGTCCGGCGGCACGCCGGCCAACGCCGCCGGGCGGCCGGTGGCATCGAGCTGAAATTGCTTGGGTTTCGACCAGGTGGCCGCGGAGTCCGGCGCCACATAGATCGGCAGGTCGCCGAACAGATAGACGCCGCGCTCGGCGGCGTAGCGGCGCAGCGCGTGCCACTGCCAATCGAAATACCATTGCTCGAGCCGCCGGCGCTCCAGATCCGCTGCGAGCTCGTGCGTCTCGCGCGCGACCGCAGCAGCCTCACGCGCACGCAGTTCCGGCGGCCACTGCCACCAGGGGGCCTTGAAACGCTCGGACAGGGCCTCGAACAGCACATAGTCGTCAAGCCAGTAGATGCTGGCGGCTCGAAACTGCTCGTAGTCGGCGCGCTGCGCGCCGGCATCGGGAAGCTCGTCGCGATCGATCAGGGACGGCTCTCCGGCCAGATCCGAGCGCGCCCAGTACGGTGAGCCGCCGGCGCCGGGCGGCCCCAGCGGCAGCATCTGCCACACCGAGAACCCTGCCTGCGCGAGCCAATCGACCACCCCACGGGCGGCGCCGCCGAGCACACCGCGCGCGGCCGGAGCGGCCGCCTGGGAGCCTGATTCAGCCAGCAGCATCGTTGGATGCAGCAGCACACCGGCGCGCCGCTGAGCGAGCAGGCGCAATGCCAGACTCATGCGCGCGCGACGTTGAGCTTCGCCAGCATATCGGGCGTCACGAGCACGACGCCGTGGTCGGTGACGTAGAAACGCTCCGCATCGGCGCCACGATCGATGCCGATCTGCATGCCATCGGGAATCTCGCAGCCCTCGTCCAGGACCGCATGGCTGACGTTGCAGCCGACGCCGATCTTCACGCTGGAGAGCACGACCGAGCGAAAGATGTTGGAGCGCTCCTCGACCTTGACGTTGGAGAACAGCAACGATTGGTTGACGAAGGCGCCGGAGATGATGGAGCCGCCGGCGATCATGGAATTGACCGCGGTGCCGCGCCGTCCCTCCTCATCGAGCACGAATTTAGCCGGCGGCTGGTGCAGCTGGTAGGTCCAGATGGGCCATTCCTCGTCATACAGATTCAGTTCCGGGGCGACGTGCACGAGCTCGATGTTCGCATCGTAGTAGGCGTCCACCGTCCCCACATCGCGCCAGTAGTTCTGTGCGCGGGTCTTGACGTCGGTGAACGGGTAGGCGACGACCTGCAGCACGTCGATCGCCGCGGGTATGACGTTCTTGCCGAAGTCGTGTGCGGACTTGTCGTCCGAGGCGTCTGCGATCAGCAGCTTCTCCAGCAGCCGGGCATTGAAGATGTAGATTCCCATCGATGCCAGCGCGATCTCGGGCCGACCGGGAATACCCGCGGGCTGCGCGGGCTTTTCAGTGAATTTCGTGACGCGGTTGTATTCCGTGACCGACAGCACACCGAATTCGCGCGCGCGGTCCACCGGCACTTCAACCACGCCCACCGTGATGTCGGCGCCCTTCTCGACGTGATAGGCGATCATCGGACCGTAGTCCATCTTGTAGATGTGGTCGCCGGCCAGGACGAGCACGTGCTTGGGGCGCAGTGCGCGTATGAGATCGAGATTCTGATAGACGCAATCGGCGGTGCCGCGATACCAGTGGGGGCCGACCTGCTGCTGCGCCGGAACCACATCGATGAACTCGCCGAACTCCCCGCGCAGATAACTCCAGCCGCGCTGTACGTGCTGGATCAGGGATTGGCCCTTGTACTGCGTCATCAGATAGATCTGGCGAATGCCGGAATTGACGCAGTTGGAGAGCACAAAATCGATGATGCGAAACTTGCCGCCGAACGGCGTGGCTGGCTTACAGCGATGCAGCGTCAGGTCCTTCAGCCGCTCGCCGCGCCCGCCGGCCATGACGACGGCCAGCGCGCCGCTCGTCAACCGGCTGACGTATCGCCCGGAGGAAGCGCGCGACTGTTGTTTGGGCATGGGTTCTGATCACAACGCGTTGCAACCTAGTGTACATTGCAATGCAACCCAAGCTCTACGGGCGCGAGCAGATTTAAGGGCTAGAGGCGCTTGAGCAGGCCGAGCTCGAGCGGATGCGCGAGCATCTCGTGTACAGGATAGATACGAACCTCGAACGCGTACTGACCCGAGGCCGGCGGCGCGGCCTGCAGCGCATACAGGGTCGAGCCGTCGATATCAATCCGGCCCGTGGGCTGCAGCGCGCAGCGCCAGGTGTCGTCGGTGTCGCCTCGAAATGAGGACAAGGCCGGCAATTCGCTCCGATACTTCGGCAGGATGCGCTGGGCGAGGAACTCCACGCGCACGTCCTGAGTGCCAAGGCCATTGAGCGCCGCG
>JBELAR010000214.1:0-2525 GCA_049508555.1 Steroidobacteraceae bacterium
ATGTCGGTGGAGGTGTAGGCACGAAAGTTCGCGGAGGACAGATCGTGCGCGAGCGCCTCGGCGTAATCGATCTGACTGGAGGCAATGGTCATCGCGGTCGGCAACCCGGCACCGACTTCGTGCGCAAAAGTGGGACCCGACAGCACCGCCAGGGCACGTCCGGCCCCGAGTACCGAGAGGGCGACCTCGTTGGGCAGCAGGCCGCTGCCCTGCTCGAAGCCCTTGGTGGCCCAGCACAGGCGGATGTCCGGCGGCAGCACCGGCGCCAGGGTCCCGAGCAGGGCGCGAAAACCATGGCTCGGAATCGCCAGCAAAACGTCGCGCACACCCGCGAGCGCCGCCTTGAGGTCGGCGATCGGATGCAGTTCGTCCGGGAAGGGCACTCCGGGCAGGTAGCGCTGATTGACCCGCTCGCGCGCCATGCCATGGATGAGCGCGCGGTCGCGTCCCCACAGGCGCGCCGGCCGGCCGGCACGCGCGCACTGAATCGCGAGCGCGGTGCCCCAGGAACCGGCGCCGAGCACCACGATATCGGCGTGCGCTGCCAGGCTCGCCATGCGCAATGCTCAGTGGCGCCTGTCAGTTCTTGGTGGCGTGCGCCGCTTCGTTCTGCGAGTTCGCGTACAGCGCGTCGAAGTTGACCGGCGGCAACAGCAGTTGCGGAAAACCGCCCTGGCTCACCAGGTGCGAGACCACTGCGCGCGCATAGGGAAACAGCACATTCGGGCAGACGCTGCCGATGGCGCGCTTGAGCTCCTCGGCCGAGAGGTTCTGCATCAGGAACGCGCCGGCCTGCTTGACCTCGACCAGGAACAACGTCTGCTCGCCCTGTTTGGCCGAGACCGTCACGGTCAGCACGACTTCGCGCAGGTCCCCGCTGATGGCCTGGGCGCTGGTGTTCAGATCGAGCGCGATCTGCGGATTCCATTCGCCGTTCGCGCGCGGTCCCTGCGGCGCCTCGAAGGAGCAATCCTTCAAATACACGCCCTGCAGCGACAGCGTGCTCGAGGCCCCATCTGCCGCGACGGAAGTCGTTTCAATTGCCATGTTGCGTCAACCTTGCAGTGATAAATCCAATCTTCGTCTCACCCATTCAACGTCCATGCAGCAGCGTATCGAGACCGCCTGCGGCTTCGAGCGCGTGCAGCTCGTCCGAACCCCCGACGTGGTGCTCACCGATGAAAATCTGCGGCACGGTGTGCCGGCCACAGCGCCGCATCATCTGCTCGCCCTCGGCCGGCCGCGCCTCGATGTCGATTTCCTGAATGCTCACGCCCTTGCGCCGCAGCAGCTCGCGCGCACGCTCACAATAAGGGCACCAGGACCTGACGTACATGATCACTTCGGCGTCGCTCATCGGGGGCGCCGTCAATTGCGCGCCAGCGGCAGATTTTCGGCGCGCCAGGCGGCGATGCCGCCCCGCAGGTTGAACACCTTGGTGAAGCCCTGCTGTCCCAAAGTACGCACCGCGCCTGCCGCCGCCGTGCCGCGATCGCAGTACACGATCAAGGGCCGCTCCTTGTAGCGCTTGAGCGTTTCGCCCGCAGCGGCGATCTGCGCGGCATCAAAGTGACGTGCGCCGTTGATGTGGCCGGCCGCGAAGGCGTCCGCGGCGCGCAGATCGAGCACGGTGGCTCCCTGGTTCATGAGCCGGATCACTTCCTGCGGCGCCAGCGCGCCGGTGCTCTGGGCGCGCAGCCACAACTCATAGCCTATCGCGGCGATCACGGCGATCGCGGCGTAGGCTGCGAGCAAGGGATGGTGGCTGGAATATTCGAGCAGTCGATCCATCGGTGCAATCTTGGATTAAAGCAGCGGTCCGGTACGGCGGGGGATTAGCCTGCCATTATAGCTGCTCGGGGCCGGTACTTGGCCTACACTTGGGCTGACGTTGTGGCCCACCCATGAGGCTCGATATTGTGCGGAATTAAGGTGCGGCACGAGCGCCTCGATACATGTCTTTGAGTCCCCCTGGTCTGGCCATTCTGATCATGCTGAGCCTCGGCTGTGCCGGCCTGACGCTCGCAGCGACGCCGCAGCGCACGCAGTCCGAACTGCGCGCGCTGCGCGAGCGCATCGAGCGCATCACGCGGCAGGTGAGCCGGGATGCCGTCGAGCGCGACCGCCTCTCCTCCAATCTGCGTGCCGCGGAACTCTCGCTGGGGCAGGGGCGAGAGGAGATGGCTCGAATCGGTCACGAGTACGCCGATCGCAGCGAGCGCCGCAACGCCCTGTCGCAGGAAGAAGTGCAGCAGCAGCGCGCCCTGGACGAAGAGCGTGCCGCGCTGGCGGGGCAGCTGCGCGCTGCTTACCTGATCGGGCGCGAGGAGCCGCTGAGGCTACTGCTCGAGGCGCGCGATCCGCTGCGCAGTGCACGCCTGTTCACCTATTACGGCTATCTCGGGCGCGAGCGCGCCGGGCAGATCGCGCAGATCACGCAGCATCTGCAGCGTCTCGATCAGCTCGATTCCGAACTCGCGCAACAGCAAACCCAGCTCGCGGGACTCAAAGCGGCGCAGCAGAGC
>JBELAR010000215.1:0-3426 GCA_049508555.1 Steroidobacteraceae bacterium
CGAAGGTCTTATCGGGTTCGAAGGGATTCATACGACGTCTCTCAATGCGGGTAATGACAAGCCACGGCGTGGTCCGGCGCGATCTCGGCGAGCGCCGGCAGCTCGTGGCGACAACGATCCTGGACGCGCGGACAGCGCCGATGAAACGGGCAGCCGGGCGGTGGATTGGCCGCACTGGGCGGCTCGCCGGCCAACGGTTGATATGGGCGGGTACGCTCGAGGGCCGGATCGGCCACCGGTACCGCCGCGAGCAGCGCGCGTGTGTAGGGATGACGCGGATGCGCGTACAGCGCGCTGGTCGCGGCAAGCTCGACCACGCGACCGAGATACAGCACGGCCACGCGATCTGCGATGCGGCGCACGACGCTCAAATCGTGGGATATAAACAGATAGGTCAGCGCGAAGCGATCCTTGAGATCCTGGAAAAGCTCGAGGATCTGGACCTGCAGCGATAGATCGAGAGCGGACAGCGCTTCGTCGGCCACAATCAAGTCGGGCTGGCAGGCGATGGCGCGGGCGATGCAGATTCGCTGACGCTGGCCGCCGGAGAACTCGTGCGGGTGGCGGCCTGCCAGCGAGCTGTCCAGCCCGACCATCGCCAGACAGGCCGCCACGCGCGCATCGAGCGCGTGCCCGCGCTCCAGGTCGTGCACAATCAGCGGTTCGGCGATCGCCGCGCCGATGCTACGGCGGGGATTGAGCGAGCTGAAAGGATCCTGGAACACCATTTGCAGATGTCGACGCATCCGGCGCAGCGCGGGGCCCGAGAGAGCACCAATATCCTTGCCGCGGAATAATACGGTGCCCGCGCTCGGCTCGATCGTACGAATCATCGCGCGCGCGAGCGTGCTCTTGCCCGAGCCACTCTCGCCGACCAGCGCCAGGGTTTCGCCCTTGTAGATGGCCAGATCAATGCCGGCGAGTGCCTGCACCGTGCGGCCCGCGCGCGTATAGCGCACCGTGAGGCCGCGCGCCTCAAGCAACACCTCCGGCATCCCCTCCGGCCCTTCGCTGATCGCGAGCCCGGTCCTCCGAGCCAGCCTGCCAGCGTATTGGAGATTGCCGAGCAATGTGCGGGTATACGGGTGATCGGGCGCACGGAACAGCTGATCGATCGGTGCTTGCTCGACCACCTCGCCGCGATACATGACGAGCACCCGATCGGCAATACGCGCCAGCAGCGCCAGATCGTGCGTCACCCAGATCACGGCCATGTCGCGCTCGCGCTGCACGGACTTGATGAGATTGACGATCTCGGCCTGCACCGTCACATCGAGGGCGGTGGTCGGCTCATCGGCGATCAGCAGGCGCGGCTCCCCGGCGAGCGCCATGGCTATGGTCACGCGCTGCCGCTGGCCACCGGAGAACTCATGCGGATACTGCTGCAGCCGCGCGAGCGAATCCGCGATACCCACTTTGGCGAGCAGCATGATTGCACGCTGCTCGGCTTCGGCGGCGCCAAGATCGAAGTGCCGTCGCATGACTTCCGTGATCTGGCGGCCGATCGTGAGCACCGGATTGAGGGCCGTGAGCGGATCCTGAAACACAAAGGCGATCTCGCGACCGCGCAGCGTGTCGAGCTGCGGGCGCGACAGCTGCAGCAGATCAAGCTGCTCGAAGCGCGCTCGCGCGGCGCCGACCGCCGCGCCGCGCGGCAGCAGCTGCAGCAGTGCGAGCATTGAAAGCGTCTTGCCGGAGCCCGATTCGCCGACAATTCCGAGGGTCTCGCCGGCGGCGAGATCAAAGCTGGCCTCCGACACCACCATTCGCACACCGTCTTTCGTCGGCAGGCGAATCGAAAGCTTCTCGACCGCGAGCAGCCCGGCGCTCACCGCAATCCTCGCGGATCGAGCAGCTCGCGCAAACCATCGCCGAACAGTGTCACGCCCAGCACCGTGATGCCGATCGCTATACCCGGCATGGTCGCGATCCACCACGCCGACAGCAGATAGTCGCGGCCGTCATTGAGCATCGTGCCCCAGGAGGGCGTCGAGGGGTCGAGCCCAATGCCGAGGTGTGTTGGGCAGGACGTGCAGGAACAGGATGCGCGCAGCGCTGGCGCCGCTGGCACGCGCCGCCTCGACGTAGCCATGGTTTCTGATCGAGAGCACCTGGGCGCGCACGATGCGCGCGTAGTTGACCCAGGTACCGAGCGCCAGTACCAGTACCACCGCCAGGGTACCTCCGCCGAGCGCGCCGAGCAGGAAGATCGCGAGCAGCAGGAATGGAAAGGAGAGCTGCACATCGATCAGCCAGCCACTGGCGCTCTCGAGCCAGCCGCCGAAGTAACCGCTCAACGCGCCCACCAGTGTCCCAAACATGGCGCTCAGCAACACCGCCAGAAATCCCACCGTCAGCGACAGCCGGCCGCCGTAGATCAGCCGGCTCAATGTGTCGCGCCCCACCGAATCAGTGCCAAGCAGGTGCCGTTCACTCGCCGCGCCCGGGGCGTCCGAGAGCGGCGCTGTGCCCATGGGCGGCAGCAGCCGTGCGCCGGGATTGACGCCATAGGGATTGTCCGGAGCCAGCAGCGGCGCGCACAGCGCGATCGCCAGCACCAGCGTCAGAATGATCAGGCCGGTGCGCGTTTGCGGCGAGCAGTACAGCGTGATGAGGGCTCTCACGCGTGCGCCCTGACACGCGGGTCAATCGCCGCGTACAGCAAGTCGACCAGCAGATTGATCACTACGAAACCGACCGCGATCACCAGCACGCAACCCTGTACCACGAGAAAGTCGCGCTGTTGCACGGCATTGACCGTCAGGCGGCCGATGCCGGGCCAAGCAAACACGGACTCGATGATGAATGCGCTGCCGACCATGTCGCCGAGCTCGAGGCCCGCCTGTGTGATCAGCGGCAAGAGCGCGTTCTTGGTGGCGTGATGCAGCAATACCTGCCGCTCCGGCAAACCCTTGGCGCGGGCCGTGCGGATGAAATCCGAGCTCAGCACCTCGAGCATGCCGGCCCGTACCAGCCGCGCCATGCGGCCGAGCGTGGGCAGCGCCAGAGTGATGGCTGGCAGGATCAGGTGCGCGACATCGCCATAGCCGGACACCGGCAGCAATGGCCAATGCACCGCAAACAACAACACCAGCATGAGCCCCAGCCAGAATCCGGGGACCACCTGGCCGATTACACAAAAGCCCGCGATCGCGTGATCGGCGAGACGACCGCGGTTGAGTGCGGCCAGCACGCCGAGAGCGAAGCCGAGGCTGATCGCAGCGGCGAAGGCGGTGCAGGACAGTTCGAGCGAATTGGGTACGCGCTGGGCGATCAGGCTGCTGACGCTGACGCGCTGGCGATAAGAGATGCCGAGATCACCCCGCGCCGCATGCGACAGGTAAGTGATGTACTGGGCCAGCACCGGCCGGTCCAGTCCGAGCGAGTGCCGCAAGTCCGCCTTCTGCTGCACCGTGGCGTCGCCGC
>JBELAR010000022.1:0-23261 GCA_049508555.1 Steroidobacteraceae bacterium
GATCGGCGGCCTGCAGCAGGCTCCATCCGGCCCGCACGCGCGCCTCCGTGAGGCCTAAACCCGACGGCGCTGGCAGCGCAACTTCCTCGTCCCCCTCGCCCATCGTCAGCCTGGATTGGCGCGGGTGGCCGCGAGTGCGCGCGATTGCTCGGAGCCGGGGAACTCGGTGGCCAGGCGCTGCGCGTATTTGCCCGCGCCCGCGGCGTCCTGCTGCGCCTGCGCTATGCGCCAGCCGAGCAAGAGCACATCGGGCGTCGGCGTATTGTTGGTCAGGAAGAAATCGATACGCAGCCGCGCCGCGCCATATTTCTGCTGCGAAAAATCGAGATCCGAGGCCTGATACACCGCCTCGGCGTAGGCGGGATTGGATTGCAGTGCACGCGTGAAGAGCGCCGCGGCGTCGCTCTCGTGGTGCGCCTCACGCGAACACACGCCGGCGTTGGTGTAGGCTGCCCAGGGCGAGCGATACAGCGGATTGGTCGCCGCCTCCTCGAAATTGCGCACACCCTCGACCGCGCGTCCGTGACTGCAGAGGAACACCGCATAATTGTTGAGCAATGATGGATCGTGCGGCGCGAGCTCGAGAGAGGTGCGATATTCCCGGTCGGCGTCCTTATCCTTGCCCAGGCGTTCATCGAGCAGCCCCAGGGCACTGTGCACCTGCGGATTGTGCGGATCCTCGCTGAGCGCCCGGTCGAGCTTCTGCTTGGCGATCTGCAGATTGCCCTGCTGCAAATAGCCGACGCCGAGCTGCAGGTTCACCGAAGCGGCCTGGCTGCGGCGGCTGGCCGTGGCAGTGGTGGGCGCGGGATTACTCTGGCAGGCGGCGAGCCCGACTGCTGCGAGCGCGGCCAATGCGAGAGGCAGCCCCCGACCCAGTCCGTCGCGCGTGGCACGCCCCGCGCTCATGCGTTCAGTCCCGCGCGCGCCTGTGCGCCGGCGACCCGTTGCCCCAGGCGCACCACGGTGCGATCGATCACGCGACCGACCAGTTGACCGCAGGCGGCGTCGATATCCTCGCCGCGTGTGCGCCGTATCGTGGCGAGCACGCCAGCGTGAATGAGTACGTCACGAAAGCACGCGATGGTGCTCTCGCTCGAGCGGCGGAACGGCGTGCCTGGAAACGGGTTGAACGGAATCAGATTCACCTTGGCTGGATGACCGCGCAGCAGCTGCCCGAGCGCGCGCGCCTGCGCCGGGGCGTCGTTGACGCCCTCGAGCATCACATACTCGAAGGTCACGCTGCGGCCGTTTTGCTCATCGATGTAATGCCAGCAGGCCTCGAGCAACTCGGCAATCGGATGCACGCGGTTGATCGGCACCAGCTCGCTGCGCAACGCGTCGTCTGCGGCGTGCAGCGAGACCGCAAGTGCCACGTTGGTCTCCTGCGCCAACCGGTAGATCTGCGGGACCAGGCCCGAGGTCGAGAGCGTCACGCGCCGGCGCGAGAGATCGAATCCGAGATCGTCGAGGAGGATGTGCAGCGCCGGCACGACGTTGCGCAGATTCGCGAGCGGCTCGCCCATGCCCATGAGCACGACGTTCGTGACGATGCGCTCGCCCCCGGCCTTGAAACCGAGTTCGCGGTTTGCGAGCCATACCTGACCGACGATCTCCGCCGTACTCAGATTGCGATTGAATCCCTGCTGCGCGGTCGAGCAGAACGCGCAGTCGAGCGCGCAACCGACCTGGGACGAGATGCACAGCGTGCCGCGATCGCTCTCCGGGATGTAGACCATCTCAAAGGCCTGCGACGCATCGGCGCGCAGCAGCCATTTCCAGGTGCCGTCGGCGGCGTGCTGCACGCTGAGGATCTCGGGCGGACGAATCTCGGCCTGGGCGGCGAGCTGGGCGCGAAAGTCCCGCGCCAGATCGCTCATGTCATCGAAGCGATCGCAACCGCGCTTGTAGATCCAGTTCATGAGCTGGCGCGCTCGAAAGGGCTTCGAACCGAGCTCCGCGCACCACTGTTCAAGCCGCGCACGCGGCAAGCCGAGCAGGTTCAGCTGCGTCGGCGCGGTGGCGACGGCCGAGGTGGCTTCGGCCGCGGTGGCTTCGGCCGCCGCAGCCTCCACCCCAGCCGCCACTGTGTCCGCCGATCCGCTGCCGTGCATATGTCTGCCGTACCGCGCACTCAAGTGCGCGGACAGATCTCCGTGCCGCTGAAGAAAAATCCGATCTCGTGCAGCGCCGTATCGACCGCGTCCGAACCATGGACGACGTTGGCCTGGATACTCTGCGCCAGATCGGCGCGTATGGTGCCGGGCGCCGCCTTGCGCGGATCGGTCGCGCCCATGATCTCGCGATTGCGGGCCACGGCGTTCTCGCCCTCGAGCACCTGCGCGATCACGGGACCGGAGGTCATGTACTGCACGAGTTCCGCATAGAAGGGCCGCTCGCGATGCACCGCATAGAACAACTGCGCCTGCTCCACCGAGAGCCGGAGCATGCGCGCCGCGACGATGTGCAGACCCTGGGTCTCAAAACGACGATAGACCTCGCCTATCAGATTGCGGGCTACGCCGTCGGGTTTGACTATGGATAGAGTGCGCTCGAGCGCCATGATGAGCTCCGGACCGAAAAACGGCCGGCAGTATAGGCGCTGCCAGGCTCGCCGGGCAATCCGATCAAACGCGGAAGTCCCGGTCTTTTAAGGGATTTCAGACCGTGAAACTCTCCCCGCAGCCACACTCGCCGCGTGCGTTTGGATTCTCGAAGCGGAAGCTCTCGTTGAGCCCCTGGCGTACAAAATCGATGCGCATGCCATCCAGCGCGGCCAGGCTCGCCCCATCCACGAACACCTTGACGCCCTGGGATTCGAACACGCGGTCGTCCTCACGCGCCTCGTCGGCGTAATCGATGACATAGCTATAGCCGGAGCAGCCGCTGGTCTTCACGCCGATGCGCAATCCCAGGCCGCGGCCGCGACTGAGCAGGCGGTTGCGGACCCGCTCCGCTGCTGACTCGGTAAGGGAAATTGCCATAACCCAGCTCTCCAAATACTTCATTCTACTACGTTTAAAACCCCCGATTGTCATGCCGGAGGCGCGCCCGTCAGGACGGGTGCAGCGCGGCGAGCAGCGCATCCTCGATGACGAGCAAGCGGCTCATTTTAGCCGCCGGGACGCCCAGGTGCTGCGCCCAATCAATGGGATTGCCCACTGCAAGCGCATCGAGGCGCCGGCCTTCGAGGTTGCGCGCCAGCCACTCGCAGGTCGCGAGCGTATGGGGACAGCCGTACGCACGGTAGCGCACTTCCAGCAGCCGCGTAGCGCCCGCGCGCAGCGCGAAACGCACGCGCGTGCCGGTGGCCTCCAGACCGGCCTCCCCGCGCAACCACGCTGCGCCGTCGCGCTCGGCCGGCTCGCCGGCGTGCTCGAGGGCGCAGAAGAGTTCACGGATGCGGGGCTCGAGTGGATCCACGGACTTGAGCTCCCGCCTAGGGCGCCACCGCACGCAGGCGCCGCAGCTCGCGGCCCACTGCGGCCACAGCCCGATCCACCTCCTGCTCGCTGCTGAAACGCCCGAGGCTCAGGCGCAGCGAGCTCTGCGCGAGTTGGCTGTCGCGTCCGAGCGCACGCAGGACATAAGAGGGCTCATCGCTGTCGGAATTGCAGGCCGAGCCTGTGGAGAGCGCCAGCTCCGCCAGGCCGGCCAGCAGGCTCTCGCCCTCCACGCCGCCGAAGGACACGTTCAGTATGCCGGGCACGCGGCGGGTCGGATGACCGTTGAGCAGCGCACCCTCGATGCTCCCCAGACCCGCCCAGAGCCGCTCGCGCAAAGCCCCGACGCGCTGCGCGTCCGTGTTCTGCTCGAGACGACTGAGCTCGCAGGCGAGACCGAAACCCGCGATCTGATGCAGCGCGAGCGTGCCGGAACGCAGTCCGCGCTCCTGACCGCCGCCGTATATCAAGGGCTCCAGTGCGCCGCGGCGCTCGCGGCTGACATACAGCGCGCCCACGCCCTTGGGGCCGTACAGCTTGTGCGCCGTGAGGGACAGCAGCGCGATCGGGCTGCGGCGCAGATCGATGGGCACTTTGCCGGCACTCTGGGCGGCGTCCACGTGCAACGGCACGTCGCACTCCTGGCAGACTCGCGCCAACGCTTCGATGTCCTGCAGCACACCGGTCTCGTTGTTGGCGTGCATGAGGGAGACCAGAACGGTGTCGGCGCCGATCGCGGCACGCACCTGTGCGGGGTCGATCAGTCCGTCGCGATCGGGCGTGAGGTAGGTCAGGCGAAAGCCTTCCCGCTCGAGCCGCCGGCAGCTATCGAGCACCGACTTATGTTCGGTACGCGCCGTGAGGACGTGCCGGCCGCGCCGCGCCGCGGCACGCGCGGTGCCGAGAATCGCCAGATTGTTGGATTCGGTCGCGCCCGAGGTCCAGACGATCTGTGCCGGCTCGGCCCCGATCAAATCCGCCACTTGAGCCCGCGAGCGCTCTACCCCCGCATGCGCCAGGCGGCCGTAGTAGTGCGCCGAGGCCGGATTACCAAACAGATCACCCTGCGTGAGGCACTCGCTCATCGCCGCCGCGACCCGTGGATCGAGCGGCGTGGTGGCCGCGTAGTCCAGATACGCCGGCGCGTGCGCTGTGCTCGAGGTCGCGGGCAAAGCGCTCATGCACCCTCTCCCGCGCGGCGTCGCTGCTGCTGCACGGCCGTGAGTATGCCGCGCAATATGTTGACCTCATTGGTATCGGGTTCGGCGCGCTGCAGGAGCCTGCGAATGCGGTTCATGAGATGCCTGCCGCTCTGCGTGCGGTCGCGAAAATCGATCTGTTCGAGCACGATGGCCAGATGCGCATAGAGCCGCTCGAGTTCCTCGGGCGGGGCGAGCGGCGCGGCGCGGGGCGCAGGCCGCTGCACGACTGCGAGGGCACGGGCGCGCAGAATCTCATAGCTCGTGATCTGTACCGCCATGGCCAGGTTCAGCGACGCGTAGGCCGGATTGGCCGGTATGCGCAGCAGCGCGTGCGCGCAGTTGAGATCCTCATTGGTGAGGCCGGTGCGCTCCGAGCCGAACACCACCGCGACGGGCTGCTGCGCCGCCTCCAGCACCAGACGCTGCGCGGCCTCGCGCACGTCGAGCAGGCGAAAGTTCTGCTCGCGCTCGCGCGAGGTGCTCGCGAGCACGAAGCCGCAACCCTGCAGCGCCGCGGCCAGATCGGGCTCGACCCGCGCGCGCGCGAGCAGATCATCGGCGCCCGAGGCGCGGGCGCTTGCCTCGGGATGGGGAAAATACCGTGGACGCACCAGTACCAGCTCATCGAGCGCCATGTTCTTGAGCGCTCGCGCCGACGCCCCGATGTTTCCCGGGTGCGAGGTTTCAACCAGTACGATGCGAATTGAGTTCGACACGACCTGTTATCCTACTGTTTTACCGTGTTCCAGGCTTTGTAGTCCGCTTACCCATGCATCCCTTGCTCAACATCGCGGTGCGCGCCGCGCGCCGCGCCGGCGAAATCATCGTGCGCAGCCTGGTGCGGCTCGAGAGTCTGGAGGTCACCTCCAAGGGCCGCAACGACTACGTCAGCGACATCGATCGCGCGGCGGAGCGCGAGATCATCGACATCGTGCGCAAGCACTATCCCGAGCATGCCATCCTCGCCGAGGAGAGCGGCCGCAGCGGCGTCCATGACACCGTCTGGATCATCGATCCCCTGGACGGTACCACCAATTTTCTGCACGGCTTCCCGGTATTCGCGGTCTCTATCGCGGTCGAACAACGCGGCCGGCTCGAGGTCGGCGTGGTCTACGATCCGATGCGCCAGGAAGTCTTCACGGCCGCACGTGGGGCCGGTGCGCACCTGGAGAATCGGCGCATGCGCGTGAGCAAGCAGCGCACACTCGAGGGCGCGCTGCTCGCCACCGGGTTTCCCTACCGCCAGGACGAGCCCTACGCGGATAACTATTTCGCGATGCTGCGCAGCCTCTCGGGCATCGTGGCGGGCATCCGCCGGCCGGGCTCCGCCGCGCTCGATCTGGCTTATGTCGCCGCGGGCCGTGTGGATGGCTTCTGGGAGCTGGGCCTCAAGGCCTGGGACACGGCGGCGGGCACATTGCTGGTTCAGGAAGCCGGCGGCCGGGTTGGCACGCTGGGCGGAGCCGAGTATCAACTTGGGGCAAATATCGTCGCCGGTGCGCCAAAAGTGTACGAAGCGCTGATCGAAGCGCTGGCGCCGCATGTACCGGAGGCGCTGCGCGGCGTGTGAGTGTACAGTGGCATATGGGGCGCCTTCCGAGCAGGAACTCTCGATGAACAAGCAGGGATTGTTTGCCACCAAGCCCATTCAGGACTATCAACAGGAGGCGCAAGGCAAACATCTCGTGAGGGCGCTGGGCATCCCGGCACTCATCGCCTTTGGCATCGGCGGCATCATCGGCACGGGCATCTTCGTGCTCACCGGCCTGGCTGCGGCGCAGCACGCGGGTCCGGCCATCGTGATCTCCTTCGTCATCGCCGGCATCGGCTGCATGTTCGCCGGCTTGTGCTACTCGGAATTTGTCGGCATGGTGCCCGTGTGCGGCAGTGCCTACGCCTACAGCTACGCCACGCTGGGCGAATTCATCGCCTGGTTCGTGGGCTGGAATCTCATCCTCGAATACATGATGGCCTGCTCGGTGGTCTCGGTGGGCTGGAGCCGCTATGCCGTCAATCTGCTGGACTACTTCGGCATCAACTTCATCCCGAGCTGGCTGACCTCGGCGCCCTTTGAGGCCGGCACGACCGGCTTTGCCGTGCACCGCACGACGGCGGTGCTGAATCTGCCCGCGATCTTCATCGTCGGACTCGCCACGGCACTGTGCTACAAGGGCATTCGCGAGTCGGCCATCGTCAACACGCTCATCGTGGCGATCAAGGTCTCGATCGTGCTGGCCGTGATCATCTTCGGCGCCTACTACGTCAACCCCGCGCACTGGGTGCCGTTCATTCCGAAAAATACCGGCGTGTTCGGCGAGTTCGGCTGGAGCGGCATCCTGCAGGCCGCGGCGATCATATTCTTTGCTTATATCGGCTTCGATGGCGTCTCCACGGTCGTGCAGGAAGCGAAGAATCCCGCCCGCGGCATCCCGATCGGCATGCTCGGCAGCCTCGCGATCTGCACGGTGCTCTACATACTGATGTCGAGCGTACTGACCGGGCTGGTCCCCTACACGCAGCTCAACGATGCCGCGCCCGTGCCGGTAGCGCTCGAGGCGCATCCGCAGCTCGCCTGGCTGCGCATCTGGGTCGACTGGGGTGCGCTCGCCGGACTGACCTCCGTGATCATCACGATGATCATTCCGCAGGCCCGCATCTGGCTGACGATGTCGCACGACGGTCTGCTGCCCAAATTCTTCGGCGCCGTGCATCCGCGCTTTCATACCCCGCACATCTCGACCGTGCTCACGGGCATCCTCGCGGCTACTTTCGGCGGCCTGCTGCCCATCGGCCTGCTCGGCGAACTGGTGTCGATCGGGACCCTGATTGCCTTCATCGTCGTGTGCGTCGGCGTATTGGTGCTGCGTTACACCCGGCCCGATATACCCCGACCCTTCCGGGTGCCCGGCATCTGGTTCACCTCAGTGATGGGCGTGGTGTTCTGCGCCGGCATGGCGGCGTCGCTCCCGGCGGCCACCTGGTGGCGACTCGTGATCTGGAGCCTCATCGGCTTCGCGGTTTATTTCGGCTATGGCTACAAGAACAGCCGCTTGCGCAAACAGGGCGCGCAGCAACCCCTGCCGGCCGTGGCGGGCGCGCCGCATCAGCCGCGCTCGGTCTGAAGGCTCAGCGCCGCCGTAAATTGAGCAGCTCGACGATGAGCGCAAAACCGATGGCGCTATACAAGTACCCCTTGGGCAGGTCGAAGCCCAGCGCCTGAGCGATCAGATTCCCGCCGATCAGGACCAGGAAGGCGAGTGCCAGGATCTTGATGCTCGGATAGCGCTCGATCAGGGACGCGATCGGCCCCGAGACCCACATCATCGCCAGTACCGCAAACACGATGGCTGCGGCCATGATGGGCACCTGATCGGGTCGCGCGAGTCCGACCGCCGTGAAGACCGAGTCGAGTGAGAACACGACATCGATCAGCGCGATCTGCAGCACGAGGGCGAGAAATCCCCGAGCGGCCTGCGCGCGCGCGGTGGCGATATCCGTCCCGAGCGCGCGGCGGATCTCGCTGATGCTCTTCATCAGCAGCACCAGCCCGCCGCTGCCCAGGATCAGCTCGCGCGGGGAAATCCCCCGGCCCAGCAGCGTGAACAGCGGGGCGCGCAGACCCGTGAGCCAGACGACCGAGAACAACAGCGCCAGCCGCGCGAGCAGCGCCAGCGACAAGCCGACGAGTCGCGCTCGAGCCTGCTGCGCGATCGGCGCCGTGGCGACCAGAATCGACAGCACGACGAGGTTGTCGATGCCCAGTACCACCTCGAGCAGCGACAGGGTCGCGAGCGCGATCCAGCTGTCGGGTTGAGTCAGCAGCGAGTACATCGGCGCGTCGCAGCGCCCTCAAGGCATGTTGTCGGCGGGCCGCTTCACCGAGGAGGCCAGCAGGTGCTCGGCCTTCAGGCCGCAGTCGAGCGCCACGGCACTTGAAATGTAGATCGAGGAATAGGTTCCGGCGAGGATGCCGATGATCAGCGCCTCGGAGAACCCCTTGAGCACCGGTCCGCCCAGAGCATAGAGCGCGATCACCACGATCAACGTGACGACTTTGGTCATGATCGTGCGCGAGAGGGTCTGATTGATCGACTGATCGAGCACCAGAACCGGCTCGAGACGCCGGCTGGCGTGAAAGCGCTCGCGAATGCGGTCGAACACCACGACCGTGTCGTTCAACGAATAGCCGATCACGGCCAGCATGGCGGCGACCACCGTGAGGTCGAAACTCGTACGCGACAGGGAAAACGCGCCGAGCACCAGGATCGGATCGTGCAGCACTGCGAGGATGGCCCCCAGGGACAGGCGCCAGGTATGAAAGCGCACCGCGATGTAGCCGAATATGAGCAGCAGCGTCGCAAACAGTGCCTGCGCGGCGCTGCGCTGCAGCTCGCCGCCGACCTGCGGCCCGATGACCTCCACCTGGCGGATCTCCGCGCCCGCATTCACCCCATGCAGGATCTGCTCGAGCTGCGATCGCACCGCCTCGGTACTCTGTTTGGTCGGCGGCAGACGGATCGCAATATCGCGTGAAGTGCCAAAGATCGTGACCTGCGGATCCGCGTAGCCCGCGCGCACGAGCGCGGCGTTGACCGCATCGCGATCGGCCGCCTGCGGAAAGCTCGCCTGCACGGTCACGCCGCCGGTGAAATCGACGCCGAGGTTCAAGCCGCGCGTGAACAGCGACACGATGGAGACGAGGATCATGAGACCCGACAGTGCGTACCACACCTTGCGCGTGGACATGAACGGGAAGTTGGTCGCTCGATGAAAGAATTCCACGGCAATATCCTTGAAATACGGCGATTTGCGAGCGGAGCGCTAGCCGATCGAGAGCCGCAGGACTTTGCGACGCCCGCCATAGAGCAGCGAGATCAGGGCACGGCTGCCCAGCAGGGAGGTGAACATCGAGGTCGCGATCCCGAGCGTGAGTACGATCGCGAAGCCGCGGATCGCACCGGTACCGATGACCCACAGCGCGAGCCCCGAGATCAACGCCGTCACGTTGGAATCGGCGATCGCCGAGAAAGCCTTGTCGAAGCCGGCGCGGATCGCGGCCTGAGGCGACACGCCGTTTCGCAGCTCCTCGCGGATGCGTTCGTAGATCAGCACGTTGGCATCGACCGCTATGCCCACGGTCAGGATGATTCCGGCGATGCCGGGCAGTGACAGCGAGGCGCCGAGCAGCGACAGCAGCGCCGTGAGCAGCACCACGTTTGCCAGCAGCACCAGATCGGCCACCAGGCCGAAGGCGTGATAGTACAGAGCCATGAACACGAACACCGCCAGCATGCCGATCTCGAGCGCCCGGACCCCCTTGTCGATGTTCTCCTGGCCGAGGCTCGGCCCGATCGCCCGCTCCTCCACGACGTCCACCGGCGCGGCCAGCGATCCCGAGCGCAGCAACAGCGACAGATCGCGCGCCTCTGCGGCCAGGAGTCCAGTGACTTCGAACTGTGGTCCGAACACGCCGCGTATCGTGGCGACATTGATCACGGTCTCGGTGTTGGTCTCCCGCTCGACGGGCTTGCCATCGACGTCAACCAGCCGCCGGCTCTTCTCGATGTAGACCACGGCCAGCGGCTTGCCGACATTCAGGCGTGTGGTGCGCTGCATGGATTCCGCGCCGCGGGCGTCGAGCTTGATCGACACGGCTGGGCCCTCGTTGGTCGTGGTGGAGGTTGCCTGCGTGAGCTCATCGCCGGTCACGACGACCTCGCGCTTGAGCAGTATCGAGGAGCCGTCCTTGCGCTTGTAAAGCTTCGCGCCGAGGGGCGCGTGACCGCTCTGCTCGGCCTGCACGGGACTGTCCTGGGTATCCACCAGGCGGAACTCCAGCGTCGCCACCTTGCCCAGCAGATCCTTGACCTCGGCGGAGTTCTGCACGCCCGGCAGTTGCACGTTGATGCGGTCCAGGCCCTGACGCTGCACGATCGGCTCGGACACGCCCAGCTCGTTGACGCGGTTCATGAGCGTCGTGCGATTCTGCTCGAGGGCATAGTCCTCGCGCGCCTTGATCTGTGCCGGTGTCAGGACCATCTCGACCGCCGGACCGCTCGCGCTTCTGAAGTTCAGGGTGCTGTCGACCTTCCTGAGCGCCTCGATGACCGCGGCAGTGTCGCTCTGTGCAGGCAGCGTGACCCGCAAGCCGTCGGCGTTCCCGGTGGCGCCTGAATTGATCGGCGCGATATCGCTGAAAGTCAGCTTGGCCTCGGTCAGCGAGCGTCGAAAGCTCTGCTCGTAGCTCTCGAGCAGCTGGCTCACGGCGCCGTTGACATCCACCTGGTAGAGCAGATAGAGGCCGCCGCGCAGATCCAGGCCGAGCGGCATGGCCTTGAGCCCGAGCCGGCGCATCCACGCCGGCGCGCGCGATGCGGTCGAGAGCGCGGCGCGATCGACGTCCGCGAGCGTCGCGTCCACGGTATCGCGCGCCTTGAGCTGTGAGGCGACGTCGTTGAAGGCGAAGATCAGGCGGCCGTTGTCGATGTAATCGCGTTCGATGACGATCTGCTGCTTGCGCAGCAGCTCCTCGATCGTCTGGCGCGCGAACACGTCCATCGGCTCACGATTCTTGCGCTCGACCTGCAGTGCCGGGTCCTCGCCGAATATGTTCGGCAACGCGAACAGCAACGCGACCAGTAACACGAGCGTGACCAGTACGTATTTCCAGCGTGGAAACTCCAGCATTCGATCGTCTCTAGCAGGTGAACGGGTGACGTCGCGGACTCGGCCGCATTGCTCGCAGCGCCCGCGCCGCGCTCAGGAGCCGCATGGCATTCAGGCGCTCTTGAAGGTGCCCTTGGGCATGAGCTGCGAGATCTGCGTCTTTTGCACCTTGATGCGCACACCCTCGGCGATCTCGAGCGTGAGGAAAGTGTCGTTGACTTCGATGATGCGCCCGAGGATGCCGCCGGTCGTGACCACCTCATCGCCCGCGGCGAGCCGCGAGAGCATGGCCTGCTGGTCCTTCAGCCGCTTCTGCTGCGGGCGGATCAGCAGAAAATAGAACACGGCCACGAACACCACCAGAATGATGATCTGGCCGAAACCGCCGCCCCCCATCGGGCCGCCGGCGGACTGCGCCTGCGCGTCGCTGATCAATAGACCTGAACTCATGCTCGCCTCTTCCCCGCAATCATGGCCGCCATCATGCAATCCCCAACGCCCGGCTCGCGGCGCCAAAGGGCGGGCATTATGCCACAGGCACCGCCAGACGCCGGGGCGTTGCCAGGATCTGCGCCGCCAGCGCCGTAAAGCTGCCGGCGGCGATCGACTCGCGGATCCGGCGCATGAGGTCCAGATAGAAATGCAGGTTATGCAGGGTGGCCAGGCGTACGCCGAGGATCTCTCCGCAGCGATCCAGATGGCGCAGGTAGGCGCGTGAATAGCGGCGGCAGGTCGTACAGCCGCAGGTCGCATCGATCGGCCCGGTATCGCGCTCGTAGAGAGCATTGCGGATATTGATGCTGCCCTGGGCGGTGAACAGGTGCCCGTTGCGCGCATGTCGCGTCGGCATCACGCAGTCGAACATGTCCACGCCGCGCGCCACGGCCTCGACGATATCCTGCGGATAGCCCACCCCCATCAGATAGCGCGGACGGTCCACCGGCAACTGCGGCCCCAGCACGTCCAGCACCCGCAGTCGCTCGGCCTGCGGTTCCCCGACCGCGAGCCCGCCGATCGCATAGCCGGGGAAATCGCGCTGCAAGAGGGCCGCGAGGGACTCCAGACGCAGCTCCTCGTACATCCCACCCTGCACGATGCCAAACAGGCTCCCGGGCGGCGCCGCATCGCGATAGTAGTGATCGTGGCAGCGCAGCGCCCAGCGCATCGAACGTTGCATCGATTCGCGGGCCTGCTCCGGGGAAGCCGGATAGGCCGTGCAGTCGTCAAAGGCCATGGCGATGTCCGAGCCCAATGCCCGCTGCACGTCCATGGCATCCTCGGGACGCAGGTACACCGGCGCGCCATCGACCGGCGAGCGGAAGCGCACGCCATCCTCATCGATGCGGCGCAGGCGCGCGAGGCTGAAGACCTGAAAGCCGCCTGAGTCCGTCAGGATCGGTCGCGGCCAGCCCATGAAGCCGTGCAGGCCCTCGCGATGCAGGGCGACGACTTCACTGCCCGGACGCAGCATCAGATGAAACGTGTTGGCCAGCACGATGCGCGCACCGAGGGCCTCGAGCTCCTCGGGCGTCATGGCCTTGACCGTGCCGTAGGTGCCCACGGGCATGAATACCGGCGTCTCGACGCTGCCATGCGCCAGGCGCAGGCGTCCCAGACGGGCCACGCCATCCTGGGCGAGCAGCTCGAAGTGCGCGCGCGAGGCGTTCGCGCTCATGCCGGAGCGCGCGACTGCGCCTGTGGAAACACCAGCATGGCGTCGCCGTAGCTGAAGAAGCGGTAGTGCGCGAGCGTCGCATGGCGGTAGGCCGAGAGCACCTGCTCGCGGCCGGCGAAGGCACACACCAGCATCAGCAGCGTCGATTGCGGCAGATGGAAATTGGTCAGCAAGGCATCGATCACCTGGAAACGATAGCCCGGGCGGATGAAAAGCGCCGTCTCGCCCGCCCCGGGCCGCAGTTCAGCGTCGCACACCGCGGCTTCCAGCGCCCGCGCCACCGTCGTGCCGATGGCCACTATCCGGCCACCGCATTGGCGCGTGCGCTCAATGGCCGCCGCGGTCGCGCCGCTGAGTTCGTAACGCTCGCTGTGCAGGCGATGGGCATCGAGATCCTCGCCACGCAATGGCGCGAAGGTGCCCGCCCCCACGTGCAGCGTGAGCGCAACGCGCCCCACGCCTCGCGCCGCGAGCGCCGCGAGCAGCGCGGCATCGAAATGCAAACTGGCGGTCGGGGCTGCGACCGCACCCGGTACGCGCGCCCAAACACTCTGGTAGCGCTCGCGATCACTGTCCTCGGGCGCACGCCGGATATAGGGCGGCAGGGGCACCTGGCCATATCGCTCGAAGAATTCCAGCGCATCGGCGGGCAGTTCGATCTCCCAATGCTCGGCGCGTCGCGCGATGATCCGCACCGCACCGCCGTCGGTATGCAACAGCATGCCGGGTGAGAGCGACTTGCTGTCGCGCAACTGCACCAGCGCGCGCGCGCCCGCCAGCACGCGCTCGAGAAATATCTCGACGCGCCCGCCGCTCGCTTTGCGCGCCGGCAAGCGTGCGGGCAGCACTCGCGTGTCATTGAACACCAGCAGATCCCCGGGCCGCAGCAAGTCCGGTAATTCATCGATGCGCCGGTCCTGGAATTGTCCGCTGCGCCCGTCGAGCACCAGCAAACGGCTGGCCGAGCGCTGCGGCAGCGGCACCTGCGCGATCAGCTCGGGCGGCAAGGCGTAGTCGAAATCGCTGCGCCGCAGGCCGTTCACGCCGCACTCACTCTGATGACCTCGTCTCGATGTGTGTGTGGGCCGCGGACCCTTAATGCGGGCCGCGAACCTTGGGTTGGCAGCGCTCGATGGTGGCCTCGCTCGGAGTCGAACCGAGATGGGCAAGCCCGGTCGATTTTGAGTCGACTGCGTCTACCAGTTCCGCCACGAGGCCGACAGGACGAGCCCACTGCGGCGGTGCTGAGCCTATTTCCGCTGCAAGGCTTCCCTCGGTGCGGGTACGATACCTCAAACCACCATGAGATACTGTTCAGACTGCGGGGCGCCGGTGCAGCGGCGCATTCCGCCCGGCGACAACCTGCCGCGCGCGGTCTGTACGGTCTGCGGCAGCATTCATTACGAGAATCCCCGCATCGTCGTCGGCTGCATCCCGGAATGGCAGGGCCGTATTCTGCTGTGCCGGCGCGCGATCACGCCGCGGCGTGGCTACTGGACCACGCCGGCTGGCTTCATGGAGAACGGCGAGAGCCTGCAGGCCGCGGCCGCGCGCGAATCCCTGGAGGAGGCCGAGGCCCGGGTCGAGATCGGCTCGTTGCTTGCGATCTCTCACGTGCTGCATGCCGCGCAGGTCCACGTGACTTTCCGCGCCCGCCTGCTCGATGGTCATTACGGCGTCGGCGCCGAGACGCTGGAGTCGGGTCTGTACGAGGAAGCTGCCATTCCGTGGCAGGAGATTGCCTTTCCAAGCATCGAGTTCGCGCTGCGCTGTTACTTCGAGGATCGGCGCCATGCGCGCGACTTACTGCATTTCAGTGACATCGAGCGGCCGGTGCCCGGCGCGGGCTGAAGCTTTATGCCGCCAGCGAGCTTTGGCACAATACACCGCCCCGCGAGGGGACAGGCTCTGCCCTGCCATCTGGCGTCCTAGCATCGCCCCGGAGCACCAATGACCTTTGTCGTGACGGAAAGCTGCATCAAATGCAAGTACATGGACTGTGTAGAGGTTTGCCCGGTCGACTGCTTTCATGAGGGGCCGAATTTCCTGGTGATCGACCCGGATGAGTGCATCGACTGCACATTGTGCGAGCCCGAGTGCCCGGTTGAGGCCATCTTTTCCGAGGAGGAGTTACCGAACGGACAAGAGCCTTTCAGGCAGCTCAATGCCGAGCTCGCCAAGCAATGGCCGGTGATCACGGAGAAAGGCCCGGCGCCGGCCGATGCGAAGGAGTGGGAGGACAAGCCCGATAAGCTCAAGCTGCTCGAGCGCTGAGTGCGCCGCACAGTGGCTCGCGGCCGTGCCGCGCAGCCCGGAGCTCAGGCGCTCACTGCTCCGTGGATTGTCGCGCGAGTTCCTCGACCATCGCTGCCGGGGGCAGATAACCGCCGAGCATCGCGCCGTTGGCGGCCACGACACCTGGCGTGCCCTCCAAACCGATGGCCTTGCCCAGTGCGTACTCCTGCGCCACGGGCGTATCGGCGCAGCGCTTCGCCTGCAGGGGCTGGCCAAGCTTGGCGCGCGTGAGGGCCGCCTGGCGGTCAGGCGAGCACCAGACCTGCTCGGCCTTGAACCAGGACTCCGTATTCGGACCCGTACGCGGAAAGAACACGTAGCGCACGCGCACGCCGAGGCGATTGTAGTCGGCGATCTGCCGATGCAGTTCGCGGCAATAGCCGCAATCGACATCGGTAAAGACGGTCACGCTGTATTTGGGCTGCGGCGGGGAGAAGATCACCATCTGTGATTCGGGTACCGCAGCGATGAGCTTCATGCGCAGCTGGCGCCGGTGCGCCTCGGTCAGATTGTTGTGCCCGGCAATCTGGTAGAGATCGCCGGTAAACACATATTGCCCATCGCCGGTCATGTAGACGATGTCGGCGCCGCGGCGTACCTCGAATACGCCCGGCACGGGCGTTGCTCGAACGTCCTCGTTCTTGACCCCCGGGATCGGTGGCGTGCTGGCAGCGCCGGCTCCGGCGGGCAGCGGCGTCATCGCGGCGCTCGGCGTCACCGGGGTTGTGGCTGCCGCTGCGGCGCTGGGCGGTAGTGCGGTGGCGGCCGGCGCCGCGGGATTGGCCGCGGCCCCGGCCCAGGCAACACCGGCGCATAGTGCGGCGTACGCGGCCAGCAGGGGCAGTGGCAACAAGCGGGTCATGGGCGGAAGCATACCACGCAGGATCGCAGGCCGAGCTGGCCCATCAGCCGCGCGGATGGTGGCTCGAATGCAAGTCTTTGAGACGCTCGCGCGCGACGTGGGTATAAATCTGCGTGGTCGACAGATCGCTGTGACCGAGCAGCATCTGCACCACGCGCAGATCCGCTCCATGATTGAGCAGGTGGGTGGCAAACGCGTGCCGCAGCGTATGGGGGGAGAGTTCGCGATCGACGCTGGCCTTGCGCGCATAGCGCTTGATGATGTGCCAGAACGCCTGACGCGTCATGCGGTCCCCACGGCGCGTCGGAAAGAGAAAATCCGTGCTGCGGTCGAGCAGGATATCCGCGCGGGCGCCCTCGATGAAGGCTCTGAGCCAGCGCACGGCCTCCTCGCCCAGCGGAATGAGGCGTTCGCGGTTGCCCTTGCCGAGCACGCGAACCACGCCCTGATTCATGTTGACCTGTCCGAGCTTGAGATTTACGAGCTCCGAGACTCGCAATCCCGTGGCGTACAGGACTTCCAGCATCGTGCGGTCGCGATGGCCGAGCGAGTCGCCGACCGCCGGGGCCGCCAGCAGTGCCTCGACCTCTGCCTCACTGAGCGAGCGCGGCAGCGAGCGGCCGATCTTGGGCATTGCGATCTGCGCGGTGGGATCCTCGGCGATGAGTCCCTCGCGGATCAAATAGCGGAAGAAGCGGCGAAAGGAGGACAGCTGTCTTGCCGTGGAGCGCGGTCGCGCACCGCCGTGCACGCGCGCCGCGATGAAATCCATGAGCTCGGCGCGGCCGGTCTGCACAAATGCCGTGCGACGTATCGACAACCAGCGCGAGAGCGCGACCAGATCGGCGCGGTAGGCTGCCAGCGTGTTGGACGAGAGCCCTCGCTCCATCCATACCGCGTCGAGGAAACGCGTGATGAGTGGATCCACAGAATCGTTGCTGGCGCTCGCGACTGTCACTGTTGCCTGGCTGGTCAATGCAATATCCTGAGTATCGATACTGGTCGGGCTGCACCAGTATGCTGAGCTTGGCCGCTGTTTCGATGTGACGATCCTCACAGGCGACCCGACCGGTTGACATAAAGAGAACTGCATCACATCGATAAGCCGATTCAAGTGCCAGATCTGAAGCCCCTAGCCGCCGCCAGCGCGCCGCCCGCGTGGTGGCAAGGCGGCGGCGCCGTGGCGCGCGTGCCCTACGGACTGTACGCCTGGACGCTGTTCGTCGCGATCGGCACCGCCTCGCTGCCGGTACTGCTGCTCACTCGCTCGCTGAGCCGCCGCCGCGCGATCGTCAGCGCGCTCGCGCGCAGCGTGCTGCGGCTGATCGGCATGCGCGTGGCGACCCGCGGCCTCGAGCGCATCGAGGCGCCGTGCGTCGTGGTCGCCAACCACGCCAGCTATCTGGATGGCGTCGTGCTCGCGGCGCTGTTGCCACCGAGCTTCAGTTTCGTCATCAAGCGCGAGATGTCCGGGGTACCGCTGGCCGGCACGCTGTTACGCTGCATCGGCGCTGAGTTCGTCGAGCGGCGCGATCGGCGTGGCGGCGCGCGCGATGCACGCCGCCTGCTGCGCAACGCCGCGCTCGGCCGGGCGCTGGTGTTCTTTCCCGAGGGCACCTTCATCGCCGAGACCGGGCTGCTGCGCTTTCACATCGGCGCCTTCGTCGCCGCCGCTCGCGCCAACCTGCCGGTCGTCCCGGTGGCCATTCGCGGCACCCGTGAATGTCTGCCGGCCGAGCGGCTGCTGCCGCGTCCCGGAAGGATCGACGTCGAAGTGCTCGAGCCGTTGCCGGCGCTGCCGCTGTCCCCCGAGCCCGAGCAACGTGACCGGGCCTTGCGCCTGCGCGACGGCGCCCGCGCGGCGCTGCTCGCGGCGCTGGGGCAGCCGGACCTCGCCGGCCGCGATCGGCCGGCCGACGCATCCCGGGAGCTCGACCCTTGAGTGCCGGCGCGCCCAGCCCGCGATGAGCTCGGCCGCCGGCCCCACACTGCTCGAGCGCTACGAGGGCGAACTCCAGGCGCAGGGCTACCTGCCCGACGCGGCCCAGCGCAGGGCCGTCGAGCGGCTGGCTGCGCTGCGTGCGCGCCTGCTGATCAAACCGGAACGCGGGCTGCGCTCGCGCTTGGGCCCGCGCTCGCCGCCCGCGGCCCTGACGGGCGAGCACGGCATATACCTGTATGGCGGCGTGGGTCGGGGCAAGACCTGGCTCATGGACCTGTTCCTGCACAGCCTGCCCGGCGGTATGGCGGGCCGCAGCCATTTCTATCACTTCATGCGCGACGTCCACGCCCGGCTGCCCAAGCTGCGCTCGCGGCCCGATCCGCTCGAGGCCGTAGCCAAGAGCCTCGCGGCCCAATGGCGCGTGCTGTGTCTGGACGAGCTCTATGTGAGCGATATCGCCGACGCGATGATCCTCGGCAAACTGTTCGAGGCGCTGCTGCGCGCTGGGCTGCGGCTCGTGATCACTTCCAATCAAGCCCCACGTGAGCTGTATCGAAACGGCCTGCAGCGCGAGCGTTTTCTGCCCACGATTGCGCTGCTGGAGCGCGAGCTCGAGATCATCTCGCTCGAAGGCGGCATGGACTACCGGCTGCGCCAGATGCAGCGCGCGCCGATATACCTCGATAGTGGCGCCGAGGACAGTACGGCGCGGCTGCAGCGGCTGTTCGCCGAGCTCGCCGGCGGCCCCGCACAGCGCGTGCCGCAGATGCGGCTACAGGGCCAGAATGTGCCGGCGCTCGGTTGCCGCAGCGATGTGGTCTGGTTCAGTTTTGCCGCCCTGTGCGAGGGCCCGCGCAGTCAGCAGGACTACGCCGAGATTGCACGGGAATTTCGCACCGTGTTGCTCAGCGAGGTGCCGGTGTTTGAGCGGCCCGAACAGGATGATGCCGCACGGCGCTTCATCGGCCTGATCGATGAGCTGTACGAGCAGGGCACCAAGCTCGTGCTCTCGGCGGCAGCCGCCCCGGCACAGCTCTATCGCGGCGAGCGGCTGCGCCTGGAGTTCCGCCGCGCCGCAAGCCGCCTGATCGAGATGCAGACGGAAGCCTATCTGGGCCGGGAGCGTCGCGGCTGAGGGCGAGCGAGCGGTCGCTACGCGCCACGATGAGCGCCGGCCACATAGTTAAACGTTCAAATATTAGCGGCTGAACATTTCCGCGATAAAATGACCGGGTGAACGCCCCCGACTCGCCACTGCCCGGACGCCTGGAGCACCGTGCCGCCGAAATCGACGCTGCGGTACGACGCGCCGCCGAGCGCTTCACCGAACTCCCGGTGTCGGAGACCGTCATACTGCGCCTGCTGGTGCTGCTGGGCCGAGAGGTCGCGGTGATGCAGGAGCAGGCGCTGCGGCCCCACGGCCTCAACGAGACCGACTTTCGCACCCTGATGATGCTGTTCTCACAGCCCGACGGCGTGGCCCATCCGAGTGATCTGTGTGCCTTCGTCGCCCAGAGTCCCGCCAATATGACGCGTGTGGCGGACGGGCTGTATGAGCGGGGACTGATCACCCGGGTGGCGAGCGAAGAGGATCGCCGCCGCACCATCCTGCGCATCACCCCCAGCGGCGAGAAGCTCGCGCTCACCCTGTTGCCGCAGATCAATGCGCACACCCGCGCCATGTTCGAAAACATGCCCGCTGCACAATGCAACGCACTGCTCGAGCAGCTGCACGCGCTGATCGTACAGCTCGATCGCTGCACCGAGCCCGCAATTGAGAGCGGTGCGCTGAGCCGGACGCACAGCGCCGGTCCGTGAGCTGCGGCCGGTGCGCTGCCACCGGACCTGCCGTTCAGGGCCCAGGCGTTCAATGCTACGATTCCACCCATGAGCCCAGGCAGAGTGGTTGCGCGATTTGAAATTGCCTTTCGGGCCTGTCTCGCCAGTGACGGGACGCTCTGCGGTCCCCTGCCCGGCTTCGCCGAGGACGCCGAGCTGTTGCAGCGGCTGTACCGCACGATGGTGGGCGCCAGGGCCTTCGATACCAAGGCGGTCAACCTGCAGCGCACCGGGAAGCTCGGCACCTACCCTTCCTGCCTCGGGCACGAGGCCACGCACGTCGGGGCCGGTGCGGCCATGCACCCCGAGGACGTGCTGTTCACGGTGTATCGGGAAGTCGGGAGCAAATTATGGCGCGGCGTCGACATGCTCAACGTGCTGCTCTACTGGGGCGGGGACGAACGCGGCACGGTCTACCGGCACGCGAGCGAGGACTTTCCCTTCTGTGTGCCGATCGGCTCGCAGATGCCGCACGCGGCCGGCGCCGCGCTGAGTTTCCAGATCCGGGGTCAAGCACGCTGCGCCCTCGTATTCATCGGCGACGGCGGCACCTCCCAGGGCGCATTTTACGAGGCGCTGAACCTGGCCGGCGCCAAGCGCCTGCCCCTGGTATGCGTGATCGTCAACAACCGCTGGGCCATATCGGTACCGGTCGAGGTTCAGACGGCGGCCCAGACGCTGGCGCAGAAAGCGATCGCCGCGGGCATACCCTCGGTGCAGGTCGATGGCAACGATGTGTTGATCGTGCGCGAGGTGGTCGGCGAGGCGCTCGACCGTGCCCGCAACGGTGGGGGGCCCTCGGTGATCGAGGCACTGACCTATCGGCTGAGCGATCACACCACCTCCGATGACGCCACGCGCTATCGGCGCGCCGAGGAGGTCGAGGCCGCACGGCGTATCGAGCCGATCGCGCGCATGCGACAATTCCTCACCTCCCGCGGACTGTGGAGCGATGCGGCCGAGGAGCAGTTGCGCCAGGAATGCGCCACGCAGATCGATGCCGCAGTCCGGCAGTATCTGGCCACCCCCAGGCAATCGAGCGACGCAATGTTCGATTACCTCTTTGCGCAGCTGCCACCGGGACTGCGCACGCAGCGCGAAGATGCGCGCCGCTACGCCGCGCTTAGGCCTTAGAAAAACAGGACGGGCCCGATGGCGAAGATCACGATGGTCGAGGCCATCAACATGGCGCATGCCTGGGAGATGTCACAGGACCCCTCGGTCGTCGTGCTCGGCGAAGACGTGGGCGCCAACGGCGGCGTGTTTCGTGCGACCGCGGGCCTGCAGAGCCGCTTCGGTCCGGCGCGCGTTCAGGACATGCCGCTGGCCGAGGGCCTCATCGCCGGCACCGCTATCGGCATGGCCGCGCAGGGCCTCAAGCCGGTCGCGGAGATCCAGTTCATGGGCTTCATCTACCCGGCCATGGATCAGATTGCGAGCCACATGGCGCGCCTGCGCAATCGCACCCGCGGTCGCCTGACCTGCCCGCTGGTGCTGCGCATGCCGCACGGGGGCGGTATCCATGCTCCAGAGCATCACTCGGAGAGTCTCGAGACCTTGTTGTGCCATCACCCCGGGCTGCGCGTGGTGTGCCCGTGCTCGCCGCAGCGGGCCTATGGCCTGCTGCTCGCCTCGATCCGCGATCCCGATCCGGTGATTTTTCTCGAGCCCGTGCGGCTCTATCGCTACGCCCGGCAGGATGTCGAGGACGACGGCCAGGCGTTGCCGCTCGGCGCCTGCGTGGTGCTGCGTGAGGGCAGCGACCTCACGCTCGTGACCTGGGGCGCCATGACGGTCGATAGTCTCAAGGCGGCGGAACAGGTTGCCGCCGATGGCGTGAGCTGCGAGGTGATCGACGTCAGCACACTCTCGCCGATCGACTTCGAGACGATTCTGGTCTCGGTGGTCAAGACCGGAAGATTGCTGATCGTGCACGAGGCCCCGCGCACCGTCGGGGTCGGCGCCGAGATCGCCGCGACCGTGGCCGAAGAGGCGCTGTACGATCTGCTGGCTCCGATACGGCGCGTGACCGGCTACGACACGATCATGCCGCTGTATCGGCTCGAGCACGAATACATTCCCGGAGTCGCGCGCATTCTGGACGGCATCCGGGCGACCCTGGCGGATTGATCTGGCGGCCAACGGCGCAAAGGCATGCAGACATGACTGTGTTCAAGTTGCCCGATCTGGGCGAAGGCCTGTCGGAAGCCGAGATTCTGCGCTGGCACGTCCAGCCGGGCGATCACATCGAGGTGGACGCACCGATGCTCGCGGTGGAAACGGCCAAGGCGGTCGTCGAGGTTCCCTCGCCGGTCAGCGGAACCATCCTGGCACTGCATGCCAAACCGGGTGACCGCATTGAAATCGGCGCAGCGCTGGTCGAATTCACGCCCGACGTAGTGCCCGCCTCGAATCCGGAGCGCGACGCCGGCACGGTCGTGGGACATGTGGCGCCGCTGGCGGAGGACTACCTCAGCGTCGAGGCAGTCCAGGCGCGCAGCGCCCCGGCTGCCGCGCGCGTGCGCGCGGTGCCGGCCGCGCGCGCTTTGGCGCGCAGTCTCGGCGTCGAGCTGGAGGGCTTGAGCGGCAGCGGCCGTGGCGGGCTCATCACGCTCGAGGACGTCATGCACGCCGGCCTGCCCGCCGCGCATCACGGCGGTACGCAGTCCGCGGCCGAGACTGCGGCTCCCATCACGGCGCCGCCTGAGCTGGCGGGACGGGTCGAGCCACTGCGCAGTCTGCGGCGCACGATGGCGCAGAACATGACGCTCGCCCGCGATAGCGTCATGGCGTGCACGGTACACGATGACGCCGATCTGCATGGCTGGCGCGGCGCGAGCGACTATTCGGCGCGGGTTCTGCGCGCGATCGCAATCGCTCTGCGCGCCGAGCCCGCTCTCAATGCCTGGTACGACGTGGCAACGCAGAGCCGCATCCTGTTCGATCAGGTCGACATCGGTCTGGCGGTGGATACGGCCGATGGGCTGCTCGTGCCCGTGATTCGACATGTCGAGCAACTCGGGGCGCCGGCGCTTCGCGCCGAGCTCGACCGGCTCAAGCGCGCGGCTCGCGAGCGCAGCATCAAGAGCGATGAGCTGCGTCATTTCACGTTCATGCTGTCGAATTTCGGTACGCTCGCCGGACGCTACGCCACCCCGGTGGTCGTGCCCCCGGCGGTCGCCATACTCGGCACGGGCCGCGTGCGCTCGGACGTCATCGCCGCCGGGGGGCGGCTCGAGGTCCATCGCCGCATGCCGCTGTCGCTGACCTTCGACCATCGCGTCGTCACGGGTGGGGAAGCGGTACGCTTTCTCGGCGCGCTCATGAGCGACCTCGA
>JBELAR010000023.1:0-23029 GCA_049508555.1 Steroidobacteraceae bacterium
TCCTGCGTGGGCTGAGCGCCGAGTGCGTGATCGGCTTCATCGACTGGGAGCGGCTCACACCGCAAACACTGCTCATCGACCTGGAGTTGCCCTGCGACTGCGCGCGCGCCGCCCAGAGCGACAGCGTCGAGGACACGGTCGACTACAAGCGGGTCGCCAAGCGGGTACTCGCATGGTTGCCGGAGACGCAGTTTCATCTGGTCGAGACGCTCGCGCACCGCCTTGCCATGCTGCTGCTCGCGGAGTTCGAGCTCGAGTGGATACGCGTGAGCGTCAACAAACCCGGGGCGATCCGCCACTCGCGCGATGTGGGGGTATCCATCGAGCGCCGGCGCGCGGATCTGGAGCACGAGGCATCGCAGCCTCGCGCCACTCCGGCCTGATGCCCCAGGTGTACATTGCGCTCGGCAGCAACGTCGACCCGGCGGCCAGACTGATCGGGGCGGCCCGCGCGCTCAAAGCGCGCTTTCCCGACGCACGATTCTCGGCCTGCTATCGCAATCCGGCGGTGGGCTTCGACGGCGCCGATTTCATCAATGCGGTGGCCGGCTTCCGCACCGAGCTCGCCGTGCCCGAGCTGCTGCAGGCGCTGCATGCGATCGAAGAGCAGTGCGGGCGAAGACGTGATGATTCCAAATGGGGAGCGCGCGCCATGGATATGGATCTGCTCTTGTACGGCGATCAGGTGGGTGCCGGGCCCGGCTACACGTTGCCGCGGCCCGACCTGCTGCGACGGGTCTATATGCTCGGACCGCTCGCTGAACTGGCGCCCGAAGTGCGCCATCCGCTCGAGGCTCGAAGCATCGCCGAGCTCTGGGCGGCCATGCCGCCGGTCGCAGGCGTCTTGACGCGCGCAGCGCCCGATCTGAATGCAGTCTGACTCACCAGCCGATGCTGCGGCCACCGTCGACGGCGAGGACCTGACCGGTCACAAAAGGCGCTTCGGTCGCGAAGAACAGCACGGTGCGCGCGATGTCCGCGGGTGAACCGGGGCGCTGCAGCGGCGTCTGCTCGAGGATGCGCTCGCGACGCTCATCATCCATACCGTGCTCAGGCCACAGCACCGCGCCCGGTGCAATCGCGTTGACTCGCACCTGCGGGGCGAGCTCGCGCGCGAGTGCGCGCGTGAGCATGATCAGGCCCGCCTTCGCGGCGCAGTACACGCTGTGATCGCGCAACGGCCGCAGCCCATGAATATCGACGATATTGACGAGCAAGCCGGCGCGGCGGCGCAGCTCCGGCGCGGCGGCCTGCGCCAGAAACAACGGCGCGCGCAGATTCGTGCCCATCAGATCTTCCCATTGCGCGAGCGTGACGCTGCCGAGCGGCGTCGGGTAGAAGCTCGAGGCGTTGTTGATCAGCAGATCCAGTGCACCGAAGCGCTCACAGGTGCTCGCGATGAGTCCGGGCAGTGCCGCGGTATCGCACAGGTCGGCGACGCACATGGCCGCGCTGCCCGCCCGCAGCTGCTCGAGTTGCGCGACGAGCTGCTGCGCTTCGTCCGCAGAATGGTGGCAGTGGATCATGATCCGGGCGCCGGCGGCGTGCAGCGTGCGCGCGATCTGCGCACCCACGCGCCGCGCTGCGCCCGTCACGAGCGCCGTCCGGCCGGCCAATGGCAACGCATCGTTCATGCGCACAGCTTATGACGAGCGGTGAGGCTTCCTCAATGCTGCCTGCCCTGAGCCCCGAGGAGGCGCGGCACAGCGAGGCAGTCGTGCAGGCCGTGCGCGCCGCGATCCTGGCACACGATGGCTGGTTGGGATTCGATGACTATCTGCGGATCGTGCTGTATGCGCCGGGCCTCGGGTACTACGCCGCCGGCAGCGCGAAGTTCGGGCCCGGCGGAGATTTTACGACCGCACCGGAGCTCTCGGGCCTCTACGCGCGCTGCGTGGCCAACCAGTGCGCGCCCGTGCTGCGCGCCGTGGGTGGCGATGTGCTGGAATTGGGCGCCGGCACCGGGCGCCTTGCCGCCGGAGTGCTGATGCGACTGGCGGAGCTCGAGAGGTTGCCCGCGCATTATTACATTCTCGAAGTCAGCGCTGATCTGCGCGCGCGCCAGCGCGCCACACTCGCGGCACTGCCCGCGGCGCTCTACAGCCGCGTGCGCTGGCTCGATGCACTGCCGCAGACAGCGCTCACGGGCGTGATGCTGGCCAATGAGGTCGCCGACGCCTTGCCGTTCTGCCGTTTCGCGATCGAAGGCGGGAATGTCTTCGAGCGCGGCATCGCTCTGTCCGACACCGGTGAGCTGATCGAGGCCGATCGCCAGGCGAGCGCCGCCCTGTGCGCGCAGCTCGAGGCCATTGCGCTGAGCGCGTGGCCGGATGTCTACCTCTCGGAGCTCTGTCCGATGCTCGATGCATGGATCGCGGCGCTTGCCGCGGCGCTCGCGCGCGGCGCGCTGTTCATCATCGACTACGGCCTGCCGCGCCATGAGTACTATGACCCGCAGCGCACTCGGGGCACCATGCGCTGCCATTTCCGCCATCGCGCCCACGAGGATGCGCTGCGCTATCCGGGTCTGCAGGACATCACGTCCTGGGTCGACTTCACGCGGGTGGCGCTGGCGGGCGTCGAGGCCGAGTTGACCGTGGCCGGCTACTGTACGCAAACGGCCTTTCTACTGGGCAATGGCATCGAGGCGGAGCTCGCCGCCGTCAGTGATGTGATGGAGCACGCGCGGCGCGTGTCCGAGGCGCGGGTACTGCTGCTGCCCGGGGAAATGGGGGAGTACTTCAAAGTCATGGCGCTCACGCGTGACTTCGACGAAGCGCTGCGCGGGTTTCAGTATCAGGACCTGCGACGCGCGCTCTGAAGCCGTGCGAGGCGCTCGATGCGTGCACTGCGCAGCGCGGCGGCAATGCCCGATCCTCGGAGAGCGGCCATCTGCTCGCGCTCGAGCGTGACTTCGGCGGCGACCTCGGTGGCCGCGCGCAGCAATTCTTCGCCCGCGAGCATGCCGCCGCCACGCGCGGCGCAGGCGCGCAGCAGGCGCTCGAAGCGCTCCGGCCGGCGCAGCGCGTCGGCGCTCTCGAGCAATTCGAGCAGGCCCGCGGCATTCAAGGCGCTCGCCGCCTCGATACGATCCTTGAGATGCGCGCACATCAGCGCCAGCTCGCGATAGGGGCTCGGGGCTCGCAACCGCTCGCACAGCGCCTCCACGGCGGACTCGCTGGATCCGCCCGCCAGAGCTGCGAAACGCACATTGCCCTCGCGGCTCAGTGTCACGGCGGCGCGCAACGCATCGCGGTCCGCCGCCTGCCAATGCAGCTCAGGCATGACCACCTCGAGCGCACCGCAGTCCTGCAGCGTGTCGAAGAACACCTCGGGCCTGGATTCGTTCAACGCGCGTTCCATCTCGCGCCAGACGCGCTCGGGTACCAGCGCCGCGACCTCACCATTGGCCACCATGGCTTGCATGAGCGCGCGCGTCTCGGCCGCGACCTGAAATCCCAGCTCGGCGAAGCGGGCGGCGAAGCGCGCCACGCGCAACACGCGCACCGGATCCTCGACGAATGCCGGGGAGACGTGACGCAGTTGCCGCGTACGCAGATCCTCGCGCCCGCCATAGGGATCGATCAGCGTGCCATCGAGATCGCGTGCCATGGCATTGATCGTGAGGTCCCGGCGCAGCAGATCCTCCTCGAGTGTCACCTGGGGCGAGTACTGCGTCTCGAAGCCGCGATAGCCGGGGCCGGTCTTACGTTCCTGTCGCGCGAGCGCGTATTCTTCGCTGGTCTGCGGGTGCAGGAAGACTGGAAATTCACGCCCGACCGGGCGGAAACCGTCGCGCTCCATGTCGAGCGGCGTGGCGCCCACCGCAACCCAGTCGCGCTCGGTGACCGGCAAGCCGAGCAACTCATCCCGAACCGCTCCGCCGACCAGATAGACTTGCATGGAAGCGCATGTTAACCGAGAGCAGCAGCCGCCCGAGCCGGGCCTTCCGATTCCTCTGGTCGCTGCTGCTGTGCGGCGGCCTCTCGGGCTGCGGCATCACTTACGTGGCCCAAGCGGCGCAGGGTCAGTGGAGCCTCATGCGCGCGCGGCGCCCGATTCCACGCGTGCTGGCCGATCCGCAGGCAAGCCCCGCGCTCAAGACGCGCCTGCAACTCGTGCAGGATGCGCGCGACTTCGCCTCGAGCGACCTGCTGCTGCCCCAAAACCGCAGCTACCGCAGCTACAGCGATCTGCAGCGTCCCTACGCGGTCTGGAACGTGGTGGCGGCGCCGGAATTCTCGATCCAGCCCTTGCGCTGGTGCTTTCCATTCACCGGCTGCATCAGCTACCGCGGCTATTTCCACGAACGTAGCGCTCGCCGCTACGCTGCAGCGCTCGCGGCGCGCGGCAATGACATTTTGGTTTACGGTGTTGCGGCTTATTCGACCCTGGGGCATTTCGCCGACCCGGTGCTCAACACGATGATGGATTACGGCGATCTGGAGCTCGTGGCGATGATATTTCACGAACTGGCGCATCAATTGATCTACGTACGCGACGACAGCGAGTTCAACGAGTCCTTTGCGATGAGCGTGGAGGAGGAGGGGCTGCGTCGCTGGCTCGCCGCGCGCGGCCGCGGCGTCGAGCTGCAACAGTTTCTCGAGCGCCGCGGGGTGCTCGAACAGGTCGTCGGGGCGTTCAGTGGCGGCCGCGCGCGCCTGGGCGCGCTGTATCGGGAGCCGCTGCCGGCCGCGCGCATGCGCGAGCGCAAGCAGGAGCTGCTCGCCGCCACAGCGCAGGACGTGCGCGCGCTCGAGCAGCGGCATGGACTGCGCACCGGCTACGACGATTGGCTCGATGAGGGACTCAACAACGCCCACCTGGCCTCCATCGCCACGTACTCGGGCTGCGTACCGGGATTTCAGCGCTTGCTGGCAGAGCGGGCTGGGGATTTGCGCTTGTTCTACGCCGCGGTGCGCAAGCTTGGTCGAGACCCCAAGGCGCGCCGGGCCTTGTGCCGAGTGTCAGCCGTCAGTCCAGCGGGCGCGGCCGGGGGCGCAGCCACAGCGGAGTCCACGCCCTGAAGCTCGCGGGCTTGAGTCCCAATCGCTCGCAGCCGCTGTCGTGGCAGAGGCTGTCGGTCAGCAGCGAGCGATAGTTATCGCTCGAGAAGGGTTTGCCGGGCAGAAAATCCATGAGCAGACCCTGCAGTCGGGCCAGCGCGTCGGGCAGGGGCAGCAAATGGCAGGGCAATTGCGCGGCCGCGGCAGTCAGACGAACGATCTGGGCGAGCGTGAGCACGTCCGGCCCGCACAGCTCGTAGGTTGCACCGACCGTGGCAGCATTGCCCAGCGCGCGTACGAACGCTTCGGCCACATCGCCGACGTAGATCGGAGCGAAGCGCGCCTCGGGGCGCGCGAGCGGCAGCACACCGGCGCTCAGGCGCAACAGGGCGGCAAAGCGCCGCGTCAGGGAATCGCTCGGGCCGAAGATCACCGACGGCCGGAACAAGGTCCATCCGAGCTCGCTGGCGCCCCGCACCAGTTGCTCGGCCTGCCCCTTGGTGCGCAGATAATGACTGCGGCCGCGCTCGGCATCGGCATTGAGCGCGCTCATGTGCAGCAGCCTTGGGACATGAGCCTCGCGCATCGCCCGCAATAGTCCGGCGGTGAATTCCACATGTGCGCGGCGAAAGCCGCCGCCGCCGCGGCCGCGCTCATTGAGAATGCCCACCAGATTCACGGCCACGTCACAGCCCTCGAGGCTGCGGCGCATGAAATCCGGGCTGTAGACGTTGCCGACCGCCAGCTCGACGCTCGAGAGCGGCAGCAAATCATCCGCATGGGCGGCGTTGCGGGTGAGCAGCCGGATGCTGTGGCCGCCGCGCACGAGCCGCCCGATCAACTCGCGGCCGACGAAGCCGGTGCCACCGGCTACCGCAACGAGCAGCGGTCGGCTGGCGATGGGCGGTGTCAGCGCCATAAAAAACGAGCCGGGACCGCGCTGCACTGCATGCGTTGCAGTAGAGCGCGATCCCGGCGCGGAGTCCATTCCGGTGATGCCTGGCGCCTCAGTCCGGATGGGCCACCATCAGCAGTGGACTGCCGTGGCCTCAGTGTGCCTCGACGCTCACGCGCCTCGGCTCCGGTGCCGGTACCTTCGGGATTGTCACTTCGAGCACGCCGTTGACGTGGCGCGCCTTGATCTGATCGTCCTGAACGTTGTTCGGCAGGGTGAAGCGCCGCAGGAACGCGCCTTCGATGCGCTCGAGACGCTCAAATCCCTTCTGATTCGTCTTGCGCTCGAAATGACGCTCGCCGCGCAGCGTGAGCACGCGGTTGTCCGCGGTGATGCTGATGTCTTTCGACTCCACACCCGGCAGATCGGCGCGCACGATGAATTTATCCGACTCTTCCTGCACGTCCACGCTGGGAATCCAGGTCACGGACGAATCACCGGCGGCCGCCGGAGCCGCAAAGCTGTCCCCGAAGATCTGATCGACCTGCCGATGCAGGCGATCCAGCACATTCCAGGGCTCGTAACGTATCAATGTCATGGTCGTAATCCTCCAGAAATAACGTTTAAGTCAACGAGTCTTGGGACCATCGCAGGTGCCTGCAGTCTCGTGTCATGTCCCTAGACTGAGGCTGGCCGGCGTGCTTTCAAGGGCAGCGTGCGCTGTGCATAGTCTGTGGATGCCCTGTGGGCGGCCGGTGGACACAAGATGTAGGGGTAGGGCCCGAGAGTCCGATCAGCCGGCCGGAGAATCTTTTTACAGTCGACGGCGCCGCGAATATCTTCATAAAGCCATGAAAAATATCTAGTTTATTTTCAAATCTAAATATTTCATAATCTTGACGTTGACCGAGGTGCTTCATTAGTCTCCGCCGGTCGCATAACTAGATCTTGTGTTGCGCCGGCAGGGATTCTGCGCAATAAATGCCGGGGTCAGGGAGCATTTGCCACTATGAATTCCGTCGTGAAACTCGTGACCAGAGATGTCGATTCCATTCCCTTCCAGGAAGCTTCCCTGGATATCTGGGATAAGAAATATCGGCTCAGCTCCAAGCAGGGTGAGCCGATCGACGGCAGCATGGACGACACTTACAAGCGTGTCGCGCGCGCTATCGCCGATGTCGAGCGCGAGGAACTGCGAGAGGTTTGGTACGAGCGATTTCTCTGGGCCCTGCGTCGGGGAGCAATTCCTGCCGGCCGCGTGACCTCCAACGCCGGAGCGTGGGACCACAAGCCCGCGACCTCGACCATCAACTGCACGGTCTCGGGCACGATTCGCGATTCCATGGATGACATTCTCGGCAAAGTGCATGAGGCGGGACTGACGCTCAAAGCCGGCTGCGGCATCGGCTATGAGTTCTCGACCCTGCGTCCGCGCGGGGCCTACGTCTGCGGCGCCGGCGCCTACACCTCCGGTCCGCTCTCGTTCATGGATATCTACGACAAGATGTGCTTCACCGTGTCCTCGGCCGGGGGTCGCCGCGGTGCGCAGATGGGGACCTTCGACGTCGGGCATCCCGATGCGATGGATTTCATTCGAGCCAAGCGCGAGAACGGACGCCTGCGCCAGTTCAACCTGTCGCTGCTGGTCTCGGACGAGTTCATGCAGGCCGTGCGCGAGGCGGCCGACTGGAAGCTCGCTTTTCCGATTTCCCGCCGGGAATACGAAACGGAGCAGCCCGATCTGAACGACCCGCAGCGCTTTGTCTGGCGCGAATGGCCGATTCAGGAAGGTTACGTGGCCAACGAGGAGGGACTGGTCGCCTGCCGCATCTTCAAGCAGTTGCCGGCGCGGCGCGTGTGGGACGTGATCATGTCATCGACCTACGACTTCGCCGAACCGGGTTTCATCCTGATCGACCGCGTCAACGAGATGAACAACAACTGGTGGTGCGAGAACATCCGCGCGACCAATCCCTGCGGCGAGCAGCCCTTGCCGCCCTACGGCTCCTGCCTGCTCGGCTCGGTCAATCTCACGCGCTTCGTACGCGAGCCCTTCACGCCCCAGGCACGCTTCGATTGGGAAGAGTACCGCGAGGTGGTGCGCGTGTTCACGCGCATGCTGGATAACGTCGTGGAGATCAACGGCCTGCCGCTGAGCTATCAGCGCGATGAGATCCAGCGCAAACGCCGTCACGGCATGGGGTTTCTGGGACTGGGATCGACCATCACATTGCTCGGGCACAAGTACGGCTCCAGTGAATCGGTGCGCTTCACCGAGGATATCGCGCGCGAGATGGCGCTGGCAGGTTGGCAAGCTGCACTCGAGCTCGCGCGCGAGAAGGGTCCGGCGCCAATCATGAACGAGGAGTTCACGGTCACTGCGGCGTTGCTGCGCAAGCGTCCGGAGATGGTGCAGGATGGCTGGAAAGTCGGCTCGCGGATTTCCGGACGGCTATTGCACGCGCGCTATAGCCGCTATATGCAGCGGCTCGCGACCGTGGCGCCGCAGCTGGTCGAGCAACTCGCGCAGGTGGGAGCGCGCTTCACGCACCACAGTTCGATCGCGCCGACCGGCACCATCTCGCTGTCGCTGGCCAATAACGCCAGCAACGGGATCGAGCCCTCCTTTGCGCATCACTACTTCCGCAATGTGATCCGCGCGGGCCGCAAGACCAAGGAGAAGATCGACGTGTTCTCCTTCGAGCTGCTGGCCTATCGCGAGCTGGTGAACCCACGCGCCATGCCCGGTGCCACCAGCGAGGCGGAGGCGTTGCCGGCTTATTTCACCTCGGCCGACGAAGTCACGCCGCGGCAGCACGTGGATATCCAGGCCGCGGCGCAGAAGTGGGTCGACTCCTCGATCTCCAAGACAGCCAACGTGCCGACCAACTTTCCTTACGAGGATTTCAAAGGCATCTATCTCTATGCCCATGAACAGGGGCTCAAGGGCTGCACCACATTTCGCTTCAATCCCGAGGCGTTCCAGGGGGTGCTGGTCAAGGAAGAGGACCTCAAGAACACGGTCTATGTGTTCACGCTGGAGGACGGCACGGAGATCCAGGCCCGCGGGGATGAGGAGATCGACTATGACGGCGAGAAGCACAGCGCCGCGAATCTGTTCGACGCCTTGAAGGAAGGCTATTACGGGAAGCTTTGAACATGACCACAAACATTGAAAAGCGCATCGTGAAGTACCGGGTGCTCAAGTCCGAGGACAAGACGGCGGCCAACAGCGCCGCCGAGCCGCAGGAGGAGCTGGCGCACGGCCGGGACGGCCGCACCGCCAAGGTCATTCGCATGCACGAGGAGATTCAGCGCCCCGAGGTGCTGATCGGCTCGACCTACAAGATCAAGACGCCGGTCTCCGATCATGCGATGTACGTGACGATCAACGACATCGTGCTCAACGAGGGCACGGAGTACGAGCAGCGCCGGCCGTTCGAGGTCTTCATCAACTCGAAGAACCTCGATCATTTCCAGTGGATCGTGGCACTCACGCGCATCATCTCCGCGGTATTTCGCAAGGGCGGCGATGTGGCGTTCCTGGTCGATGAGCTCAAGGCAGTGTTCGACCCGCGCGGCGGCTACTGGCAACCGGGTGGCAAGTTCATGCCCTCGATCATTGCCGAACTCGGCTACGTGATCGAAAAGCATCTGCAGACGATCGGCATGATGCGCAAGGTCGAGCTGGACGTGCACCAGAAGAAAATGGTCGAGGAGAAGCGCGCCGAATTCGAAGCGCGCGCACGCCAGCAGGATGCGTTCGCAAAATCCCATTTTCCCGATGGCGCCGCGCTGTGCAGCAAATGCAGCACGGCCGCCGTTGTCATGATGGACGGCTGCATGACCTGCCTGAACTGCGGCGAGTCCAAGTGCGGCTGAGAGACGACCGTGACTGATACGCGGATTTACGTGGAACAACGGAAGGACAGTGGCGATTACGCGGCGCGACGGGCCAAGTCGGAGCGGGGTGCAACGAGGCGCGCGCGCATCAAGCCGCTCGCGCGATAACACCTGTGCTCGATTTGCCTGACGTTCGTAGGCGCGTCAGGGCTTCAGTGTTGCCGCGATGCTGCGTACTTCGTCCGGCGTGTGCTCGCCCGCCAGCGGTGTTCCTGGCATTAAATATTTGCCCATGTCGGGCCCACCGATGACGACAGGTTCAAACCCTATCTGTCGCACGAGTCGCGTAGCGATATCAATAGCCTTCTTATCACCTGCGATCGGCATGCCGATCTTTCCCGCTTCTTCGTGTGCGGTCGCCATGTGTGCTGCGGGTACGGCGTTGAAAGCACGAACGACCAGTGCGCCTGGCAGCAGCTGCGCATCAAACAGTCCGGCCCCTTGTGCGCGCGCTTGATCGGCGATATCACCGTCGCGTTGCGGGAAAGGGTTGCTCGCATTGATGACAACTTTTCCTTTAAGTGAAGTGCCGAGATTCTTAACGAGTTCTGGAAACGCGCTGTATGGAACCGCGAACAGGATGACCTGTCCGAATGCAGCGGCCTCCTGCGGCGTACCCGCGCGCGCATTTGCTCCGATTTCGGCAGCGAGCTTCTTGTCGTTGTCAAGATCGCGCGAGGAGAACATCACCTCATTTCCAGCCTTCGCCCACACGCCGCCGAGCGCGCTTCCGACATGCCCCGAGCCGATGATGCCGATCTTCAGCTTCTGGCTGTCGGCTGCATTGGCGAAGCGTGCCGTGATCGGCAGGGCGCTGAGGGCGACTGCTACACCAGTCACCTTGAGCATATCTCTACGACTAATATCCGGAGTGCCGTGCATTTTCATTTCGATCTCCAACTGTCATGAGTATTGGCCAGGCCTTCATAGCTTCAAACAGGTTGACGCGCCACGCTGGCACCTTCCCGCAATATCGTCACGATCCAACCCACGAACGTCGCGACCACAACGGGATAGGCCAGGAAAGGAAGCGGTTGAGCTAAGGCCGTAATCTGCTCGCCTGCGAAGATACGGCAGGCCGTCGCTGCGAGCAGGAGCGCCGCCGCCAGTCCGAGCAGCCGCACTGCCATCGGGAAAACTCGCGGGACGCTGATCAATGCAAGCCCGGCCGCCCACAGGCCGACACCGCCGCCGAAAGGCGGGACACTCTGCGCCAGATCCATAGCCGCGCCCGAAACGAGAAGGCTTTCGCCGATGGCGAAGATCAGAAAGCCCGCGGCCACGATCTCCTGACCCATTTTAAAGAAGCGCAGCGCGAGCAACGAACAAGCCATCACCAGCGCGATGCCGTCGATGCCCCAGGCCAGTCCCCGCAGCGATGCCGACGGGGCGAATGTCCCCGCCATACCGAGCGCCCCACCCACGCCCAGTCCGATCGAAGCCAGAACTCTCATCGATTTGTCATGCATGGTGTCGTTCCCTGATTCACCTGGTTCATCATTCGGGGGCGGCGTTGGGCGGCAAAGCTTGGTAGTAATCGAGCGGGTACTTCGGCTGATAGCCGCCCGGGAACGGCCGCTTCGAGAAGGTCGCGAAGTAGGCGAGGCAGGCATCGCGAAACCACACCGCATCGCGGTGCTGCATGACCAGATACTGGCTTACCGCCTCGAAGCGTTCGCTGTCGATCAGGCCCTCCAGGCTTGCCCAGGTCCTCTGCATGTCCTCCACCGCCGCGACGCCCTGAGTGTAGCGGTTGTTCAGTTCATCCCACAGGGTACGGCCGCTCTTGGTTTTGTAGTCCCAGGGCACATGATGGAACCAAAGAAGGTATGCCTCCGGCGTGGCCGCGAGGTCGGCGAACTGCTCCTTGAGCGGTGAGTTGTATTGGGCAGCGGCGTTGCTGCCCGTGGCCGTGCGGTCGAAGCCCAGACCCTCATCGTCGGCGCGGTGGAAATAGACGTCACCCCAATCCGCCCGACTCGCGCCGTCATACCAGGGGTGTGGCCCGTAATGGGTGTCGGCCTTATCGATATCGAGAAAGTTGAGGCCGAGCGGCATTTCGTAATCGATCATGGCCGGATAGGATTTCATCAGCACGTCCAGCACCGGCGCTACGACCGCCGGCGCATTGCCGAAAGTCATCCGCACCCATTCCTCGCCCACGGCGCGGGCGGTGGACTCCGGGTCCCAGGCGAAGCGGCCATAAGCATACCAATTGGCCTGGTTGAAGATGGAACCGCACCAGTTGCGATCGTTGCCCACATTGGCGATGCCCGCTACGCCCGTCAGTTTGGGATGGTTGTAAGCGCCCTCGACGATGCGGGCGACGGTCGAGCCCTTGCCGTATTCATACGTGTCGGAGCGGTAGGTCTCCTCATATAGAAAGCCGGTATAGGAGATGTCAGGGCCCTGGCCGATATATTCCTTGGTCACGGGGAACTCGACCGCCATCTGGGTATTGGGCATGGCGCCGAACAATGGCGCGAAGGGCTCGCGCGGCTGGAAGTCCAGCGGGCCTTCTTTTTCCTGCAGCAAAACATTGTCGCGGAATTTGCCGTCGAACGGCTGGATGATGCGATAGGCCTCGCCGATACGGTCCTTCCTGGGATCTTTGCCCGGATCGTCATAGACGAAGGCGCGGTACATCACGATGCCGTGATGGGGGGCGAGCAGGTCGGCGTACATGTTGGCGCCATCGGCATGGCTGCGCCCGTAATCCTGCGGGCCGGGCCGGCCTTCGCTGTTGGCCTTGATGAGCAAGCCGCCGAAATCGGGGATGGTGCGGTAGATCTCCTCGATCTTGGCCTGCCACCACGCCCGTACCGCGGGGTCGAGCGGATCGGCGGTCTTCAGGCCGCCGATATCCATCGGTGCGGTAAAGCGCGCCGAGAGATAGACCTTGACGCCGTACGGCCGGAATGCGCGCGCCAAGGCCGCGGTCTTCTCGATATAGCCGGAGGTCAGGCTGTCGGAACTGGAATTGACGTTGTTCAGTACCGCGCCGTTGATACCGATCGAGGCATTGGCACGTGCATACTCGCCATAGCGGGGGTCGATATAGCCCGGCAGCGTCTGCCATCGCCACAGCGATGCGCCGCTATAGCCGCGTTCGATCGAGCCATCCAGATTGTCCCAATGGTCCAGAACCCGCACCTGGAGGCGCGGCACCGCGAGGATCTCCAGCCGGTCGATGGGACGGCCGGTCTGCAGCAGGCGCAGGAACCCGAAGGCGCCATACAGCGCCCCGATGTCGCTGTTGGCGGCGATGACGGTGATTCTGTGACCGCCCGAGCGCATCGAGCGGATGACATAGCCCTCGGCGCCGGCCTGCCCCAAGGGCAGATCGAGGCTCGCGACGATCCGCGAGGAGGCCGGTGTCCCCAGCACAATGGCACCGTCGCCGCCAATCCGCGCGCTCACCGCAACCGAGCGCCCAAGCAAACCGCCAAGACCGCGCACCATCTCATCTCGGGCCGCATCCAGGGTCGGCGAGCCGCCGGCTGTCACCAGCGCGGTGAGCGCCGGGCGGTAAATGCTCACCCATGGCGCGTCCAGCGGCCGATAGCGCAGCCACAGCTCGTGGCCGTCCTCCGCCCGAGCAGCGACGGCGCAGCTAACACAGATCAGGGCAAGCAAACCTCGTCGATGCATTTTATGGTTGCCGCACGCGCGGCTGCGCACCGCTTGATTTTGAGTATATCAGCGCGCTCAGAGCGGGCTTTGTGCGGGCATCTACGACGGCCTCCGCCGCCCCTTCAATCGCAGTTTGCGGTGTAGTATAGCGACCGAAGTCTTTGATTTTGCTTGACAGCGACTTGTAAATTATGCGATTTCTCAGGGGCCAGTCACGATCGAGTTCGCGGCGCTGACTGGGAGTGTGAATTCGCTGCGGCCACTGCGCGCGCGCCCATGTTACTTCTTGAACGCATGAAACAATTGTTCGTGGCCCTTGTACTGCTGTGTCTCGCGCCGCTCGCCGCGGCCGAGCAGGCGGCGCTCCCTCGCCCTGCTGAGCTTGAGCCGGACGTGCAGTTCTGGATCCGCGTCTATAGCGAGATCTCGACCAACCAGGGCTTCATTCACGATCAGCATCGGCTCTCGGTGGTCTACGAGACCATGCGCTTCGATGCCGACACGCCGCCGCGTGAGCGCTCGCGCCGGGTCGATGCCGAGCGCGCCCACGTGCAGGAAGTTTTGCGACATCTGGCCAGCGGTGCGGCCCCGGCGAGCGATGAGGAACGACGCATCCGAGCGCTCTGGGGTCCTGAGGCCACGCCCTCCCGCCTGGCCGACGCCGTGGATGACGTGCGCTTTCAGCTCGGTCAGTCCGACCGATTCCGCGCCGGGCTGGTACGTGCCGGCACCTGGGAGACGCATATCGCCGAAGTGCTGGCCAACCTCGGTCTGCCCGCGCAGATCGCGGCACTACCGCACGTGGAATCCTCATTCGATCCGAACGCGTACTCCAAGGTGGGCGCCGCCGGTCTATGGCAGTTCATGCGCTCCACCGGCCGGCGCTTTCTGCGCATCGACGCGGCCGTCGACGAGCGCCTGGACCCATTCCGCGCCACCGAGGCGGCCGCCCAATTACTGAACTACAACTATCGGTTGCTGGGTAGCTGGCCGCTCGCAATCACCGCCTACAACCACGGCGCTGAAGGCGTGCGCCGAGCCCGCGAGCAGCTCGGCACCGACGACATCGTGCGAATCGTGCGCGACTACCGCAGTCCGAGCTTCGGCTTCGCTTCGCGCAACTTCTACGTCTCGTTCCTGGCCGCGCTGAGCATCGCCCAGGAGCCCGAGAAATACTTCGGTGCGCTCGATCGCGCCTCTGAGTCGCCATTTCATGAGCTGAAATTGAGCGCCGCGGCCAACACCGAGGCGCTGGTTCGAACCCTGGGCATCAATCGCGAGCGGCTGCGTGCCCTGAACCCAGCCCTGCGCCCCCCCGTCTGGAGCGGCCAGCGCCCCATCCCAGCTGGCTACGTGTTGCGGCTGCCGGACGGTGGCGAAAAATGGACTGCTGAGACGCTGGCACAGCGGCTGGGGTCGGCGCGCCCGGTCACGGTCGCCGAAGTGAGGCCGGCGGCGGCGGCAACGGCGCACCCGGTACTCGGGCTTCTCACGAGCAGCACAGTCCCCACTGCAATCCCCGATTCCGCGCCGCCCTTGCACCCGGCTCCCGCCCCCGCCGCCGCCGCCGCCGTCGCCGCTGCTGCTACGGCTACGCTGCTGTTCGCGAGCGAGGAGGGTACATCCCCGTACTACCTGGTGCAGGGTGCCGACACGGTCGCCTCGATCGCGGAGCGCACCGGTGTGCCGGCGGAAACGTTGATGGCGCTCAATTCGCTGCGTGATCCGGATTACCTCTCCGATGGACAGCGCCTGCGTCTGGCGGCAGCGGTACCGGAGCCGGAGACCGAGACCACGGCGGCAAACCTCGCCACGGCCGAAGCCGCGGTCGCGGAGAGCCAGCAGGAGGAACAGGCGGTCGTCGCAGCCGACAAGGTCGCCGCCCGCGCCGAGCCGGTATCCGCGGCACAGGCGCAGGATGAGGGTCCGCAGCTGGTGTCCGGCTCCGCCGGTGCGCAGACGCCTGACCCGGTCGATTACTCGGTGGGAACCGACGGCAGCATTCGTGTCGTGGCGGCTGAGACCCTCGGGCACTACGCCGACTGGCTCGGACTATCCGCGGGCCGGCTGCGCACGCTCAATGCCCTGCGCGGACGCACGCCGGTGGTCATGGGCCGGCGGGTCAAGCTGGATTTCACGCACGTGACCCGGGCGCAGTTCGAGCAGCGCCGGCGCGACTATCACCAACGTCTGCAGGCGGCATATTTTGCCTCGCACCGCATCACGGGCACCGAGATCTACATTGCCAGGCGCGGGGACTCGCTCTGGAGCATCACCCAGCGCAGTGCGGTGATGCCGATCTGGCTACTGCAACAGTACAACCCGGATCTGGATTTCGGTGATTTGCGACCGGGCACCCAGATTTCCTTGCCGCGTGTCGAAGAGGTCACCAGTCTGTGAACCGCAGCGCTCGCCTGCCCAATTCGTTATCCCTATAATTCAAGCCGATGCGACGTATTTCCGCTGCAATGCTTCCAATGCTGCTGAGTGTCTCGGGGGCCACCTGGGCGGCCGTCGGGGCTGCGGCCCTGGATGATTCCGCGCCCGGAGGGCCGGCTCCGGCCTCGGGTATTGTCAGCGAGAGCCTCGCGGTGGAGTCCGTTTCCACCGCGATAGCGCTGCCACCCTTGAACCTGTCAGCCTCGATACCGGTGGCCGATCAGATCGTCGTGCGCAAATCCGAGCGGCGGCTGTATCTGATGCGAAGAGGCGAGGTGTTGCGCAGCTATCGGGTCGCGCTGGGCCTGGCGCCCGAAGGGGCGAAGGAGCGGGCCGGCGACTTTCGCACCCCGGAAGGTCACTATCAATTGACCCGCCGCAATCCGCGCAGCGACTATTTCCTCTCGATACAGGTGTCCTACCCGAATGATGAGGACGTGCGCCGCGCGCGCCGCGAGCACGTGGATCCAGGCGGCTCGATCATGCTCCACGGTTTACCGAATAACCTGCGCCACCCCCCCGACTACTATGCCAAGGCGGATTGGACGGACGGCTGCATTGCCATGTCCGATTCCGATATGGTGGAGTTGTGGATGATGACGCAGGACAACATTCCAATCGAAATACTCCCTTGAGCGCCCCCAAGGGACTCGAGCCGGCGGCGGCTGCGCCCGCGAGCGTCGTCGTGGCCGATTCGGTCGACGCGCGGGTGGGTCCGCGCGGCAGTCTGGAAAACCTCTCTCAGGCCGAGATCGATAAATTGCTCGATACCAGCCAGACGGGGCTGTACCGGCTGTTCCGCAACTGCGCGCTCGCGGTGCTCAATGCCGGCAGTGACAGCGACAACGCCAAGGAGCTATTCGATCGCTACGCCGATTTCGACGTACAGATCGTTCGGCACCCCTGGGGCATCAAGCTGCAGATCAAACACGCGCCGCCCTCCGCCTTCGTCGATGGCGAGATGATCCGCGGGATCAAGGAGCACCTGTTCGCGGTCCTGCGCGACATCATCTACACGGCGAATGAATTCATCGGTGCCGGCCGTCTGGCTGCCAGCGACCCCGCCTCGATTACCAATACGGTGTTTCATATCCTGCGCAATGCGCGCGTGCTCGACCACAAGGGGCAGCCGAACCTCGTGGTGTGCTGGGGCGGTCATTCGATTGGCCAGAGCGAGTATGAGTACGCCAAGCGCGTCGGCTATGAACTCGGACTGCGCGCGCTCGACGTGTGCACCGGCTGCGGGCCCGGGGCCATGAAAGCGCCGATGAAAGGTGCCGGCGTCGGCCACGCCAAGCAGCGCATCACGCACGCGCGCTTCATCGGCGTGACCGAGCCCGGAATCATCGCCGCCGAGCCGCCCAATGCGATCGTGAACCAGCTCGTGATCATGCCCGACATCGAGAAGCGGCTCGAGGCGTTCGCGCGTCTGGCCCACGGGATCGTGGTGTTTCCGGGCGGAGCCGGCACGGCCGAGGAGATTCTCTATCTGCTCGGTCTGCTGCTCGACCCGGACAACGCGACGCAGCCCCTGCCCGTGGTTTTGACCGGCCCGGCCAGCAGCGCCGGGTATTTCGAGCACATCGCGCGCTTCATCGAAGGCACGCTCGGAGCGGCAGCCCTCACGCGCATGAAGGTGATCATCGACGATCCGGCCGGCGTGGCACGCCACATGGTCGGTGCGATCGAGGAGGTGCGCCTGTTCCGCCGCGTCAACAGCGACTCCTACAATTTCAACTGGCTGCTGCGCGTGCCTTACGACATGCAGATGCCCTTCGAGGTCACGCACGCCTCGATGCGTGCGCTGGAGCTGCGTCGCGAGCAACCGGTGCATCGCCTGGCCGCGAACCTGCGCCGGGCGTTCTCGGGCATCGTGACCGGCAACGTCAAGGAAAACGGCATCGCGGCCATCGAGCGCCAAGGACCCTACGAGCTCGCGGGCGATCAGCGGCTCATGGGCCTGCTCGATGAGTTGCTCACGGCATTCGTTTCCCAGCGCCGCATGAAGCTGCCGGGCAGTATCTACCGGCCATGCTACCGCCTGGTCGCCTGAAGAGCGCCCCTCGATAAGCCTCCCGGGCGTGCGCTCGCGCTCAGACGGGCTCGCGAGGCTGCATTATTGGCACGCTGTAGGTCTCGATTTTTCGAGGTGCGCGGCCGCTGTGATCCAGTTCCTGTCTGACCCCATGCAGCCGCCCTAGTCTGAAGTCCCAAGAGGTCTTCTAAAACTATGAGCAATACAAAACTGCCGAATGTAGAGACGGTCGATGAAGCGCTGGCCGCCAAGCTCGGCGCGCCGAGCGGGGCCGAGGCCTACGCCCGGTGGCTCGAGCACATGCAGCGCACGCGCACACGCCATGCGGCCATCACTCGCAACCTCTACACCTGGTCGAACTACAAAAACTGGGCGGACAAGGTGCGCGTGGACTGGGTCGGCGAAGACGGGAAGTCCAAAATCTAGGCCAATTGCATCGACGCTGCCAGGCTCGCGTTCTTGGCACCCAGTTTTGACGGCTGTTGCAGCCACTCGAGCATCGGCTGCCAATCCGCCCAATCCTCGGCGACCAGCTGAGACTTCATTTCCGCCAGCCCCTGGCCGCAATCGGCCGAGCGCACGTAATTCTGTGAGTCGCGCAACGTCGCGACGATCGGGATGTTGAACGTCGACAGGAAGCGGATCAGAGACTGGTAGATCAGCGTGTTGCGCCGCACCCGATTCGCGATGATACCGAGCCGGTTCTCATCGCGCCGCAGCTTGGCCACCAGCAGCAGGTTCTGCACGCAGCGCGAGCAGGCATGAATGTCGATGGCGGAAGGTAACACCGGCACCAGGATCTTATCAGCGCCGCGGATGAGCTCCGGGATCTCGTTTGCCTCCAGCGCCGCCGGTGTATCGACCACGACACGATCGGTGCCGCTGGGAATGCGCAGCTGGAAGCTGCGTGTGATGCGCGGATCGCGCTCGAAGGCAGCAATGAGCCCGATGCGCGGCTGCGTGGCCACGCGCTTGCTCAGCCAATGCGTCGAGGAGCCTTGCGGATCAAAATCCATCATGACCAGCCGTTCGCCGAGCTCGGCGTAGTAGCTGGCCAGATTGATGGCGATGGTCGTTTTGCCCGAGCCGCCCTTCGGGTTCAGCACGACGATGCGCTGCATATTGCGAACCCCTGGCCGCAGAACGTTATGTCCCGTCACGCAGCGTACGCATGCGTGACAGGCCCTGCAAGTTGCGCAACGGTCACTGTGAGCTAGCGCACGGCGGCCTCACGCTACGGTCCCTAGCATCGCTCTACCCTGCAAGGCAATGCAAAATCATCGTGGAAGTATTCCTGCTGTTCTGGGACGAGATGGACGACTGGGTCGGCGCCTGCCGACATCTATTGCGTCGCATAGCTTGAAACGCCGCTGAGCCGTCCCCATACCGCCGCTTGGCAAGGTAGCCGCAAGCGGTGACGAGCATGTCGAGTGAGCGCGAACAGTTAAGTTTCCAGGCCGAAGTCCGCGAACTGCTGCAGCTGATGATTCACTCCCTGTACAGCCACAGGGAAATCTTCCTGCGCGAGTTGATCTCCAACGCCTCCGATGCCAACGACAAGCTGCGCTTCCTGGCGCTGTCGGATCCGGCCCTGCTCGGGGCCGAGAGTGAACTCGCCATCTGGATCGACGCCGACCCCAAGGCCGGTACGCTGACCATTCGCGACAACGGTATCGGCATGAGCCGGGAGGAGGCGATCTCGCACCTGGGAACCATCGCCAAATCCGGCACCGCCGAATTCTTCAAACGCCTCACGGGAGATCAGCAAAAAGACGCCGCGCTGATCGGCCAGTTCGGCGTGGGCTTTTATTCCGCCTTCATCGTTGCCGACCGGGTCGAGCTCTACAGCCGGCGCGCCGACGTCGCGGCCGAGGCCGGGGTTCGCTGGGAATCCAGTGCCGACGGCCAGTTCACGGTCGAAACGGTGACGCGCGAGCAGCGCGGTACGAGCGTGGTGCTGCACTTGAAGGCGGAGGCCAAGGAATTTGCCGAGGGCTATCGCCTGCGCACGCTGGTGCGCCGTTACTCCGATCACATCGCCTTTCCAGTGCGTATGCACAAGGATGCCACGGCCACGCTCGAATACGAGGACGTGAACCAGGCCCAGGCACTATGGACCCGGCTCCGCAGCGACATCAGCGACGCGGAGTACCGCGATTTCTACCGCCACATCGCGCACGACGGCGCCGATCCTCTGGCCTGGAGCCACAATCGCGTCGAGGGCAAGCGCGAATATACGAGTCTGCTGTTCGTGCCCTCGCGAGCGCCGTTCGACCTGTGGCAGCGCGAGGCGGCGCGCGGACTGAAGCTGTATGTGCGTCGAGTGTTCATCATGGACGACGCCGAGCAGTTCCTGCCGCTCTACCTGCGCTTCATCAAGGGGATCGTCGACTCGAACGACCTGCCGTTGAACGTCTCGCGCGAACTGTTGCAGCAGGACCACGAGGTTGAGGCGATGCGCGCGGCGCTCACGCGCCGCGCACTCGAGCTATTGGCGCGGCTGGCGAAGGACGAACCGGAAAAATATGCGCAGTTCTGGCGCGAGTTCGGCCGAGCCTTCAAGGAAGGGTTGAGCGAGGATCCGGGCAACCAGGAGCGGCTGCTGCCCCTGCTGCGCTTCGCCAGCACCGCCAAGGCAGAAAACGAGGAGAGCGTGAGCCTGGCCGACTATGTGGCGCGGATGCGACCGGGACAGGACCGCATCTACTTCGTGGTTGCGGAGAGCCTCGAGGCGGCGCGCGAGAGCCCGCACCTCGAGCTCCTGCGGCAGAAGGAGGTCGAGGTGCTGTTGATGGGCGATCGCGTCGATGAATGGGTCATGGGGCGCGTCAGCGAATTCGAGGGCAAGCGCTTCAAGGATGTGGCGCGCGGCGAACTGGAGCTCGGCGGCCTGGTGGAAGCGACCGAGCGTGCGCGCATCGATGAGGATCGACGCGAGCACAAGGCGTTGCTCAAGCGCTTCAAGGACGCCCTCGGCGAGCGGGTGCTGGAGGTGCGCGTGAGCGAGCGGCTGCGTGACTCGCCGGCCTGCCTGGTGCGCGGGGAGACGGAGCTCTCGGCTGCCATGCGCCGGGTGCTCGCGGCCAACGGTCAGTCAGTGCCGGCCTCGGCGCCCGTGCTCGAGCTCAACGTCGCCAATCCATTGGTGCGATACATGGATAGCGTCAAGGAGACGGAGCCGTTCAGCGAGTTGGCGCTGGTGCTCTATGATCAGGCCAGCCTGGCCGAGGAGGGGCAGGTGTCCAATGGCGCGGAGTTCGCCCGCCGGCTCAACAAGCTGCTGGTGCGTCTGGTCGAGCCGCGGTGAGTACACCGCCGCGCGCGCAGTCGCTGCGCATTGCGGGTCCGGTCGGCGGCCTCGAGGCACTGCTGGAGGATCCGCAGCACGCCCCGGGCGCGGGCTTTGGCGTGGTCTGTCACCCGCATCCGCTGCATGGCGGCACGATGCAAAACAAGGTTGTGCACACGCTCGCTCGCGCACTGCAGGAACAGGGGTTGCCGACGCTGCGCTTCAACTACCGCGGGGTCGGGCAGAGCGAGGGGACGTACGATGAGGGCCGGGGTGAACGCGACGACGCACTGGCGGTGATCGCCTGGGGCCGCGCGCGCTGGCCGAATGCACCGCTGGTGCTGGCGGGATTCTCATTCGGCGCGCTGGTGGCATTGTATGCGGCGCCACAGGCGCAGCCCATACGGCTGATCATGGTCGCGCCGCCGGTGTCGCACGCGCCGTTTCCGGACGTCACGCCGCCGACCTGTCCGTGGCTCATCGTGCAGGGCGAGGCGGATGAGCTGGTCGACTACCGGGAGGTTCAGGCCTGGGCGGCGCGATTCACGCCCCCACCGTCGCTGCGCCTGCTGGCGGGCGTCGATCATTTCTTTCACGGCCGGCTGCACGAGCTGCGCGACGCGGTGTGCTCGAGCTGAGGGCAAGAAGCCCGGCAGGCGCGTGCCTGCCGGGCTTCTGCTGATTAAAGCGAATCCGCAACGATGGCAGATTAGTTCACGAATGCCTTCAGATTCTTCAACGGCAGCGCCCGGACCTTCTTGCTGGCCGGTTTTGCCTTGAACGTCATCTTCTCGCCGGTGAAAGGATTGACGCCCTCGCGCGCCTTGGTCGCCGGCCGCTTTACGACCTTGAGCTTGAGCAGGCCCGGAAGCGTGAACAAGCCGTTGCCCCGCAGGCTTTTCTTGATGATGCCGTTCAGCGACTCGAATACTTCACTGACCTGTTTGCGGGAGAGTTCCGTGTCCTTGGAAACCTGGGCCAGAATCTCCGACTTTGTCGGTGCCCCACCTTTTTTCGCCATTGCCGAATCTCCTGGAGTGTGTGCGAACGCCTTAGCTGTCGACGCGTGAAGAGCCAAATCCTTCACGAAACGGCGCGCAACATAACATACCGCTGCCTCGACGCAAATGGTTTTTCTGTTATTAGGCTACGAGCAAATGCCTTTTTTTATAGGTCCGCGTGCGTTGCGCGGCGCCATACGCGCCCTCGCGCGCTCGCCAGGGCGATTCGCGCGCCCGCAGAATTAATTTGAGCGCAGCAATATCAGCAGCGTTTGTATCACGATGCCGGCCCATAGCGGGGAGAGATCGAGTCCTGCGAGCGGTGGAATGACACGCCGGAAGGGCCGCAGTATCGGCTCGCAGAGCGACACCAGCAATCCTTGCGCCGGTGAATAGGTTCCCGGGGCCACCATTGAGAGCATTGCGTAGAGGAAAATAGCAAAAAAATAGGTCCACAGTGTGGTACGCAGGATCTCGATCACGGCCAGGCGCAGCCAGATCGGGGCCGGAGGCGGTCCGAAACCGGAGAGCAGCCACGATACCGAGACCTGCAGCAGTGCGAAGATCACGACCGCCACGCACGAGGCAGTATCGATGCGTCCGATGGCGGGCAGAAGTCGCCGCAACGGCACAATCACGGGGTTGGTGAGATGCACGATGGCGCGAGCCAGAGAATTGCGAAAATCCGCGCGCGACCATTGCAGCAGCAGCCGCAGCAGCACGGCGAGCATGCCGAGCGACAGCAGCGTCTCGAGCAGATAAATCAATGCGGCCATCGGCATCATCTCATGAGCGCGAGGCCTCGAAGCGCGGCTCGAGGTCTGCGGC
>JBELAR010000024.1:0-22488 GCA_049508555.1 Steroidobacteraceae bacterium
CCTGCGCGATCTTCCCGATCGATGAGGAGACCCTGCGCTACCTGACGCTCTCGGGCCGGCCGCAGGCGCAGATCCGGCTGGTCGAGGACTACGCGCGCGCGCAGGGACTGTGGCGCGAGAAGGGCGCGGCCCCGGCCCAGTACAGCGCGCTGATCGAGCTCGATCTCGGCAGCGTCGAGCCGAGCCTCGCCGGCCCGAGCCGGCCGCAGGATCGCGTGCCTTTGCGCTTAGCGCGCAGCGTCTACCGGACCCATCACGCGCGCTGCCGGCGGCCAGCGGGCACTCGAGCCTCAAGCTGGACGGACAGTCCTTCGAGCTGCTCGACGGCGCGGTACTGATCGCGGCTATCACGAGCTGCACCAATACCTCCAACCCCTTCGTGATGATTGCGGCCGGACTGCTGGCACGCAACGCGCATCGGCTCGGACTGCGCGCCAAGCCCTGGGTCAAGACCAGTCTCGCGCCCGGCTCGCGCGTGGTGACCGACTATCTGCAACGCGCCGGACTGCTCGAGGAGCTCGCGAGCATCGGCTTCGACCTCGTCGGCTATGGCTGCACCACCTGCATCGGCAATTCCGGTCCGCTCAAGCCCGAGATCGCCGCGGCCGTGAAATCCGGCGATCTCATCGGCTGTGCCGTGCTCTCCGGCAACCGCAACTTCGACGGTCGCGTGCACCCGCAGGTCAAGATGAACTTCCTCGCCTCCCCGCCGCTGGTGGTCGCCTATGCCCTGGCCGGAACGCTCGATCTGGATCTGAACACCGAAGCCCTCGGCGTCGGCACCGCGGGCCAGGAGCTGTACCTGCGCGACATCTGGCCCGAGCCGAAGGAAGTGAGCGAATGCGTGCTGCGCAATATCGACTCCGAGATGTTCCGGCGCAGCTACAGCAGCGTATTTACCGGCGATGAGCGCTGGCAGAGCATCAAGGTTCCCACCGGCAAGGTGTACGCGTGGGACCCGGCCTCCACCTACGTCAAGAATCCGCCCTACTTCGACGGCATGGGGATGCAGCCGGCCCCGATCGCGGCGATCCGGGGAGCGCGCGTGCTCGCGCTGCTCGGGGATTCGGTCACGACCGATCACATTTCCCCTGCGGGCAACATCGCGCGCACCAGCCCGGCCGCGCTCTACCTGCTGGAACAGGGCGTGCAGGTCGTGGATTTCAATCAGTACGGAGCGCGGCGCGGCAATCACGAAGTCATGATGCGCGGCACCTTCGCCAATATCCGGCTGCGTAACCTGCTGCTGCCCGGCACGGAAGGTGGCATCACGCAGTACCTGCCCACGGGTGAGCAGCTCAGCATCTACGATGCGGCCATGCGCTACAAGGCCGATCGGACGCTGCTGATCATCCTCGCCGGCAAGGAATACGGCACCGGCTCCTCGCGCGATTGGGCCGCCAAGGGCACGATGCTGCTCGGCGTGCGCGCCGTGATCGCCGAGAGCTTCGAGCGCATCCACCGCTCCAATCTCATCGGCATGGGGGTGCTGCCGCTGCAATTTGCCGCCGGCCAATCGGCCCGCTCACTCGGGCTCACGGGCCATGAGAGCTACGAGATCACGGGTTTCGACGACGAACGCGCCCACGTCGCCACGGTGGTGGCAACGCCGGCCGAGGGAGCGGCGCTGCGCTTCGAGGTTCGCGTGCGCATCGACACACCGAAGGAGCGCGAATACTTCCGTCACGGCGGCATTCTGCAATACGTGCTGCGCCAGCTTGCCGGTCAGACCCGTGCTGCGTGATGCTCCCAGCAGCGGCAATCTGGCGGTATTCGATCTCGACGGCACCATCACGCGCCATGACACGCTGCTGCCGTTCCTGTTCGGCTACCTGTGGCGCCATCCCTGGCGCCTGCCGCGCATGCTGCTCACATTGCCGGCGCTGTGGCGCTATTTGATACGGCGCAATCGCGGCGAGCTCAAGGGCGCCGTGCTGCATGCGGGCCTCGGCGGTCTCACGCGCGCGCAGCTGCAGCGCTGGGCCGATCGATTCGTACCGCGACTGCTGCGGCACGGCCTGTATGCCGAGGCCCTGGAGGCGATCAGGGCGCACCGCCTGCAGGGCGATCGGCTGCTGCTCATGTCGGCCAGCACCGATCTGTACGTACCCCTGATCGCCCAGGGGCTCGGCTTCGATGAGAGCCTGTGCAGCCGCGTACGCTGGCGCGACGATGGACGGCTCGATGGCCGCCTGGCCTCGGCCAACTGCTACGGCCAGGAGAAGCGGCGCTGCCTGCAGGCGCTGATCGCGCGCGATTCTCCCGGGCTCGTCTGCGCCTATGGCAACAGCGGCTCGGACCTCGCGCATATGCAGCTCGCGCGACGCGCTTTTCTGATCAACGGCTCGGCGCGAGCACGGCGCGGCACCGACGCGCACGTGCAGGAACTGCGCTGGTCGCGGCACGCGCGTCCCTGAGGCCCGCGTGCCCGCGGCTGCTACATCGACGTGCGCACCTCCCATAATTCCGGGAAGAGGCGCAGCCGCAGCGCCTTGGCGAGGTACGGCACTCCGGCCGTGCCGCCGGTTCCCGGCTTGTAGCCGATGATGCGCTCGACGGTCTTCATGTGCTGGAAGCGCCAGATCTGGAAACGATGGTCGATATCGACCAGGCGCTCGGCGAGCTCGTAGAGGTCAAAGTCCTTCGCGGCGTTGTGATAGACGGCCAGCCAGGCGGCCGTGACCTGCTTGGAGGGCACGTAGGGTTGCGTGAAGTCGCGCGCCAGCGCCGCGGCCGGCACGCCATAGCCGCGCTGGGACAGCAGGCGCAGGACCTCGTCATACAGACTCGGGGCCGCGAGCGCACGGCTCAATGCCTGGTAGTCCTCCGGATCGCTCCGATGCACTTCGATCATCTCCGGGTGCTTCTCGCCGAGCGTGCACTCCAGCACCCGATACTGCAGCGATTGAAAACCCGAGGAGCGGCCGAGCACATTGCGGAATGCGGAGTAGTTCGACGGCGTCAAGGTCGCGAGCACCTCCCAGACCGCCAGCAATTGCGCCTGCACACGCCCGATCCGATCGAACATCTTGAACGATGGCCCGAGCCGGTCGCGGCGCACGCACTCGATCGCGCCGTGCAACTCGTGCAACATCAGACGCATCCAGAGCTCGGAGACCTGATGCACGATGATGAACAGCATCTCGTCGTGCTCGCCCGAGAGGGGCTGCTGCGCATCGAGCAGGCGGTCGAGCCCCAGGTACTGACTGTACGAAAGCGAGGCGCCGAGCTCGGTAGAGTCGTTGGGCTCGGACGGCGCGCCGCTCACCGGAAAATCCAGGAAGGCACGCGCCGCCAGCCCTGCAGCAGCTCGCGATCGAGCGCCTTCCAGTCCGGCTCCTGCCGCGCCACCTCGGCCCAGAAACGTGCCGAATGATTCATGTGCCGCAGGTGCGCGAGCTCATGGATCATCAGATAGCGCAGCACCTCAGGCGGCTGAAAGAGCAGGCAGACATTCAGGCTGATGGTGCCGCGGCGCGAACAGCTGCCCCAGCGCGTGCGCTGGCAGCGCACCTGTAAGCGGCCCGGCTGCACCCCCATCTGGGCGGCCAGCGCGCGTAGCGGCGCCTCGAAGCCCTGCCAGGCGCGCTGCGAGAGCCAGCCGGTCAGCGCGCGCCGTAGCTGCTCGACATCACGCAACTCTCCGAGCAACTGCAGCTCCTGGCTCACGAGTTCGCGGATGCGCACACGCCCCACACCTCCGCCGCTGCTGCAGCGCCAGTGCTCGCCGAGGGCGCTGAGGGTCAGGCACGCGGGCGGCAGCGGCCAATGGACCGGCAATGCGGATCGCCGCCGCTGGCGCTCGATCCATTCGCGATGCTCGCTGACGAACGCGCCGACTCGCTGCGGCGAGGTACGCGGGGGCACCACGATCTCCACTGCGCCGTGCCGGAACACGCGCACGCTGAGCCGGCGCGCCCGTGCGCTCTGCCGCACCGACCAGCTATGCTCGCTGGGCGTTGCATCCCAGAGTGACAGTTGCTGCAGTTTTTGCTCGGTGGCCAACGGCGTGCAGAGTGAATCCAGTGATCGAACTGCGCCGATCATATCAGGCATCGCCGTCTCGCATTACAGTAGCCGCATGCAGTGGATCGACATCGGCGCGAACCTGACTCACGAGAGCTTTGAGCCCGACCGCGCGGCAGTCATCGAGCGTGCGCGTGCGGCCGGCGTGCTGCAGATGCTCGTTACGGGCGCGAGTCTGCGCAGCAGCGCCGATGCGCTGCAACTGGCGCGCGCCCATCCGCACACCTTGTTCGCCACCGCTGGTGTGCATCCGCACCACGCCGCGCAATTGTTGCACGCGGATCTGCCGGCACTGCGCGCCCTGCTGGCGCAGCCCGAAGTGGTCGCGGTGGGAGAATGCGGTCTCGACTACCATCGCAATCTCTCCCCGCGCGAAGCGCAGCTGCGCGCCTTTGAATGGCAGCTCGAACTCGCGGCAGAGTGTGCCAAGCCGGTATTTCTGCATCAGCGCGACGCCCACGAGGATTTCGTGGCGGTGCTGCGCAATCATCGGCGCTCGCTCTGCGCCGGGGTCGCGCACTGCTTCACGGGCAGTGCCGCGCAGCTGGAGGCGTACCTCGCGCTCGAACTGTCGGTCGGAATCACCGGCTGGATCTGCGATGAGCGCCGCGGCTCGCATCTGGGCGCGCTGGTGGCGGACATACCGGCGCAGCGGCTGCTGCTCGAGACCGATGCACCCTATCTTTTGCCGCGCGATCTGCTCCCAAGACCGAAGTCGCGCCGCAACGAACCGAGGTACCTGCCACACATCGCCGCAGCCGTGGCGCGCGCGCGCCGCGAGAGCCTCGAGGCGTGTGCCGCCCACACGAGCGAGCATGCGCGCGCGCTGTTTCGATTGCCGGCGCCGCCGCCGGCCCGGTCCTGAAGCGCCCTCGCCGCGAGCGCGAGCGCAGCGGCCGAATTCAGATGGCGGCCTTCGGCGCGGCCAGCTGACTCGGCGCGAGGGACTTTCTGATGGCCGCCCAGGCCGGCATCCAGCGCTCGAGCAGCGCGCGCATGACTTCCCGGTCCGAGGCGGGGAACTCGGAGGGCAGCGAATCGAGCATGAGCGTGTGCCGCGGCAGGCCCTTGGGAAAGCGGCCGCGCGTCGTGAACACGATTCGTCCCTCCACCGGCAGACCCTGCGCGAGCGCGCGGACCGCGGCGATGCGGTCATAGAGGCCTGGCTGCGGATTGGCAAAGGTATAGCGCTGCGCACGGTGCATCACGGTCCAATCGCTCATCTGATCGCCGCCGAAGATGTTGCCGGCCACGTCGCGCAGGTCGATCACGATCACGCCGCGGGCGGTCAGCAGCAGAAAATCCACGTGCAGCGCCGTGCCCTGTCCATCCGGCACCAATACGTCGCGCACGTGATCGAAACCGCAGCTGGTGACCGCCAGCGTGCGCGCGGCGCGCAAGCGCCGGCGCTGATCCCAGCGCCATCCATAAAGCAGCGCCGTGACCAGGCCCGCGGTGGCGAGCAGAGCCACGAGGAGTCCCAGATCGATATTTGGCAATGGTTCCATGATTCAAAGCGCGCGCTTGAGCGCCTCGATGTCGGGCTCGATCGGCGTGGGTTTTGCGGGCCGGTCGTATAGCCGCGCGAGATTCGGCGGCAGCGTCAGCGCCTCGCCGATCAACGGCTCGATGATCTCGCGAAATTTTGCCGGATGCGCAGTGGCCACCACGACCCAGCGGCCGCGCGTGCGCACCGCCGGTGCCAGCCGCATGTAGGCTTCCGCGGCCACCGCGCTGTGCGGACACCAGATGCGCCCATAGCGCTCGAAATCGAGGCGGATGCGCGTGCGCGTCGCCTCATCGCTGATCGATTGGGCGCTGAGCGCGCCGCGCATCTGCGCCACGTCCGGATACAGGGCGCTGAGCCGCTCGAGATTGCTCGGATTGCCGACGTCCATCGCCGAGGATATCGTCGCCACGCTCGGCCGCGGCCGCAAGCCGCCGTCGCGCAGATAATCCGGCACGGTGCGATTGGCGTTGTGCGCCAGCACGATCGAGGCGATCGGCGCACCGAGCCGGCGCGCCCAGATGCAGGCGGTGGCGTTGCCGAGGTTGCCACTGGGAATCACGAATGAGGCGGCCTCATGATGGGCGCGAGCCACACGCAGGCTCGCGGCCCAATAGTAGACGGTCTGCGGCAGCAACCGTCCGAGATTGATGCTGTTGGCCGAGGAGAGCTCGAAGCGCTCGCGCAGCGCGGCATCCGCGAAGGCTTCCTTGACCAGCCGCTGGCAATCGTCGAAGCGGCCCAGCACCGCCAGTGCGCGCACATTGCCGCCCCAGCAGGTCAGCTGCTGCTCCTGAGTGGGTGAGACCAGGCCCTTTGGATACAGCACCGTGACTTCTATCCCGTGCCGTCCATGAAAGGCCGCCGCCACGGCGCCGCCGGTATCGCCTGAGGTCGCCACGAGGATCTGCAAGGGACGGCTCTGCTCGCCCCGCAGGCGCGAGAGCGCCGCGGCCAGGAAGCGCGCGCCGAAGTCCTTGAAGGCCGCGGTCGGGCCGTGGAAGAGCTCGAGCACACCGAGCCGCTGGGCGTCGTCGAGCCACACGAGCGGCGCCTCGAAGTTGAAAGCCTCGCGCGTGATCGCCTCGAGCTCGCCCTCCAGGCCGTCCCCCGCAACGAATGGGGCCATGAGCTGAGCTGCGAGGCCAGCCAGGCCCGCGTCGCGCTCGAGCCTCTCGAGCCCCGCGCTCTCCAGGTGCGGCCAGACTTCGGGCACGTACAGGCCGCCGTCGGCAGCCAGGCCCTGCGAGAGCGCCTCGCTGAAGCCGACCCGATGCTGTGGATTGCGGGTACTCGAGTAGCGCATCAGTCCAGCACGCGCGCGCCCGATGGCACAATCGAGGTGATCCAGTGGTCGGCCTTGAGTCCGTGCTGCGCGAACTCCAGCACCATCGCCGCACCGACCGCCGGCCCCTGGCTCTCCAGGCACCAGGCGAAGGTGGTCGGCCCCGCACCGGAGATCGAGCAGCCGAGCGCGCCGGCCGACAATGCGGCCCGGCGCACCTCGGCGAAGCCCGGAATCAGCGCCGCACGCTGCGGCTCGATCACCACGTCCTCCAGGGATTCGCGCACCATGTCAAGATCATTGGTATAGCAGCCGGAGATGAAGCCTGCCAGATTGGCGGTCTGCCACACGAAATCCGCCATCTCGACGCTGTGCTTGAGGATGGCGCGAGCCTGGCGCGTCGAGAGAAACATGTGCGGATGCACGATGACGGCACGTATCGCGGCGGGGACGGGTATCTGCTTGATGCGGGGATGGTCGATCCCGACCGTGAGCACCAGTCCGCCGAACAGCGATGGCGCGATGTTATCCACGTGCATCGAGCCGCTGGCCACCGCTTCGCCGTGCATCGCGTATTTGAGCAGCTCGAGCAGCGTTCGCGGTTGCGCCAGCAAAGCGTTGGCGGCGACCACCGCGGCCACGGCGGAGGCAGCCGATCCTCCCAGACCCGAGGCGAGCGGAATGCCCTTCTCCAGCACGAGCTCGAATCCGAACTCCAGCCCGAGCGACTCCCGCATCGCCATGAGTGCGCGGCCAGCCGTATTGCGCTCGGCCTGCAGCGGCAGGTCGCGGACCACGCCGTGAATCGCCTCGATCCTGACCTCCGGGGACTCCAGACGCCTGACCCTGGCGCGATCGCCGAGCGCATCGACCGAAAAACCGAGGATATCGAAGCCAATCGCGACGTTGCCCACCGATGCGGGGGCAAAGGCGAGTGCCGATTTCAACGGCCCCGCGGCTGCGCCGGCGGGACTCAAAGTCGCGCCCCCAGATAGGTCGCCAGACGCAGCAGATCGGCGAACACGCCTCCGGCCGTGACCGCGGGTCCCGCACCCGGTCCCTGCACGATGAGCGGATTGTCGCAATAGCGCGCCGTCGCATAGCGAACGACATTGTCGGTCAGCGCGATGTTGGCGAACGCATGGCGCGCGTCGAGCTCGACCAGTCCGACGCTCGCGCGGCCGTCGGCGCCGACCGAGCCCACGTAGCGCAGCACGCGGCCGCGCGCGCGGGCCTGCTCGTAGCGCCGCTTCATGGGCTCGTCGTAGCGCGAGAGCCCAGCCAGAAATTCCTCGCTCGTGCCGCCGGAAAGATCCGCTGGCACCAGGCTCGCGACCTCCACGTCGCTCAATTCGAGCATGAGTCCCATCTCGCGGCCGAGAATGATGAGCTTGCGCGCCACATCCGTCCCGGACAGATCATCGCGCGGATCGGGCTCGGTGTAGCCGCGCTGCTTGGCATCGCGCACGATCGCCGAGAAGGGCGTGCTGCCATCGTAGACATTGAACAGATACGCCAGCGTCCCGGAGAGGATGCCCTCGATGCGCGTAATCTCATCTCCGGTCTGACGCAGATCGCGCAGCGTCTGAATCACCGGCAAGCCGGCGCCGACCGTGGTCTCGTACAGATAGTGTGCCCCGCTCTCGCGGCGCGCCGCCTTGAGGCTCTCGTAGTAGGACAGCTCGTTGCTGTTGGCCTTCTTGTTGGGCGTGACGATGTGGATGCCGGCCGCGAGCCAATCGCGATAGCGCCGCGCCACCTCGGCATCCGCCGTGCAGTCGATCAGCACGGTATGGGGCAGATAATCCACGCGCACGTGATCGATGAACCGCGCCAGATCCGCGCTCTCGGCATGGGCCGCGAAATCCTCGCGCCATCGCTCGAGCGCGATGCCCTGGTCGGACAGGCGCATCTGACTGGAGCGCAGGATGCCGCGCACCCGCAGATCGATCTTGAACTCGCGCGCCAGACGCTCGCGCTGACCGGCGAGCTGATCGAGCAGTACGCGGCCCACCGTACCGGCACCGATGATGCCTATCGAGAGCGTATGGGGCGAGAGATAGAAGCTCGCGTGGGTCGCGCGCAAAGCGCGCGTCGCATGCTTGCCGTCCACCACGACGGAGATATTGCGCTCGGATGCGCCCTGGGCAATCGCGCGCACGTTGATCTGTGCGTTGCCGAGCGCGCTGAAGAGCTTGCCGGATACTCCGGGCATGCCCGCCATGCCGTCGCCCACCACCGCCAGGATGGCCAGATCGGGTGTGACGTCGACATTCTGAATCTGCCCTTCCGCCAGTTCACGCGCGAACGCCGCGGCGAGCACGCTCCTGGCGCGCGCAGCCTGCGCCTGCGGGATCGCGCAGCAGATCGAATGCTCGGAGCTGCCCTGGGAGATCAGGATCACCGAGATCGCCTCCTCGCGCAGCGCGCCGAAGAGCCGGTGCGCGGTGCCCGGCACACCGATCATGCCGGCGCCCTCCAGATTCACCAGCGCCACATTCTCGATGCTGGTGATGCCCTTGACCGGCAGCAGCGAGTGCGGCTCGGCGCAGATCAGCGTCCCGTGCCGGTGCGGGGCGAAGCTATTGCGTATCCAGATCGGTATGTCGCGCCCGACGGCCGGCGCCATGGTCTGGGGATGAATCACCTTGGCGCCGAAATACGCCAGTTCCATCGCCTCGTTGTACGAGAGCGAATCGATGACCTGCGCGTCGGGGACGCGGCGCGGATCGGCCGAGAGCACACCGTCGACGTCGGTCCAGATGTGGATCTCGGCCGCGTCCAGCAGTGCCCCGAAGATCGAGGCGGAGAAATCGCTGCCATTTCGGCCCAGCGTGGTCTGGACGCCGCGCGGGTCGCTGGCGATGAAGCCGGTGATCACGAGCGTCGCCACGCGTGGCATGGACGGCGAGGCCGCGGATAACAGCTCCTGCAGCTGCTCCCTGGATTGCTGCCACTGCACGGCCGGGCCGAGCGGGCCCCACTCGACGCAGACGCAGCGCCGGGCGTCGATCCACTGCAAGCCCTCGCGCACCCCGCGCTGCTGCAGATAACGGTGGAACAGGCGGCTCGACCAGATCTCGCCAAAGCCGGCGGTCAGATCGCGCACGGTCTGGGCCGCCGAGCGCATCACGCTGGTGGTCTGCAGCACGCCGGTCAGATCCCCGGCGTCGCGATCGAATTCGGCGAGGTATTGCGCGCGCGCCTGGGCATCGAGGAGCTGCGCGGCAATGAGCGCATGGCGCGTGCGCAACGCGCCCAGGCGCGCGCGCCAGCTCGAGTCCTGGCGCTCGGCGAGCATGACGAGCTCGAGCAGCTCATCGGTCACGCCCTTGCAGGCCGAGAGCACGATCGCCACGCGCGCGCGCACCGAGGGCGCCCTCGCCGAGGCCAGCGCGGGTGACTCGACGATGGCGGCAACGCGCTCGAAGCACTGTGCATCGGCGACGCTGGTGCCGCCAAACTTGTGCACGACCCAGGCTGCCTCATCCCGGGGCTGCTCGGTGTGCATCGGGATCTCCGCGCTCATGCGCACCCTCAGGCTCTCGCGAGAAAAAAACTTTCGCACTCTACTCACCGCTCCGGGTTCCCGCAAGCGAGCCTCGGCGCGGCTCCGGGTGGCAGTGGTCGAGCCGCCGGGACATTTGGAATAGAATGTGCCCGGGTACCATGAGCCCGGCTCAGAACTCGTGCTGCACCGGTCGGCAGAACCGGCAGCATGAGCTCGCTCCACAATTTCCGAGGCGAGTTTGCAATTACGCTGGTCGACACGCCGGTCTCTGGCTGCGCTGACGCTGCTCGCGCTGCTGGCCTGCGCGCTGTGCATATCGACCTACCGGATCTTCGGCAATTTCTGGGACGAGCCGGAGCACCTGGCCGCGGGACTCGTGCTGATCGATCGCGGGCAGTACATCTACGACAACCAGCACCCGCCCCTCGCCCGGCTGGCGGCGGCGCTCGGACCCTACCTCGCCGGCGTGCGCGTCCACGGCGATCCCGATCCGATCGGCGAGGCTGAGGGGCGAATTCTGCTCTATCACTCCGGCGTCAGCTATGAGGCGGTCCTGACGCTCGCGCGCCTCGGCATGCTGCCGTTCCTGCTGCTGCTGCTGGGGGCGAGCTGGGCCTGGACCCGTCGCTGGTACGGGGATGGCACGGCATTGCTCGCGGTGCTGTTTCTGGTGTGCACGCCCGTGATTCTCGGCCACGCTGCCGTGGTTGCCCTGGATGTGCCGGTGACCGCGCTCACGATGATGAGCCTGTACCTGTTGCTGCGCTGGTTCGAGCAGCCGAGCGTGCCGCGCGCCCTGGGCCTGGGGCTGTGCATCGGTCTGGCGGTCGCGACCAAATTGTCGGCGGTGCCGTTCATCGGCATCGCCCTGCTGACACTGATCGGGTTGCGCCTGGCGCTGCGCCGCCGCGTGCCCTTGAATGCGCAATGGGCCCGGCGGACCGGAACCGCAGCGCTGGTGCTGCCGCTGGCGCTGCTGGTCGTCATCGGCGTCTACGGACCGAACCTCGTGTATCTGACCACCCCGACCTTCGCACGGGACCCGGCGCTCGACTTCATGGCCGGCAGCGCAGGCCCGTTGCACGAGTTTGCCTATCACCTCGCGGCGCGCATGCCGGTTCCGCTCGGTGTCCAGGAAGTGCCGCTGAATCTGCTCGGCGTCGAATGGCACAACGAATACGGGCACCCGTCCTTTCTGCTGGGCAAGACGGCGATGATGGGGTGGTGGTATTTCTTTCCCGTGGCGCTCACATTCAAGACGCCGCTGCCGTTGCTCGGGCTCGGGCTCGCGGGGCTCGCGCTGCTGGCGGTGCGCGGCTGGCGCCGCGGGAGCCTCTATCTGCTGGCCCCGAGCGCCTGCTTCGTCTCGATACTCGCATTCTGCTGCCTCTACAGCCATATCAACATCGGCGTGCGGCACGTGCTCATCGCCTATCCGCTGCTCGCCATGGGGGCCGCCTGCGCATTTGCCGCGGCCTGGCAGCGCTGGCCCGCGCGCGGCGCGCGGGCGCTGTGGCTCGCGCTATTGCTGTGGCAGGTCTCGACGCTGGCAACCGCCTACCCCGACTACCTGCCGTATTTCAATGTGCTCGCCGGCCCGCATCCCGAGCACATCCTGGTCGATTCGGATCTGGATTGGGGCGGTCAGGATCTGCGGCGTCTCGAGCGCGTGCTCGCCGCACGGCACGTCCATCAGCTCTGGCTCGGCTACCAGGGCACGGCGGATCTGACACTCGAGGCGCTGCCGCCCTTCACGCCGCTCAAGCCCAATCAGCCGGTCAAGGGCTGGGTCGCGATCACGATGCTGACGCTGCAGGAGAATCGGAAAGGCTACGGCTGGCTGCTGCAGTACCAGCCGGTACAGCGTGTGGGTCAGTCGATCGAACTCTACGATATTCCCTGAATCAGGCAACTTTATTTTCGTGCCCCACTCCGAGCTGCAGGGCGCTCTGTCGGATCAGCGGCACGGGCACGGTGTGCGCCTGCCAGATGTCCTCGCAATATTCCCGAATGGTGCGATCGGAGGAGAACTTGCCCGAACGCGCCGTATTGAGGATCGACATGCGCGTCCAGCGCTCGGTGTCGCGATAGGTCTCATCGACGCGCTGCTGGCAGGCGGCGTAGGACTGGTAGTCGGCCAGCACCATGTAGGGGTCGTGATAGAGCAGGTTGCCGAGCAGATCGCGAAACATCTCGCTGTTGCCCCGCGAGAAGAATCCGTCCCTGACCAGATCGATGACCACACGCAGCTCGGGCTGGCTATGGTACAGATCCATCGGGCGATAACCGCTCTGCCGTAAGGCCTGTACCTGCTCGGCGCTCATGCCGAACAGGAAGAAGTTATCGGCACCGACCTCCTCGCGAATCTCGATGTTGGCCCCGTCCATCGTGCCGATCGTCAATGCGCCGTTCATCTGGAACTTCATGTTGCCGGTGCCCGACGCCTCCTTGCCGGCGGTGGAGATCTGCTCGGAGAGGTCGGCGGCCGGATAGATCCGCTGTGCGTTGGTGACATTGAAGTTCGGCAGAAACACGACTTTGATCAGATCGCGCACCCCCGGATCGCGGTTGATGATGTCTCCTACCGCGGTGATGAGCCTGATCATCAGTTTCGCCAGGTGATAGCCCGGTGCGGCCTTGCCGCCGAATATGAACACGCGCGGCTGAATCTGCAGGCCCGGATCGGTCTTGAGCCGCTGATACAGATCGATCACGTGCAGGATATTGAGGTGCTGGCGCTTGTACTCATGAATGCGCTTGACCTGAATATCGAAGATGGCATCGGGGCTGACCAGCACGCCGGTGCGATCGCGGATTATTGCAGCCAGAGCGCTCTTGCTCGAGCGTTTGATGACACGCCACTCGGCGCGGAAGGCGGCGTCCTCGAGCAGCGGCTCGAGACGGCGCAGCTCGTACAGATCGCGGATCCAGGCGTCGCCGATCGCGTCCGTGATGAAGCGCGCGAGAGGCGGATTGGCGAGCACCATCCAGCGGCGCGGCGTCACGCCATTGGTCTTGTTGCTGAACTTTTCGGGCCACAGTTCGTAGAAATCGCGCAGCACGTCGCTCTTGAGCAGTTCGGTGTGCAGTCCCGCGACCCCGTTGACCGCGTGACTGCCGACGGTGGCCAGGTGCGCCATGCGCACATAGCGCTCGCCGCTCTCATCGATGAGCGACATGCGCGCCAGGCGCTGCTCGTCGCCGAAGAAGGCGATGCGCACTTCGTCCAGAAAGCGCGCGTTGATCTCATAGATGATCTCCAGGTGGCGCGGCAACAAGCGGCCGAACAGCTCGATCGGCCAGCGCTCGAGCGCCTCGGGCAGCAAGGTATGATTGGTATAGGCGAAGGTGCGCCGGGTGATCTCCCAGGCGCGGTCCCAGTCGAGCGTGAGCTCATCGACCAGCAGCCGCATGAGCTCGGCGACGGCGATCGAGGGGTGCGTGTCGTTGAGCTGGATGGCGAATTTCTCGTGGAAACGCTCGGGCGGGATCTTCTGCACCCGGATGATCCGCAGCATGTCCTGCAGCGACGCGCATACAAAAAAGTATTGCTGCTCGAGCCGCAGTTCCTTGCCGCGCAGCTGATCGTCGTTCGGATAGAGCACCTTGGTGATGTTCTCCGAGGTGACTTTCTGATTGACGGCGCCCCAGTAGTCGCCGCGATTGAAGGTCGAAAAGTCGAACGACTCGGCGGCCTCCGCACGCCACAGGCGCAGCGTATTGGAGGTGTTGACCTTGTAGCCGAGGATCGGCGTGTCATAGGGCACACCGACCACGACCCGCGCAGGCACCCAGCGCACGCGGTGGCGCCCCTGCGAATCGATGTAGGGCTCGGTGTAGCCGCCGAATTTGACATCGACCGCCCACTCCGGGCGCACGATTTCCCAGGGATTGCCGTAGCGCAGCCATTTGTCGGTCTTCTCCACCTGCCAGCCGTCGACGATCTCCTGCTGAAAGATGCCGTACTCGTAGCGAATGCCGTAGCCCACGCAAGGCACCTGCAGCGTCGCCAGGGAGTCGATGAAGCAGGCCGCCAGGCGGCCGAGACCGCCATTGCCGAGCCCCGGCTCATCTTCCTGTCGCAGCAGATCGTCGAGCTCGAGCCCCAGTTCCCCGACCGCCTGGCGCGCGCTCTCCTCGATGCCCAGATTGATCAGATTGGTGCCGAGGTGCGGCCCCATGAGGAATTCGGCCGACATATAGGCCACCGTACGCGAGCCCTGCGTGGTGTAGGTGGAGGCGGTGCTGATCCAGCGCTGCAGCATGCGATCGCGCACGGCGAAGGCGAGCGCCATGTAGTAGTCGTTTCCGGTCGCGAGCGCCGGAAACTTGCCCTGCATGTAGAACAGATTGTCGAGGAACGCGTGCTTGAGCGCGTCCTTCGTCATCGCGATCCGATCATCTTCGGGTGCCCGTCGCTCCGGCGGCACCATCGGCATTGCTGGGTTCACGTTCTTATTTACCCCCGTTACTGCACTCTGGCCGTCGGCGAGCATCCCCGTCGCGGCTTGAGGCTGCAAGTTTCATGCAGGGCCCCGGGGCCCTCCATGGCTGATGAATGCGGCAAAAAAGCCCGCTAGTCGGCCTCGCCGGGCCGCGGTGCACCAGATGCGGGCAACGGATCCGGGGTACCGGTATGCCCGCGCGCGCCGTTCGCGCCGCCCGTGGGCCCCACGAACGCTCGATTCAGCAATGCCGCCAGACGCACGCCGGCGGCACTGAGCTGCATGGCCACCGCACGCTGCGCGGCGGCGACATAGGTCGGCGACAGATAGTACTGCCCGCTCGAGTCCGCTGCCGGCAACGGCTCGTAGACGTAACGCCGACCCACTGCATAGGATTCGCGCGCCCATTCCTCGACACTGCCGCGCCGCCAGCGCTGCAGCGCCGACGGACTGATCTGCGCGATCAGCGCGGCGGCGACGGCAGCGGGCTCGGCGCCCAGCGCGAGCACGAATGCCGTATCCCAGTAGTGATGCAGACTGCCCGCTGCAAAACCCGCAGCCGACACCCGCTTGCGATTACCGCCCTCGTCCGCGTCATCGATGGCATGCAGCGGCTGGTGCAGGTCGCCGACCAGATGCAGCAGGAACTGCAGCGCCAGCCTGCGCTCCTCGGGGCTCGTATCGCGAGAGGCGAGCTCCGCCTCGAACTGGTTGATCTTGTCGATCACGCAGTCCGCGGCCGGACCGGCCGAGGCGCTCACACCGCTGGGCAGTGGCGGATGCCCGAAACAAGCCGCGTCCAGATCCGGCGCGAGCCGCTCCATGTCGATGTAGTGCCAGCGGCGCGTCTGCTCGTAGTGCAGGCGACTCGATGCGCGATCCGAGTCGCGATAGCGATCGGCCCAGGTGCTCTCGCTCGCGAGCGTGGTATCGGCAAGCAGCCCGCTCGTATCCCCGGCCAGCAGTGCATCCACCTGGGTCCTGACCGAGGGCTCGAGATAATGCGCGGCGATCAGCGCCACGATTTCATGACCCTCATCGCCCCAGGCGCGCGCGCTGGCGGGCCACAGCCACAGACTCAAAGTGCACAGCAGCGCAGCGCCGATTCGGCATCTCACCAGGCTACTCCCGCCATTACCGGAACTCCCGGGCGCCCTATGGTCTAATGCAGGGCCTTCATTGCCTATGCTATGGCATGAGCCGCCAGGAGCCGCGGGGTCGATGACCAGACGAGGAATTGTAGCCGCCACTCTGGCAGTCGTGATGTGCCTGCTGGGCTGCGCAGCGCCGTCGCTGTCGCTGGCCGCCGACAGCAGCCTGTTTCGACGCCCCGCCATCGAGCCCACAGCGACGGATCGTATCATCGTCAAATGGCGCGAGAGCGGTGTGGGCGCCGTCCAGATCGATTCGGTGACCGACCGCGCGGCGCGCTTGAGCGGCGCGACCGGGATAAACCTGCAGGCCGTACGCAATCTCTACGGCCGCGTCGACGTCATGCGGCTCGATCAGGTGCTCGGGCACGGTGCCATGCTTGCGGTGCTGGCGCGGCTGCGCGCCGATCCGGGCATCTCCTATGCCGAGCCGGACGGCCAGCGCTACATCGCGCAGTTTCCCACGAGTGCCCCGAATGATCCGCATTTCGTGGCCGGCTCCGACAGCTATGGCACCTGGGACGGACAGTGGTACCTGCAACCGAGTTCCTCGACCACCCCGGCCGCGATCGGCGCCACCACCGCGTGGCTGACCACGACAGGCTCAGCGAGCGTGGTCGTGGCCGTGATCGACACCGGAGTCGTCCTGGATCATCCGGATTTGCTGCAGACGGCCAATGGCGGCAAGTTTCTGCCGGGCTACGATTTCGTGAGCTGCGATCAGGGCAACAGCACCACGACGCCCAACGAGTGCAGCGTCTCGGGTTCCGCGGCAACCTATTATTTTGCGAACAACGGGCAGGGCTGGAACGCGGATCCTTCTGACCCCGGCGATTGGATTTCCAGCGCTGACGTGGCGCTGCCGCTGTTCCAGCAGGCCGGCTGCACGACAACCGCGCCGAGCTCGTGGCATGGCACGAGGGTCTCGGGGATCATCGGCGCGCTCACCAACAACGGTATCGGCATCGCCGGCATTGCGCCCGACACGCTGATATTGCCGGTGCGCGCCATCGGCGTGTGCACCGGACGCGTCTCGGACATCGCGGCGGCCATCAACTGGGCGGCCGGCTTGAGCGTGACCGGCGTGCCTTCGTTGAGCTCGGTGGCCGGAATCGATCACGCCAACATCATCAATCTGAGCCTGGGCGCGGCGACCGCCTGTTCCGCAACCGAACAGGACGCGATCACGGCGGCCATCGCGGCCGGCGTGCTCGTGATTGCAGCGGCCGGCAATGAGGGCGGTCCGGTCGACGCCCCGGCCAGCTGCGCCGGCGTGCTGTCGGTCGCGGGCTTGCGCCAGGCCGGTACCAAGGTCGGCTACAGCAATGTGAGCAGCAGCGCGGCCGCGGTCAGCATCGCGGCACCCGCGGGCAATTGCGTCAACATCGGTAACAACGTCCCCTGCGACTACTCCATTGAGACCACGAGCGATGCGGGCACGACCACGCCTGCGCCCACGCCGGGCTTCTATACGTACGCACTGCTCGATGCAAGCTATCTGAACAGTGGCGGCAATTCGGATAACGAGGCCAGCGTCGGCACCAGCTTTGCTGCCCCGATGGCCTCCGGTGTGGCCGCGCTGATGCTGGCAGCGAGTCCCTCGCTGACCCCGGCGGAACTGATCGCGCGCATGCAATCGAGCGTGGTGGCCTTTCCCACTTCCTCATCGACGAGTTCCACCGACTGCGTGCTGGCGTCGACGGCCACGGACTCCAACGGCAACTACACCGACACGAGTCAGGCCACCGAATGCGTCTGCACCACGGCGACCTGCGGCTCCGGCATGCTCGATGCGGCCGCCGCCGTGCTGGCCGCGGGCGGCATGTTTGTAGAGATCACACCCTCGAGTACCACGGGCTCGCCCGGCCAGAAAATCACGCTCGACGGCAGCGGCAGCACCGCCGCGACCGGATATACCATCGTGTCCTATCAATGGACGACGATCCCAGCCACCAGCAATCAGCTCATCCATGCCAATCAGTCGATCGCCGAACTCGTCGTGCCCTCCTTCCGCTCGATCCAGGTCCAGCTCACCATCACCGACAACGCCGGCCACGTGGACTCTGCGACCGCGACGATCCAGTCGGCCTTCGGCGCGGCCAGCGGCGTGGGGTCCTTCGGTCCGGAATTGCTCGCACTGGCGCTACTCACCGGGGCGGTACTGGTGCGCCGCCGGCGCTATGGCTGGGCGGGCGCACCGCGGCGGCGCTTTTTGAACTGATACGCAGTCCGACTGTCGCTATGCTATACGGCTGGCCCGGGGCACGAGATTGAGGCTCGAGCGGCGCGGCGCCCGAGACAATCCTGTAGTCCGATGAGGAGAAGCTGTTGACCGTCATTCGATCTGGAGCCCCGCGGGGATTGCTTGCCGCAGGCCGTATGCTGCTGGGTGTGAGTGCCGCCGCGATCCTTGCCGCCTGCAACACCAACACCAATCGCACTGTGACCCCGACCGTGGGCATCGACACCGGCGTGGCCCTGGAGACCGCGGGCGATGTCACCGGGATATACGAGGCCACATCGCTGGCCCTGACGGCCAGTGTCGAGAACCCCAGCAACACCGACGGGGTCAGCTGGACCATGACCGGCGTCGGATCGCTCACCAGCACGACCAACTCGACGGCCACTTATGTGGCGCCAACGACGGTGACCGGAGAGGCCGACGCGTTGATTACGGCCACCTCCATCGCCAACCCGGCGGAATACGCCTCGGTGACCATCATCGTGAGCGGCTCTCCGGTGAACAATACCCCGTCGCTGTTTCCAGCCAACGTGAATGTCCCCTACTCCGGCGAGCTCTCGGTGGCCGGCGGCCAGACTCCCTTCACCTGGACGCAGGTCTCAGGCACCTTGCCGCCCGGTCTTATTCTGGACGGCAGCACCACCGGAGTGACGACGATCTCCGGCACGCCGAGTGCGGCGGGCACGTATAGCTTTGTACTGCAGGCCAGTGACGACCTCTCCCGCATCGCCGATGTCGCCGCGACGCTGGTGGTCAATCCCGAGGCGGCCTGCCTGTTGAGCGGAAACTATGTGTTCTACTTCTCGGGTTACCGCGGCGGTGCCCCGGCGACGCATACCGGCTCCATCGCGATCGACGCGACAACCGGCAACATCACCGGCATTCAGGACTACAAGGACACGCATCGCACGACCAGCGGCGAGGCCTTGACCTCCGGCTACTGCACGAATCGGGAAAACAACGCCGGAGACCTCAAGCTCATCGCGCCCAGCGGCACGCTGGTCTACAACTTCGCGGCTACGGCGCCTGACAGCTCCGGGCAGATCCATTCGGCCGCCATGCAGCTCATCAGTTCGGGCAGCGATTCGGGTTCCGGACAAGTCCTGTTACAGGATCCGGCCGCCCGCACCGCGAGCCCACCCAGCGGCAATTTCGCCTTCGGGGTGCTGGGCGTAGACAGCGCCAGTGCGCATTTCGGCACGATCGGGCGTTTCACGGCCGACAGTACCGGCACTCTGAGCGCCGGCCTGATCGACTCCAATGACGCAGCCAGTCCCCTCACCGACGCGGCGCTCACAGGCAAAGTGTCCGCGCCGGACGCTAACGGTCGCGGGACCCTGAGTCTGGCCTCGGGCTCGCAGACCTTGACTCTGGCCTATTACCTGGTTAACCCCAGCAAGATGTTGCTGATGGACATCGATGCCACCGCGGGCACGCCGGTCGACACGGGCCAGATGACGGCACAGGTCGGCGACGTGAGTCCCGGAGTATTTGACAACAATGCGCTCTCGTCCCCGGCGGTCATGAGCCTGTTCGGTGCGGCGGGCACTATCGAGCCGGTGACGGTCATGCAGCTCGGACTGCTTTCCAACGCCAACCCCACGGCCGGCACGCTCGACGCGATGATCGATATCTCTGATCAGGCCACTGATCTGGCCGGTCAAGTCATCTCTGCTCAGAGCTACGCAATCGGACCCAGCGGCCGCGGCACGATGAGCCTGACTGAATACGGAGTGCCGTCCTCCTTCGCGTTCTATCTCGATGGCATAGCCAATGGGTACATCCTGCAGCAGGGCGGTACAGCGGGCGGCGCGGGCCTGCTCGAGGCGCAGTTTCAGGGGCCCTATCCCACTCCGCCGGTCTCCGGGATCTTTCCCGATACGCTGCCCAACGATTTCGTGGGCGTCACGCAATACCCACAGTCTCATGGCCCGGTCGCGCTCGAACCGTTGATCGTGCTGAACTACGGCTCGTTGAGCAGCAACTACGCGAATGGCTCTTTCGCGATCAATGCCACCACCGGGCGCGGCGTGGGCACATTGACGGAAACCGGCATCGGCAGCACTTCCGCGAGTCTGTACATCGTCTCCCCGACCAAGGTCGACGTGCTGAACTTCGGCACCCGCGGCGTGGATGGCTCGATCAACTTTCTGTTTCAGTAAATAATTACAATTATAAATCAATATATTACGTCGTAATATTCAACTCAATCATACTGATTGTTCGCCGTCCATGCCGGAGGCCTCAGGGCCGGCGCTGATGAGTTCGTAGTGCTCGACCACGGGCACGAGCGCGAAGAAAGGTCCGAGTAGCGCCCGCCAGCGCACGAATTGCGGGGATTGGCGGAAACCCACCATGTGGTGCTCCACCGAGTGCCACTGCACGAGCAACAGATAGCGGCCCTCGGTCTCGAGACTGCGCTGCAGTTGATGGGCAATGAAGCCGGGCATGGCCGATATGAGTTCGCGTGCCTCGTTGAAGGCGGCTTCGAACCGCGCGCACTGCGCGGGCGTGATGCTCAGCGTGGCAGCTTCCAGAATCATGTTGCACCTTCTACCGACTCACAGGTCGAGCACATTGCGCCCCCGAGAATATCAGCGTCACAGTCGCGCTAGCAGTTGGCGACAACCGATGTGTCAACGTTTCCGCAAGGCAAAACGTTTCGGGCTTTCATGGTAGCAACATACGCTGCGGAGACCTTGACTCATGGCCACGTCATGAGCGGCACGATTGCGCCAACAAGTCGCGCGACTGCACTGAATTCATGCAGCGCGAAGAGCGATTGGCGATGAGCGTGAGTGCGTTTGACCTGACATTCGTCGAGCCGCAATTGCTCAGGTCCATCGAAGCCCATTGTCGCGGTTTGGCGACAGCGGAATTGGTTAACGTCCTACACTTAAAAACGTTTGAAATCCGTCTCGTTTCAGTGCATTTTCCCGTTATGACCGCTACCGCACCGACTAAACTACTGATTGCTTGAACAATTGGTATCGCCGTCGGGTGCTTGGCACAGTGCGTGCTAGATATGTTGCACTGAACAGGGTCTACCCCTTGAGCTACTACGGAGAGAATTTGGATGACGGCCGAGCACCAATCCCGAGTTGTTTTTATCAACCCTGCGTCACGACGTAATGACGAGAAAGGCAAATCAGTGATTGTTTCGGCTCCGTCCATAGATTCGAGCGCTTCGCCCCCGGAATTGCATGTCGTCGATGGTGCTTCAGCCCGTTACGGCTACGAGCACGCCGTTCCTTCCGTCCTGTTTCCCGCGCCGTCCAAGGTCCGACCGGTGTATCCGGGTAAACGTGCCTTCGACATCGCGGCGGCGCTTTTTTTCGGGCTGTTGCTCTCCCCGCTCATCCTGGTCATCGTGCTGCTGATCCGCCGCGACGGTGAACCGGTGCTGTTCCGGCACAAACGCATCGGTCACAACGGCCGGGTGTTTCACTGCCTCAAATTCCGCACCATGGTCCACAACGCGGAGCAGGTGCTGCGGGACATGCTCAGGGATCAACCCGAGCTGCGCGATGAATGGACCCAGAATCACAAGCTGCGCAAGGATCCGCGCGTCACGCGAGTTGGCCGCTTCCTTCGACTGACCAGTCTCGATGAGCTGCCGCAGCTCTGGAACATCGTGCTGGGCGATATGAGCCTGGTGGGCCCGCGCCCGGTGGTGCGGGCTGAACTCCTGCGCTATGGGCGCAGCGTGGCGAACTATCTGGCGGTAAGACCCGGCCTGACCGGCCTGTGGCAGGTCAAGGGCCGCAGCGACACCACATACCGGCGCCGCGTCGCGATGGACACGTACTACGTCCACAACCAGTGCCTGCTGCTGGATCTGGCCATATTGACTGCGACCGCCGCGGCCGTGTGGCGTCGAGCCGGGGCCTATTGAGGCACTGGGCCGCGCCTGACCTGCGCCCGCCCTGCTAAGGCCGCCGCGGCCGCCAATATCCGGGCGTCATCGACAGACTGGCCTTGAGTCGATTGGGCAGCAGCCTCTCGAGTCTGCCGAGTTTGTAGCCCATGTACTTCGCCAGGGTGTGAAGCAGAGCCCGTGGTATCTGCAGGGGGGCATCACTGGCCAGGTAGCGCAGCTCCGATTTGACGAATCGCACGCCCTCCCCGCCATAGGACCCGAACTGTTCCCTCATCCAGGGGCTACGAGCATGGAATACACCCGTATCGAAGTAACGCCAGAAGACCTCGCCGATTTTGTAGTGATGCGAATGGTAGGCGACGGCCGTAGCGCAATAGAGATTGGCGTACCCGGCCTTGATGGCTCGAGCGGCATATTCGGCGTCCTCACCGAGTATCAGAT
>JBELAR010000025.1:0-19767 GCA_049508555.1 Steroidobacteraceae bacterium
CAGCCCGGCGCCGGAGATAACGAAGAGGCCTTGAATCGCGTGGCGCGCCTGCGCCGGCAGATCGAGGCGCTCAGCGCGCGAAACACCCAACAGGGCGCGGCCGGTCAATCCGCCGGTGCGCAGGGCCAGCAGGGCTCAGCAGGCCAATCCGGCAACGCGCCGGGTCAGCGGGGCTCAGCGGGCCAGTCCGGCAACGCCCCGGGCCAGCAGGGCGCAGCGGGTGAGTCCGGCGGCGCGCGCGGCGGCCAACAGGGTGGCACCAACGACAGCCGGCCGGGCGGCGGCGGGTATTCCGGCGCATTCGTCGACAACAACATCGATACCGGCAACAACGCTCGCAGCGGCGGCAGCAGCCGAGCGCCGGTCGATGCGCCCCAACCGGGCCCGGACAGACAGGCGCTGATCGAGCAAGGACTGGGCGAACTGCACGCGCTGCACGGGCAGGGGACGAACGACGTGCAGACCGAGCGGGAGATTCAGCAGTTGATCAGCGAGATGCAGCATCTGGATCTGCGCCGCTTTCCGGGCAACCCGGCCATGGTCGAGCACATACACCAGCAATTGCTCAGCGACGTCGACACGCTGGAGTTGCAGTTGCGCCGCCGCCTCGAGGAGCAGCAGTCCGATCAGATCCACGGCGTGGATCCGCTGCTGATTCCGCACGGCTACGAAGCCGCCGTCGCCGACTATTTCCGCCGTTTAAGCGCTGGGGATGCAGTCAAGAGCCGGGCCGACTGAAGGCCGGTTTGCAGTCCCGGTAGTGCGGCTGATCAGCGGTAGTCCCGCCACAGCCATTCCAGAGCGCCGGGCAATGTCTGCGCGACGACCCGGGCATCGACGTGCTTGGCGTCCTTGGCGTACACAAATCGATAGTCGTAGCCCTTGGCCTTCAGCACCGCGGCCATGCGCTGGTTGGCCAGCGGCCAATTGTGCCAGGTGGACTCCGGATCGTCGTAATGCAGATCCTTCTCGCCCACTTCCATCCAGATGCGGATGGGCTTGGCCGGCGCTGCGGCGATCAGATGATCGTGATATTCCCACCCGCCGCGTGGTGTCTTGGGATCGACCGGCGAGGCCTGGTTGACGTAGGTCCCGGAGTAGGTGAGCACCTTGTGATAGAGCTCGGGATGAAACCACGCCATCGTGAAGGCCGCGACGCCGCCCGAACTGCCGCCCATGCTGGCGCGGCCAGCCGGATCTTTCGTGAAGACGACATTGCACTCCTTGGCCGCGCGCGGCAGCACCTCGCTCTCGATGAAGCGCGTATAGCGATCCGAGATCGTGTCGTATTCCAATCCGCGCTCCGAGCCCTGAGCATCGCTGCCACCGGAATCGACCATGACGAGGATCATCGCCGGCAGGCGATGCGCGGCGATCAGATTGTCGAGCACCACCGGCATGCGAGGCAGATAGCCATGGCCGTCCTGCACGACCATAAAGGGTGCGGGCCTGCCGGGCACATACTGCTGCGGCACATAGACCCAGACATGCCGCTGATAGGGACCGGGAGCGGAGATCTGCTCGGCTGGCGCCGCAATGCGATTGCCGAAGGCGTCGCGCCGCGCCGTGATATCGCTCTCGATGCGCACGATGCCCGGATAGATCGAGCTGTCTGCGGAGTCCATCAGCAGCTCGTGAATGGCCCCATGCGGAACTGCCGGATTGACCAGCGTTTCAGGTGCGTCCGCGTAATCGGGCCCGATCTCGCTGTCCTGCTGTGACCAGGCAGGATGGGCGGCGAGCGCCGCGAACCCCGCGCACATCGCTGCGATGAGCCCGGGCGCAGAAATCAGCTTGCAGCATTTGAGCGTCATCATGGCTCGCTCCATCCTTGTGAGTGCACGGGCGCAGGGCGAGGATATCGGCCTCAGGGCCAAATCACCAGGCGGCCAGCAGAAGGAGCTCAATATGTCGTACCCATTGTCCGCGACCCGCGACGTCATCATCCGTACCGAGCGCTTCGAGGACGCCGTGCGATTTTATGAATCGGTGCTCGGCCTGAAGATCGTGCAGCGCAGTGAATCGCTGGTGGGCCTCGACGTCGGCGCGTTCCGTCTGTACGTGGAACACGGCGCCGCGCACGGTCCCGTGTTCGATTTTCTGGCAGCAAACTTTCGCGCTGCGAGAGCGGCGCTGCTCGCGGCCGGCTGCAGCATCGAGGAGGAGGACGCTTCGGTTCCGCGCTGCTATCTGCGCGACCCCTACGGCCTGGTGTTCAACATCGATCAACGGCGCTCCGGGTCCTGATGGGGCCGTCGCGGGCTGCGGTGCGTATCCTATCCCCCTAGACAGGATAAGGGAGTCGGCATAGGATCGCGGCCATGGCCCTGCGGTATGCGGGCCCGGCAGTGCAGAGACTGTGCCGAGCCAGAGTATTGAGGAGCCAGACATTGCCTCTCGCATTCGTCCGTCGCGGGATCGCGCTCACCCTCTGCATGACCCTGGCGCGCGTGATTCTGGCGCAGCAATCGCCCCCGGACACACCCGGGGATACTCCGGCAGCGGGCGCGTCTGCGGATGCGCAGCAGTACGCGATCCACGGGCAGGCGACGTTCCTGGAACAACTGACAGCGCCCTTTCACGCGCCTTACGCCGGAACCAACAGCCTGACCCCGCGGCAGGGGGCGGAGAATAGCGACCTCACGCTGTTTCTCGGCGCGCGCCTCTGGAGTGGGGCGGAAGCCTGGATCAATCCGGAGATCGATCAGGGCTTCGGTCTGGACGATACCTTGGGCGTGGCCGGCTTCCCGAGCGGTACGGCTTACAAAGTGGGCCGCAGCCACCCGTATTGGCGCCTGCCGCGATTGTTCCTGCGCCAGACCATCGACTTGGGTGGGGAGCGCCAGGCGGTCGATGCCGACGCCAATCAGCTCGCCGGCGTTCAAAGCGCCAATCGCTGGGTATTGACCGTGGGCAAGTTCGCAGTCACGGACATTTTCGATGGCAACCAGTATTCCCACGATCCACGCGTTGATTTCCTGAACTGGGCCGCGATCGATGCCGGCACATTCGACTATGCGGCGGATTCCTGGGGTTTCACCGTGGGTGCCGCGGCCGAGTGGTACCAGGGTGCCTGGACCGTGCGCGCCGGCGTGTTCGACCTGTCGAATGTTCCGAACAACGAGACGCTCGATCCGAATGTTCATGAGTTCCAGGGCATTGGCGAGGTGGAGCACAGGCACGAGCTCATGGGTTTGCCCGGCAAGGTGCTGGTGACGGTATTTGACAGCTACGGGCGCATGGCAGAACTCAATGATGCCGTGAGCCTCGCGCAGACCACGGGCGAGAGTGTCGGGGCTGCCCTGGTTGACGTGCGCGCCTATCGCAATCGTACCGGCGTGAGTCTGAGTCTCGAGCAGCGGTTGTCGCCGGATCTCGGCATGTTCGTCCGCGCCGGCAAGGCCGACGGCAACGTCGAGGCCTACGAGTTCTCGGACATCGACCGCACGATTGCGGCGGGTCTGTCACTCAATGGCAAAGGCTGGAGCCGTCCCCAGGACACGGCGGGTCTCGCGCTCATCGACGACGGCATATCCGCTACACGTCAGCGCTATTTGAACGCGGGCGGCTTGGGGATCCTTGTGGGCGACGGCCAGCTGCCGCATCCGGGGGCCGAACAGATACTGGAAACCTACTATCGATGGGTACCGGCGCGCTGGCTGCAACTCACGCTCGACTATCAGTATGTGGTGAACCCGGCCTACAACAGCGACCGTGGGCCGGTATCGATTGCCGCGTTTCGCTTCCATGCGCAATTCTGACCCCGCGGTCATGGGACTACGTCGGCCGCGCGCACCTCGAAGGTGACCTGGAGCGCTGCCCCGTCGGCAAAGCGCAGGGTGATCGGCACATGATCGCCCGGATGCAATGCATGCGCGGGCTGCATGAGCATCATGTGATACCCGCCCGGCGCAAATTGCAGCGTACCGTGCGCTGCGATCAGGATCGAGTCCACGGGGCTCATCCCGCTCACGCCGTGAGCGTCGCGCGTCTGGTGCAGGCTGACCGAGCCGAACTCCGGGCTCGAGGCGCCCGTGAGCCTGCGCGGCTCGTTGCTCAAGTTCCGGAGCGTCAGGTAACCGCCGCTGGGTAGATCCGCGGGCAGCCAGCGAATCCAGGCCTCGCTCGCCTGAATGTCCGGGCCCAGGGGTGTCGCGAACGTCGAGACGCCGAGCGATACGCCCAGGACCGCGTACACGATCCAGCCGCGCGGACGTCGTCTCACCCGATCACCATGCAAATCCTGCCATCCATGAATCCTCTCGCCCGGGGCGTGCATGCGTCAACGCCAGGGCCGCGCCGGACTGCTAAGGTCCTGCGCCGATGAACCCGAACCAGTTCTATATAGACCAGAAGGCTCAACAGGCGATTCTCACGCTGGATGCGGCGCGCGCGCGCGCGGGACGCGAGCGTACGCTGCTGGAGCTGGCCCTGATGGTCAGTCGGGTGCACGTCAATCACCTCGTCAAGCCCTTGCCCACCGTCCGGGCCTCGCTCTTTCGACTGCGCGCCGAGAGCGAGCGTCGCGCGGCGCAATTGGCCGCCGCGCTCGTGATGCGCCTTCAGGCGGAGCCGCGATCAGCGGAAAACGCGCAACTGCTCGCCGACACCTGCGAGGCCTGCCGCAAGGTGTTTCCGCGCGAGGCGCGGCTACTGCAGCGCCTGCGCGACGAGGATGCGCCGAGGACCTTGGCGGCTGCGGCGCCCTGAGCACGCGCCGCGGCTAGGCGGCTGCGGCCCGGCGCAGCGCGCCCCGATCATCGCGCAAGCCGAATGTCAGGATCAGCATGAGGCTCATCAGCGCGGCGACCACCCAGTAGGCGAGGGCGAATCCGTCCGCTCCGCCGCCGCTGATATCGGCCACCGCACTGATCGCCGCCGCAGACAGCAGGGTGCCGACGGCGGTACAGATATTGATGAGCCCTTGTGCAGCGGCGCGCACTTCCAGCGGTGCCTCGTCGATGGCAATCGAACGCAAGGCGCCGCCGACCACGACGCCGATTCCGAGTCCCACGGGCATGGAGGCGGCCAGAAACGCCCACAATCCCAGTCCCGGGAGAGCCGATGCGCCGTAGCCGGCTGCCAGGAATGCGAATCCCACAAAAATCAGGCCTCTGGCCCCTACGCGGTTGAGCAGTCGCCCGGCCACGATCGAACCCAGCATCGAGCAGACGACCAGCGGCAGCAGCACGAATCCGCCGTGCTTCGATGACACGTCGTAGGCCAGGGTGGCGACGGAGGGCAGAAATATCACGCTGCCCATGCCGAACCCGGCGCCCACGGCCAGCAGGTAGGTCACCGCGAGCTGGCGATTGGCGAACAAGGACAACGGAATCATCGGTCGAGCCGCCGACTGCTCGACATAGATCAGTAACGCCAGCGTCAGGGCGGCGGCAGCGAGGAACCACGGCCAGAGCAGCAGGCCCGCAAACCCGTCCGCGACACGGGTGATGCCGAGCGCCAGCGAACTCAGCAACACAAAGGTCAGCACGACACCGGCCAGATCGAGCGGCGGTAGCAGTGCGCTGACCTGGCGTGCAGGCAGCACCCGCGCGCCGAGGTACAGCACGATCGCCGCGATGGGCAGGTTGAGCAGGAAAATCCAATGCCAGCTCAGTACGACCATCAGCAGCGCGGCCAGCGGGGGCCCGAGCACAAATGCCATGCCATAGGTCGCGCCGATCAAGCCGAGTGCCTTGCCGCGCTGCTCCGGCGGAAACACGTCGCCGACCACGGCACTGGCCGTCGGTGTGATGCCGCCGGCGCCGATGCCCTGAATCGCGCGGCTCACCACGATCATCCAGAAGCGCGGAGAGGTTGCGACCAGCAGCGAACCGAGCGCGAAAACCGCGACACTCCAGAGATAGATCGGCCGGGGCCCGTAGCGGTCGCTGAGGTTCGCCATGAGCGCGGTGCTACAGAGGGAGAACAATACGAAGACGCTCATCACCAGCCCGACGGCCCGGTTGTCTACCGCGAATGCCTCACGCAGGGCGGGTATCGCGGGGCCGATCACGGCCGTATCGAGCGCCGCCATGAAGACCCCGATGAAGAGTACCGGCGTGAGCCGGCGCGCCGCGGCCTCGCCGTCCGCTGCGAGCACTGCCACCATAAAATCCCCAAAAAGCGAAGCGTGCCGACGCGTGCCGGCGCGCTTGAATTATAGCGCCTCGGCGTTGGCCGCTCAGGGCCGAACTGCTACAGCCTGCAACAGCGGGTGGTCGGCCTCGGAGGTGCGTTGCCGCACGGTCAGGCTTGGGTCATTGTGTATCCTGCCCGAGTGGAGATATCGTCCGGGTTGCGATCAACGCGGATACGGAGGCGGCGCGCCACCCGGTGTCCCGGGCGTGGTCAATAAGCTCGACATCGACCACGATGACTGAGGGTAACCTGTCCGGACGCGGCAACGGCCGCGGCGCCGGGTTAACATCGGTCAAGCAGGGAGAAGACGCGATGGCCACGATCATGCTCGAAACGGCGCCGCTCGAAGCGGAAACGACCCGCGCCACGGTTCTGTTCGTCGATCTGCGGGGCTATACGGCCCTCGCCGAGCAGTTGTCCCCTTCCCAGGTGGTCACGGTATTGATCGAATTTTACGGCGTGCTTGCGCGCGCCACGGAACTGTTCGGCGGTCAGATATTTCACATGGCCGGGGATGAGATGATGGCCGGATTCGGGGTGCGCGATTCGCGCCACGATGGGGCGCGAGAGGCGTTCGATGCCAGCCTGGCCATGTTGCAGCGTTTCGCGCCGGTTGCCGAACGCTGGCACAGAGAGCTGTCGGTCAAGGCTGCGATCGGCATCGGCTTGCACCTGGGAGATGTCGCGCTCGGTTTCTTAGGGCCGCCCGGGCGCCAGGCCGCGACGCTAGTCGGGGATACCGTGAACGTGGCCGCGCGCCTGTGCAGCCGCGCCCGCGGCGGCGAGGTGTTGTTCTCCTCGATGGTGGCGCGCGCGCTGGATGCGGCCGGACCGACGCCGTTGCCGGTCCGCGGATCGATCCCGTTTCTGCAATTGTCGCAGTTCGAGCTGCGCGGGCGCCGGACGCCGGTCGACATCTGGTGCGTCCCGGCACCGCAGCGCCTGGAGATCTAGGCCCGCTCCATCACCGGACCCCCGCTGCCGCCGCCGCCGCCCCGGCCTGCGGCACGGCTTGCGCCGCCGCCCGCCAGCAGATAGAGTGAACGTTCATTCACTATCCGGAAACGGCGCGACGCGTGGCCCGGCTGCTGCGGACTGATCGAGCCGCCGGCTGCTGCCCCGTCCGAAAAGGTGTCGCATGCGCAATTTCAAGCCTGTTGGTCGCTTTGGCCTCGCCGCGCTGCTCGCGGTGATCGCCGCCTTGAGCGCCTGCGGCGGCGGCGCGCCGCGCGGCATGCCCGGCGGCGGTTTCACCCCGCAGGTCACCGTCATCACGCTCAAGAGCGAGCCGGTGACCCTCACGCGCGAATTGCCCGGACAGACCGACCCGCATCTGGTGGCGGAGGTGCGGCCGCAAGTCAGCGGTATCGTCAAGCAGCGCCTGTTCACGGAAGGCTCATTGGTCACGGCGGGGCAGCCGCTCTATGAGCTCGACGACCGGCTCTACCGCGCGCAGTACAACAGCTCGCGCGCGGCGCTGCAGCGGGCGCAAGCGACGCTGGCCGCAGCGCAGCTCACGGCGGCGCGCTCGGCTGAACTGGTCAAGATCGATGCGGTCAGCGCCCAGGACAACGACAACGCGGTCGCGGCCTTGGGCCAGGCGCAAGCCGACGTCGCCTCGGCGCAGGCCGCCGTCGACAGCAGTGCCACCAGTCTGGAATACGCCCGCATTCTCGCGCCGATCAGCGGGCGCATTGGCAAGTCGACCGTGACCCCGGGGGCTCTGGTGACCGCCAATCAAACCAATGCGCTCGCCACGATTCAACAGCTCGATCCGATCTACGTGGATGTCAGCCAGTCCAGCCGGGATTGGGTGCAGTTGCGGCAGGAAATCGTCGACGGGCGCGTGAAGTCGAGCGGCAGCGAGGCGCCGGTGAAAATCCTGCTCATCGACGGCAGCCCCTACGATCAGGAGGGCAAGCTGCAGTTCGCGGAGGTCACGGTGGATCCGACCACCGGCAGCTATCAGCTGCGTGCGCTCGTGCCCAACCCGAACGGTCTGCTGCTGCCCGGCATGTACGTGCGAGCAGTGCTCAATGAAGGGGTGCTGGGCCAAGGGGTGCTGGCGCCGCAGCAAGGCATCACCCGCGATCCGCAGGGCAATGCCACCGCCCTGGTGGTGGGCAAGGACAACAAAGTCGAGTCCCGCACCGTGGCGGTCTCGCGCACCGTGGGCAATCAATGGCTCGTCGATAGCGGTCTCGCTTCGGGCGATCGCCTGATCGTCGAGGGCCTGCAGAAGGTCCAGCCGGGCATGACCGTCACGGCGGTCGAGGCTCCGCCAGCCGCAACGGTGGCCGCGGATCCGCAGCACGCGGCTGGCGCGGGTACGGCCGATGCGAAGGCCGCGGCCGCGGGCGCCGCTCACTAGGACACGAGCGCGAATATGCTGTCACGTTTTTTCATCGACCGTCCGATCTTCGCCTGGGTCGTCGCCCTGATCATCATGCTGATCGGCATACTCTCGATCACGCGGCTGCCCATCGCGCGCTATCCGAACATCGCGCCCCCTGCGGTGTCCATCAATGCCTCGTATCCGGGGGCCTCGGCCAAGACCGTCGAGGATTCGGTGACGCAGATCATCGAACAGAACATGACCGCCCTCGATGGGCTGATCTACATCGACTCGACCAGCGACAGCAGCGGCAATGTCGCGATCACGCTGACTTTCGCCAGCGGCACCAACGCGGACACCGCGCAGGTGCAGGTGCAGAACAAGCTGCAGCAGGCCACACCATTGCTGCCGCAGATCGTGCAGCAGCAGGGCATCGTCGTCAGCAAGAGCAATAGCGCCTTCCTGCTCGCGATCGGCTTCGTCTCCGAAGACGGCAAGATGAGCGGCGGGGACATCGGCGACTATCTGGCGAGCAATGTCGTCGATCCGTTGAGCCGTGTGGAAGGCGTCGGCACGGTACAGCTCTTTGGCGCCAAGTACGCCATGCGCATCTGGCTGGATGCCGACAAGCTCAAGGCCTATGCGCTCACTCCGGCGGATATCACGGCTGCGATCAATGGACAGAATGCGCAGGTCTCGATCGGCCAGCTCGGCGATACGCCCTCCGTGCCGGGACAGCAGCTCAATGCCACGATCACGGCGATGGGCCGGCTGCAGACCCCCGAGCAGTTCCGCAACATCGTTGTGCGCAGCGGCGCCAATGGCTCGACATTGCACCTGGGCGACGTGGCCCGCGTCGAGCTCGGGCTGGCGGCCTACGGTTTCGAGGCCGAGTTCAACGGCCAGCCGGCATCGGGCATGGGCATCACGCTGGCTACGGGCGCGAACGCACTGCGCACCGTGGCGGGCGTGACCGAGCTGCTCAAAACGCTGCAACCGCGCTTGCCGCACGGACTCAAGGCGATCATCCCCTACGACACGACGCCCTACGTGCGCAAATCGATCGAGGAGGTCGTGAAGACACTGGTGGAAGCCATCGTGCTGGTGTTCCTGGTGATGCTGCTGTTTCTGCAGAACCTGCGCGCCACGCTCATTCCGACGGTAGCGGTGCCGGTGGTATTGCTCGGCACGTTCGCCGTGCTCAATGTCGCGGGCTTCTCGATCAACATGTTGACCATGTTCGCGGTCGTGCTCTCGATCGGCCTACTGGTCGATGATGCGATCGTCGTGGTCGAGAACGTCGAGCGGCTCATGAGCGAAGAGGGCCTCTCGCCGGTCGAGGCGACGCGCAAGTCCATGGATCAGATCACGGGAGCCCTGATCGGAATCGCAACCGTGCTGTCCGCCGTATTCATTCCGATGGCGTTTCTGGCCGGTTCGACCGGCGTGATCTACCGCCAGTTTTCGATCACGATCGTCTCGGCGATGATTCTCTCGGTCATCATCGCCATCGTGCTCACCCCCGCGCTGTGCGCGACGCTGCTCAAGCCGGTCGCGAAAGGCGCGCACCATTCCGAGATAGGCTTCTTCCGCTGGTTCAACCGGCACTTCGAGAGCGGCAACCAGCGCTACCAGGGCATCGTGGCGCGCATGATAGCGAAGCCGATCCGCTACATGCTCATCTACCTGGCACTGGCTTCCCTCATGGGGTTGCTGTTCATACGCCTGCCGACGGCATTCCTGCCCGATGAGGATCAGGGCTATCTGTTCGTACTCGTGCAGACTCCGGTCGGCGCGACCCAGGAGCGCACGATCCACGCCCTGGACAAGGTGAAGGATTATTTCCTCAAGCAGGAGCATGCCGCGGTCGCGTCAATCTTCACGGTGGCGGGTTTCAGCTTCAGCGGCGGCGGCCAGAACTCGGGCATCGGTTTCGTACTGCTCAGGGACTGGAGCGAACGCCAGGGCAAGAATCTGAGCATACCGGCGATGCAGATGCGTGCGTACGGCGCACTGGCCCAGATCAAGGATGCGCTGGCTTTCGCCTTCGCTCCGCCTCCGGTCACGGAGCTCGGCAACTCGGCGGGCTTCGACTTCTACCTCAAGGACGACAATGGCCAGGGCCATGAAGCGCTCACCGCGGCGCGCAATCAGTTCCTGTTCATGGCCTCGAAGGACAAGCTGCTCGCGAACGTGCGGCCCAACGGTCAGGAGGACGCGCCGCAGTTTCATCTCGATATCGATGCCCAGAAGGCCGCATCGCTCGGCCTGTCGATGACCGACGTCGACAACACGCTGGCCGTGGCCTGGGGCGGGCGCTACATCGATGACTTCATCGATCGCGGACGCGTCAAGCACGTCATCATCCAGGCCGATGCGCCATTCCGCATGCAGCCCGAGGACTTTGGCCGCTGGTACGTGCGCAACGCCAGCGGTCAGATGGTCTCCACGGCGTCCATCACGAATTCTCACTGGGAATACGGCTCGCCGCGCCTGGAGCGCTTCAACGGCGTGTCGGCCATGGACATCAACGGCGAGGCCGCCCCTGGCGTGAGCTCGGGCGAGGCGATGAAAGAGATCCTCAAGCTCGTGGCGCAGCTTCCGCCCGGCTTCTCGGTCGACTGGACCGGTCAGTCCTATCAGGAACGCGCCGCGGGTGCCCAGACCCCGATGCTCTATACGCTGTCACTGATCGTGGTATTTCTCTGCCTCGCGGCGCTGTATGAGAGCTGGTCGATTCCGACCGCAATTCTGCTCGCCGTGCCGCTGGGCGTGATCGGCGCGGTGCTGGCGACGACGGTACGCAGTCTCGAGCGCGACATCTATTTTCAGGTCGCGATGCTCACCACGATCGGCCTGGCCAGCAAGAACGCGATCCTGATCGTCGAGTTCGCAAAGGCCAACGTGGCGCACGGCGCGGGCGTGATCGAAGCGACATTGCACGCCGTGCGCGATCGCCTGCGCCCGATCCTGATGACCTCGCTGGCATTTGGTCTGGGTGTGCTGCCGCTCGCAGTGGCGAGCGGTGCGGGCGCTGGCGCGCAACGGGCCATCGGTACCGGTGTATTCGGCGGCATGCTCGCCGGAACCTTTTTGGGCATCTTCTTCATCCCGGTGTTCTTCGTGGTCGTGCAGCATCTGTTTCACTCTCTGCCCGACGAGCCGGAAGCGGGCCCGGCGAGCGCCGCGGCACCACCCTCGCCGCCACCGAGCATCGGGCCGGCCGGAGCCAGCAGCCATGAGGCCTGAGTCCGCCGGAGTGCAGTTCGCCGCGCCGCGCGGTCGGCAGACCCGCAGCGTGCTGGCTGGAATCGCGGGCACGGCATGCTTGTGCCTCATGGCAGGCTGCACCATGGAGCCGCGCTATCGCGCGCCCGCCCTGCCGGTCCCGGATCAATGGCCGATCCCGGCAACGACGGTAGCCGACGCCGGCACCGCCGCGACGGCGACGCGCGATATCGGCTGGCGCGATTTCTTCGTCGATCCGCGGTTGCAGCGCCTGATCGCCTCGGCGCTAACCAATAACCGCGACCTGCGGGTTGCCGTGCTGAACATCGAGAGCGCGCGGGCGCAGTACCGGATCCAGCGATCCGCGCTGATGCCGCAGATCGACGCCAGTGCGAGCTACACCAAAGAACAAGAGCCGGCCGTGGATTTCGGGTTTCCATTCACGTCCTCGTACTACCAAATCGGTGTCGGCATCACCTCTTTCGAGCTGGACCTGTTCGGCCGAGTGCGCAGCCTGACCCATCAGGCGCTCGAGCAGTATCTCGCCCAGGAGCAGGCGCGGCGCGGCGCGCAGCTCGGTCTTATCGCCGAAGTGGCCAACGCCTATCTGACACTGGCCTCCGATCGGGAGCTGGTGCGACTGGCGCAGCAGACTCTGAAGAGCCAGGAATCCTCGTTCGGGTTGACCCGGCAGCAGCACGAGATCGGCGCCGCCTCGGGCCTGGACCTGGCGCAGGCCCAGACCACGGTCGAGCAGGCTCGCGCCGACGCCGCACGCTACGAGGGCAACGTGGCGCAGGACGTCAACGCCCTGACGCTGCTGGTCGGCGCGCAGATCGATCCGAGCTGGCTGCCGGAGGGTTTCGACGCCAAGACCATGGGAATCGACGCACTGCCCGCCGGACTGCCATCGAACGTATTGCTGCGCCGGCCCGACGTGCTGGCAGCGGAGTTCACGCTGCGCGCGGCGAATGCCAATATCGGTGCCGCCCGAGCGGCGTTCTTCCCCGATATCAGCCTCACGGCCGACGTCGGCTCTGCCAGCGCCGCGCTCTCGGGTTTGTTCAAGTCGGGTACGGCCACATGGGCCTTCGAGCCCCAGGCGACGCTGCCGATCTTTCACGGCGGAGCGCTCCTGGGCCAGCTCAAGGTCTCAAACGTCAATCGCAGCATCGCACTCGCGCAGTATGAAAAGGCGATTCAATCCGGGTTTCGTGAAGTCGCCGATGGGCTCGCGCTCACCGCGACGCTGGCGCGCCAACGCACGGCCCAGGAGGCGCTGGCTGGAGCGACGTCCCGGGCCTTTGAACTCTCGCAGCGGCGCTACAAGGTCGGCCGCGACAGCTATCTGGTCGTGCTCGACTCCGAGCGCAGCAACTACTCGGCGCAGCAGGCGCTGATCACGACGCGGCTCGCGGAACAGAGCAACCGGGTTACTTTGTATGAGGCTCTGGGCGGGGGTTGGCTGGAGCACAGCCCGTGAGCATCGCGGCGACTGTGCCGGTGCGAGCCGCAGCGAAAGGCACGCGGGCGGCCGCTGCCGCCCATTCACGCGCCGCGCGCCAGCGCGAGCGCATACTCGATGCGGCGGAGATCTGCTTCATCCACAGCGGATTTCACGGCGCGAGCATGGCGGATGTCGCGACGACCGCTGGCATGAGCGCCGGACTCATCTATCGCTACTTCGACGGCAAGAGCGCCATCGTCAAGGCGATCATCGAGCGACATATCGAATCGGATGAATGCAAGGCAATCGGCCTCAAATCTCCCGCCGACGTGATCAACAGCATGCTCGATATCTTCGAGCGCTGGCGCCGCGGCGATGATCCCAAATTCAATCCGGTGCTGCTCCTGGAGCTCTCCGCCGAGGCGAGCCGCGACGCGCAGATCGCGAAGGCTGTGCGCAGCTCCGACCAGATCATCGGCGGCGATATTGCGCAAGCCTTGCGCTGCTGCGCCCAGGCGAACGGCGTCGCGCTCACGGCCGCTGACGCGCGCAGCGGCGCGGTCGTGCTGCAATGCCTGATGGAAGGGATGGCCATGCGTGTGGTGCGCGATCCGAAGCTGCGTCGCGGCACCTTGCTGCCGGCGCTGACGAAGATCGTCGCGGCCCTGATGGGCTGACATGTCAGCGGCTATCGCGGCGGCCCTGATCCGGTGGCATGTGCGTCACGGGCGCCACGATCTGCCCTGGCAGAGCGAGCGCACGCCGTATCGCGTCTGGGTGTCCGAGGTCATGCTGCAGCAGACCCAGGTGTCGACCGTGCTGCGCTATTACCAGCGCTTCATGCAGCGCTTTCCGGATGTCGCGACCCTGGCCGCTGCGCCGCTCGATGAGGTACTGCACCTGTGGTCCGGGCTCGGGTACTACTCGCGCGCGCGTCACCTGCACCGCGCTGCCCAGTGCATCCTCAGCGATTTCGCCGGCGTACTGCCCGAGGACCGTGTCCGCCTGGCGCAGCTGCCCGGCATCGGCCGCTCCACCGCTGCGGCGATACTGGCGCTGGCGCTGGATCGCCGCGAGGCCATACTCGATGGCAATGTCAAGCGCGTGCTCGCGCGTTACTTTGCCATCGACGGTGCGCCCGATCAGCGCGCGACACAGCAGGAGCTATGGCGTCGCGCCGAGGACTGTACGCCGACCTCGCATGTCGCCGTCTACACCCAGGCCATCATGGATCTGGGCGCGACGCTCTGTACGCGCCGGCAACCATCGTGTGCGCGGTGTCCACTGACCGCCCGGTGCGCGGCCCGGCTTGCAGGGCGCGCGCACGAGCTGCCCACGCCGCGTGCGCGCGCCGCGCGGCCGACGCGCGGCACCATCATGCTGCTGGCTCGGCGCCAGGATGGCCAAGTGCTGTTGCAGCGCCGGCCCGCACAAGGGGTCTGGGGCGGCCTTTGGACTCCACCGGAGTTTGAGAGCCGCGCGGCGGCCGAGCAGTTCTGCAACGCCCGGCTGCGCCAAGGGCAGCTTGAGTCCGGCGCGCTGCCGGTGTTGCGGCATGCGTTCACGCATTTCGAGCTGCGGATCACACCGCTGCGTGCGAGCTGCCAGGGCCTGGACGCCGTGATGGAAGGGACCCAGACGCTCTGGTATAACGCGCGCGAGCCCGCGCGCATCGGCTTGCCGGCGCCGATCGCCGCGCTGTTGACCTCGACAGGAACGCCCAAACCATGAGCCGCACCGTCCAATGCGTCCTTCTCAAGCGCGAGTCCCCTGGACTCGATCGAGCCCCGTATCCTGGCCCGCTCGGTCAGCGCATCTTTGAGCACGTGTCCAAGGAGGGCTGGGAGCGCTGGCGCGCGCATCAGATCATGCTGATCAACGAGTATCGCCTGACGCCGATCGAGCCCAAAGCCCGCAAATTCCTCGAGGCCGAGATGGAAAAGTTCTTTTTCGGCACCGGATCGTCGAAGCCGGGGGACTACGTGGAACCCGGCCATTCCTGAGCGGAACCCGAACGCGCGTGCGGGTTGACGCTCCGGCCATCCGACCGGTCTAATACAGCCCCTTCTGCACGCGGCCAGGTAGCTCAGTTGGTAGAGCAGCGGACTGAAAATCCGCGTGTCGGTGGTTCAATTCCACCCCTGGCCACCATGAAATCAATAACTTAATCGTTTGTCTGCCAAACGGTACTGTGGAACATTCACGCGTTGCGGAATGAATATTCCACACTTCAACCGACTCCGCCTTCGTAAGTCATTGTTCTCAACCGATGACTGACGGAGGGCTGCACTGAAACAAGGGACAGACGGGTCAAAACGGAGGTCTTGGATATATGTCAGTTCTGACATATACTGCAACCCGTGAGCCGTAAAGATCAACCTCTTTCGTGGCTCCACGGTCAGGTCAAGACTCCGCCGTTTTCCAAGACGGCTCGAATCGAGACCGGTTTTCTGCTCAGGCGCCTGCAGCAGGGCGAGAAGCTGAGCATGCCGCAGTCGCGACCGATGCCATCGATTGCGGCTCGATGCCATGAGTTGCGGGTCAATGACCAGGGCCAGACGTGGCGGTTGATGTATCGCATTGATGCTGATGCCATCCTGATTTTGGCGGTCTTTGCCAAGAAGACTGAGAGGACGCCCGACGAAATCATTCGAACTTGCCAAAACAGACTGAAGGACTACGACGATGCGAGCCGAAAAGCAAAAGCGCCTCGAAGCTAGAGGTTGGAAGACCGGAGGCGTTAAGGAATTCCTGGATCTGTCCGACCAGGAGAGCGCATACATTGAGCTGCGGCTCAAACTCGCGCGAGGCTTGAAGGCAAGGCGTCGCGCGCGCGGCTTTTCGCAAACTCAATTGGCCAAAGCAGTGCAGTCCAGCCAGTCTCGTGTAGCCAAAATGGAAGCCGGTGACCCAACCGTCTCGCTCGATCTGTTGTTGCGATCACTGCTTGCACTGGGGGCCTCGAATCGCGAGCTCGGCCAAATCATTGGCCGGGCATGACCGACTTCAGCGTAAATTGCTGACATTCGCGCCGCCTCCCGCATCGGCTCCTGTCGGCCGAGATTGTGTGAAAACGTCCCGCCGAGATTGTAAAACATAAAGGTGGGTTCGTAATCGAGGACTGCGCATGAGCGGATTCATCGATGAGGCGGATCGAAACCAAGGAACCTTGCTGCCGGAGCGGGTCGAGGAGTATGTCTCCGAGGAGAACCCGGTGCGCGTCATCGACGCGTTTATCGGCGAGCTTGACCTGGCGGAGCTAGGTTTTGAAGGGATGGAGCCGAAGCCGACTGGACGGCCCGGATATCACCCCGCCACGATGCTCAAGATTTATCTATACGGATATCTCAACCGCATACAGTCCTCGCGTCGCCTGGAACAGGAAGCGCGCCGCAACCTCGAGCTGATGTGGTTGGTGGGGCGGCTTGCCCCGGACTTCAAGACACTCGCAGACTTCCGAGCGGAGAATGCGGCGGCGATCAAGAATGTGTGCCGCGAATTCATCGTGCTATGCCGCAGCTGGGGCTTGCTAACCGAGACCACGGTCGCGATCGACGGCAGCAAGTTCAAAGCGGTCAACCATCGGGACCGCAACTTTACCAGCGGCAAGATGAAGACACGCATGGAGTTGATCGAGAAGAGTATCGCCGAGTATCTGACGCAAGCTTAGGAAGATGGCCGAAGCCGCTCGTGAGGCGTTGGGCACGGAGAAACTCACGGCGATCGCGGATCGCGGTTATTACAGCGGCGAGCAGATCAAGGCGTGCGACGATGCCGGAATCGTCCCGCTGATACCGAAGAATTTTACCTCCACCAGCCGTGCCGACGGGCGCTTCGACAAGAGTGACTTCGTTTATGTCCGCCGGCGCGATGCCTACCGCTGCCCGGCGGGAGAGTACGCCATCCGGCGCTTCACGAGCATCGAGAAGGGGATGGCGATCTACAAGTACTGGTCCTCAGCTTGTCCGCGCTGCGCCTTAAGGTCCAAATGCACCACCAGCGACTACCGACGCATCGGCCGGTGGGAGCATGAGCACATACTCGACAAGATGCAGGCCCGCCTGGATCGGGATCCCTCGCGGATGCAGCTGCGGCGTCAGACCGCAGAGCACCCCTTCGGGACCATAAAATCCTGGATGGGGGCGACGCACTTCCTCTGTAGAACCTTGCCGAAGGTGTCCGCCGAGATGAGCCTGCACGTTCTAGCGTACAACCTGAAGCGAGTGATGCGAATCATGGGGACCGGCACGCTCCTCGAAGCGCTGCGGGCCTGAGGCTCCGCTGCGTCTTCTTGTGTGGACGCAAGCTAGTCGGCCTGTCTCGCCCGATCCGGTTCTAGACTGGAGTTTTCACACGGCCTCGGCCAGGAGCTGCCGTACGTCAAAGCCGCAGATTGCGGTCGTTCGGCGGCGCGACCGGCCGCCACTGCGTCAACCGTGGACGAGACAAATCACTTCTTTGCTTGCGACATGATTGCCAGCGGTCTGCCCTCAGGATCCTTGAAGAACGCCATCCATTCCTCTGTCCCATCTGCATGCTTGTGAATCATGTGCGGCGCGTTAATGAATTCGACCCCGCGAAAACCTAGATCGTTGTGTGCCTTTACAATGTCTTCAACCAGCAAGTACAAAATGGACTCTGTTGCTGATACTTCTCCCTGTTGCGTCACCAGCAGTCGCGTGCCGCCACAATTAAAAAAAAGCGAGCTGTCCAAACGTGTAGAGATGCGGCAGACCGAGCACTTTGCCGTACCACTCCTGGGCCTGCTCGATGTCCTTGACTGTTCTTGAGATTTGGCCGATTCGGCCAAGTATCAATGGCGCATCCACAGTATTCTCCCTTCGACCGAGAGCGCTTCCTTTGGGCGCGCGGAACCATTGCCGCAGTGCCTTGCGATTAGGTAGTTCCAGCTTTGCAACTGCATTCGCGACGTGGAACTTGACGGCGTCAATACTGATGCCTTGGCGGTGCGCAATCTCGCGGCTCGTCAGACCATGCTTTACGGCATGAACAGTTCGCCACTCGGCAGGCGTCAGCAGGTCATCGTGCGGCGGTCGGCCCCGACGGGTCCCTGTCTTCATCATGAAATCCTAGCGCGGAGCGGCCCGAATTTCCCTCCCCCCCTTTGGAGCACGGACGCGATAGTCTCCCGCGAAGGTCCGCTCTTCCCGGCGGCGAAAGGCCGCTTCGGGTCAATGAGCGACCGATGGTCGCGGCGCACAATAGCTGGCTCTTTCACCATAGGAGCCAGTGATGGAGACAACCAAAAGCAACCTCGCCCCCCCGCCTGCCCTGGAACTAGGGCAAGCTTGTTGACCAGGAGGCACCCTTCAAGCTCAAAGAGATCTGGGCTATTCGCGTTCTCCTGCAGCTAGCCGGTCGGCGTAACCGGACGCTGAGCGGCCAACTCCCGACCCAGGCCTGTTCGATCAGGCTCCCTCGAAGTGGCCGTACAGGGAGGCGGATCTCGCGGAGGCGGCGCGCTCGATGTGGGCCGCGGTATCCTTAATTGTCAATGCCCATTGACGAGCGTACGATTCGAATCCACGGACGAGCGGTGGCACCAAGGTCGCCAGGGAGAGCTAAAATGAAACGCTCTTGCATCGTCATATTCGGTTTATTGGGCCCGCTTGCGGGTTGCGGCGGAGGTGGCGGAGGCAGTGCCATGCAGTCGAGCCCGCTGGCACAGAACCTGGAAGCGGCACCCGCACCAGCGGAACCTTTCAACATTTCCTCGCAGACCTTAACGGCGAGCAACGGCGGTAACTCGTACGCGGGAACCTACAGCGAGACGCCGAACAAGGGCACTACGATGTTCGAGGGCCAAGTGGCCAACAGCAGCACGATCTCGTTGACGATCACCGAGAACGGATCTCCGATCGTCACCGAGATTGTAACGGCTTACTATCTCGAGAACCCCTACCAGCCGCTCGGACTGAACCTCTCGTATAACGGCGGGCAGTTTGACTTCCTATATAACAGCACCAATCCGCTGCCATCGACGCTCGCTCTCGGGGGCTCGGGTCCGCTCGGTTCTGGGACTTATTACATTGTTAATACGAACAATGCCATCGGCTCTCTGACAGAAACCTACTCAGTAACATCGACCGGCACTACGGTACTGTTGAACACATACGCGGCTGGCACAGTCAATGGCCAGTCGATCAACGAAATGATCAGCTACGTGCTCAACGGCGGCGAGGCGATGGGAGTGGCGTCCGTTCAGATACTGGTGAACGGTACGACATTGAACTTCAACAGCGATTGCGCTGGCTGCTGGGACTATTAGCTTCGCTCCCGTGGGGCGCAGCGCTCTCAATTGCGGCGACGTCATTCACTGTGCCGAGCTCAATTTTTGGCTATGCCTTGCAATCCGGTAGGGTGAGGCAGTCGGCGGCGGAGGGCCATTCGAATGACCCTGCGACCTGGCTCAGTAGCCGACTGACATAAATGACTTGGTATCGTAGAAGCAGACGTTCGCCAAGGGCAGCAATGGGTCGTTCGCGCTCGGTCACCCGCGAGACGCGAACGGCGGCTTTGAGAGGCTCGACGTCGCATAGGCGAGGGTCAAAGAGGCTGTGGAATATTCTGGTGCCGTATCCAGGCGAAACAGGTA
>JBELAR010000026.1:0-19410 GCA_049508555.1 Steroidobacteraceae bacterium
AAGCGGAACAGGGAGTTACACCGCCAGTGGCGCGCTGAAGAGCCGCCGCACCCATAGCTGCCCCGCCGCATCGCTGCGGCCCAGCCCGACAAACCGGCCCTGTGGGTCGTACAGACGCCACAGCGCAGCCGCGCCCTGCGGCACTGCGATCGCGCGTCCGCGGTAGAGCGCGTCCACGGCCGAGGCTTCGAGCTGCAGCGCCGGCAGATGCGAGACTGCGCGGTCGGCGGGCAGCAGCGGCCATCCGGCCACGCCCGCGGCGGCGGCCTCGAGCTGTTCGATGCTGACCATCGGTTCGTCGATGAATGGTTCAACATAGTCACGGCGCAGGCTATCGAGGCGGCCGCAGGTGCCCAGTGCGTTCGCGATATCCTCCCCCAGTACGCGCACGTAGGTGCCCTTGGAGCACAGCACCCGCAGCTCGATTCGCTCGGGCTCGAGAGCCAGCAGTTCCAGCGTGTCGATCACGATCGCTCGCGCCTCGCGCTCGACACTCTGACCGGCGCGGGCGAGCCGGTAGAGCGCAATACCGTCGCGCTTGAGCGCCGAATACATCGGTGGCACCTGGGTTTGGGGCCCGCGAAAGCGCGCCAGCACGGCCGCGACGCCCTGCTCGCTCAAGGCGGGCACCGCCCGGCGCTCGAGGATCTCGCCCTCCGCATCTCCGGTCGCGGAGCGCTCGCCGAGCCGGATGCCGAAGCGGTACACCTTGCGCCCCGCGAGCAGCTCCCCGGCCAGGCGCGTCGCCTCCCCGAGGCAGATCGGCAGCATGCCGCTGGCGAGGGGATCGAGGCTGCCGCAGTGGCCGGCCTTGACCCCATGCGCCAGACGCCGCACGCGCTGCAGCGCTGCATTCGAGGACATTCCGACCGGCTTGTCGAGCAATAGCAGGCCGATCAGGGACTCGCTCAAGGCTCCCGGTCCGCGCCCGGCTCGGGTGCACTGCCCGCGCCGTGTTCGGCGATGCGCTCGCGATCGGATTTGACCGCGTGGTCGATCAGGCTCGTGAGCTGCTGCGCGCGCTCCAGATCCGTGTCGAGGAGGAACTCCAGGCGCGGTGCATGGCGCAGTTCGAGTTGTCGCGCCAGCTCCCCGCGCAGGAAGCCCGCGGCACTGCGCAGCCCCGCGAGCACCTCGGCGCTCGGATGCTCGGCGGCGAAGGGCAGAAAGTGCACACGCGCGACCGACAGGTCGTTCGCCAGCACGACCGCCGTGACGGTGACGTTGCCCACACGCGGATCCTTGACTTCCCGGCGCAGCAATTCGGCCAGGGTGCGCTGCATCTGCGCCGCGATGCGCGCAATCCGGGCGTTGGGTTTGGCTGGCATCGGCGCGACTCCCGCACAGGGTCGATCACTGGATCGAGCGTGAGACTTCGACCCGCGAGAAACACTCGATCTGATCCCCGACTCGCACGTCCTGATAGTTCTTCACGCCGATACCGCATTCGGTGCCGGCCCGCACCTCGCCGACATCGTCCTTGAAACGCCGCAGAGACTCCAGTGCGCCCTCGTAGATCACGACGTTATCGCGCAGCACGCGTATCGGATTATTGCGCCGTACGAAGCCCTCGGTGACCAGGCAGCCGGAGACGACCCCAAACTTGCTGGAGCGGAACACATCGCGCACCTGCGCGATGCCGACGATCTGCTCCTTGATCTCCGGGGCGAGCAGTCCGCTCATCTTCTGCTTCACGTCATCGATGGCCTCGTAGATGATGCTGTAGTAACGCACCTCCACGCCGGTCTCCTTCATCGCGTCGCGTGCCGCCGCGTCCGCCCGGACGTTGAAGCCGATCACGAACGCCTTGGAGGCCGCTGCCAGCTGGATGTCCGAGGCCGTGATGCCGCCCACGCCGCTGGCGATCACGCGCACCTGCACCTCCTCGGTACTGAGCTTGTTCAACGCGTCGCTGAGCGCCTCGGCGCTGCCCTGTACGTCCGCCTTGATGAGTACCGGGATGACGCCGGCTTTGACCTCGCCCATCTGCGAGAACACGTCCTCGGCCCGGGTCGCGGCCCGTGCGAGCTTGACGTCTCGGAACTTGCCCTGCCGGTAGAGTGCGACCTCGCGCGCCTTGCGCTCGCTCTCGACGACGAGAAACTCATCCCCGGCGTTGGGGGCGCCCGAGAGCCCCAGCACCACCACGGGCATCGAGGGCGGCGCTTCGGCGATGACCTGGCCGTTCTCGTCGAACATCGCCCGCACGCGTCCGAACTCCGAGCCGGCCAGTATCGCGTCCCCGGCTCGAAGCGTGCCGCGCTTGACCAGCGCCGTCACGACGGCGCCGCGGCCCTTCTCCATGCTCGACTCGATCACAACGCCTGCGGCGAAGCCGGTACGGGGAGCCTTGAGCTCGAGCACTTCGCCCTGCAGCAGGATCGCCTCGAGCAGCGTGTCGATTCCCTGACCGGTGCGGGCCGAGACCTGCACGAACATGTTCTGCCCGCCCCATTCCTCGGGAATGACGTTCTGCTTGGCCAGTTCGGTGCGGACCCGATCGGGGTCGGCATCGGACTTGTCGATCTTGTTGACCGCAACCACGATCGGCACATTGGCCGCGCGGGCATGCTGGATCGCCTCTATGGTCTGAGGCATCACGCCGTCGTCGGCGGCCACGACCAGTACCACGACGTCCGTAGCGCGGGCGCCGCGGGCGCGCATGGCGGTGAAGGCCGCGTGACCCGGTGTGTCGAGAAAGGTGATCGAGCCGCGCGGCGTCTCGACGTGGTAGGCGCCGATATGCTGCGTGATGCCGCCCGCCTCGCCGGCCGCGACCTTGGCGCGGCGGATGTAATCGAGCAGCGAAGTCTTGCCGTGATCGACGTGGCCCATCACGGTGACGACCGGCGCGCGCGCGACGAGCTGTTCGACCGCGGCCTCCGCGCCCTGCAGGCCCTCCTCGATCTGGTTTTCCTTGACGAGCTTGGCGCTGTGTCCGAGCTCCTCGACCACGAGCACGGCGGTGTCGCGCTCGATGGGCTGGTTGATCGTGGCCATGACACCGAGGTTCATCAGGACCTTGATGACTTCGGTGGCCTTGACCGCCATCTTCTGCGCCAGCTCGGCCACGGTGATGGTCTCGCCGAGTGCGACCTCGCGCTTGACCGGCGCCGTGGGCATCTCAAAACCGTGCTTGGTTTCCGCCCCGACCGTGACGGTACGCGCCTTGAGCCGTTTCTTTTTCTTGTGCCGTGCGCTGACGTCCCCCGCGATGTGCAGTTCCTCGCGGCCATAGCGGGTGCGCTTGTCCTCGGCCTCCTCGCGCGCCGGCGGTGGCGCATGCGGGGCATGGGCCGGGTGCGGGTGCGGGTGCGGATGCGCCGCATGCGGCTCGCGCTCGGTATCGTTGGTACGGCGGGCGCGCTCGCGCTCGGACTCCTCGGCCGCGAGCTGCTCGGCGAGGCGCCGTGATTCTTCCAGCGCCTTCTTGCGCGCCTGCTCTTCCTCCAGGCGCCGGCGGCTCTCGGCCTCCAGCCGCTCGCGCTCGCGCCGCTCGGCCTCAGCCTTCTCGGTCTGCGCGCGCTGCGCCTCCTCGGCCTCGCGCCGCTGCGCGTCGAGCTGCTCCTGCTGGGCTCGCGCCTGACCCTCCAGCACGTCGCGCTTGATGTAGGTGCGCTTCTGGCGCACCTCGACGTTGACCGTGCGAGCCCGGCCCTGATTGCCGGCCAGCTTGAGCTCGCTCTGGGTCTTGCGCCGCAACGTAATCCGGCTCGGCGCCGAGCCTTCGCTGCCGTGACCGTGGCTGCGGCGCAGATGCGTCAGCAGCTCGAGCTTGGCCTCCTCGCTGATCATGTCCTCGGGGCTCGAAACGGTGATGCCAGCCTGATCCAGCTGGGCGATCAGACGGTCGACCGAGACCTTCAGTACGTCGGCGAATTGGGCAATCGTTACATCAGCCATATGTGCTTTACCTTGGGCGCAGCGCGCTTCAGTGCTGCGCTTCGAACCAGTGCGCGCGCGCCTTCATGATCAGAACGCCGGCCTCCTCGGTCGACAGTCCCTCGATATCGGCGATGTCGTCCACGGCCTGATCGGCCAGCTCATCGCGCGTGCGCACGCCGCGGCGCGCGAGTGCGAGCGCCAGATCCGGCCGCATGCCCTCGAGCCGCAGCAGATCGTCGGCGGGCATCGACTGATCGAGCGACTCCTCGCTCACGATGGCCTGCGTCAGCAGCACGTCACGGGCGCGATTGCGCAGTTCCTTGACGATGTCCTCATCGAATTCCTCGATCGCCGCGAGCTCACCCGCCGGCACATAGGCGACCTCCTCCACGGTCGAGAAACCTTCCTGTACCAGGATGCTCGCGACGTTCTCATCGACATCGAGCTGCTTCATGAATGTCTCGACCAGCGCTCGCGCCTCGGAGTCGCTCTTCGCCTCGGCATCCGATTCCGTCATGACGTTGAGTTCCCAGCCGGTCAGCTGGCTCGCGAGGCGGATATTTTGGCCGCCGCGCCCGATGGCCTGCGAGAGCTTCTCCTCCGCGACCGCGATGTCCATGCTGTGGGAGTCCTCATCGACCACGATCGATTGCACCTCCGCGGGCGACATCGCGTTGATGACGAATTGCGCCGCATTATCATCGTAGGGAATGATGTCGACGCGCTCCCCGGCGATCTCGTTGGAGACCGCCTGCACGCGCGAGCCGCGCATGCCGACACAGGCGCCGACCGGATCGATGCGTGGATCCTGGCTGCGCACCGCGATCTTGGCGCGCACACCCGAATCGCGCGCAGCGGCGAGAATCTGTATCAGTCCCTGACCGACTTCGGGCACCTCGAGCTTGAACAGCTCGATCAGAAACTCCGGCGCGGTGCGCGTGAGGAACAATTGCGGGCCGCGCAGCTCAGCGCGTACCTCGCGCAGATAGGCCTTGACGCGATCCTGCGGCTTGAGCTGCTCGCGTGGAATCATGTCGCTGCGCGGCACGAAGCCCTCGGCGTTGCTGCCAAGATCGACGTAGATACCGTTGCGATCGATGCGCTTGACGACGCCGTTGACCAGCGTATTGACGCGCCCCTTGTACGCATCGACCACCTGCGCGCGCTCGGCTTCGCGCACCTTCTGCACGATGACCTGTTTCGCCTGCTGCGCGGCGATGCGCCCGAAGGCCACCGACTCCATGGGCTGCTCGACGAAGCCACCGGGCTCCGCATCGACGCTGAGGTCGTGTGCATCATCCAGTCGCAGCTCGGCGCTCGGATTTTCGAGCTCCTTGGAGTCGTCGCTGAATACCTTCCAGCGCCGAAAGGTCTCGTAGTCGCCGGTCTTGCGGTTGATCGCGACGCGCACGTCCCAGTCCTCGCCGTGTTTCTTGCGGGTAGCCGAAGCCAGCGCCGCCTCGAGCGCCTCGAAGATGATCTCCTTGTCGACGCCCTTCTCGTTGGAGACGGCATCGACGACCATCAGGATTTCCTTGTTCATATCACCAGCTCCTTCCCCCTCAAGGCCACTGCGGCGCGAGCCGCGCGCGGCCGATTTCCGCGAAACTCACCCATACCGTGGCGCCATCGACGTTCAATTCAATGCCCTCGGATCCCAGCGCTGCCAGTCGACCAGTGTAGCGTCGGCGTCCATCGCGGGCGACCCGCAACTCCAGCCAGATGCGTTCCCCGACAAAGCGCTGGAAATGCGCCCGCGTGCGCAACACGCGATCGAGCCCCGGCGAGGACACCTCCAGCGTGTACGCCGTCGGCAACGGATCCTCGATGTCCAGCCGGGCGCCGAGCTCGTGACTCACGCGCTCGCAGTCATCGAGTGCCACTCCCTCCGGTCTATCGATAAACACCCGCAGAACCGCATGCGCGCGGCCCGGCGCATACTCCAGGTCGACCAGTTCGTAGCCCAGCTGAGCGAGCAAAGGCTCGGTCAGCGCAATCAGCTTCTCGCGTAACAGCGCTGCCATCCTTCATTACCCGCCAGCCCGAATACACCGCACAAAAAATAAAAGCCCCATGTGGGGCTTCTAATTCAAGCACTTGGCCGCACTTCCTGCAGCTTTACGAGAGAAGGGCCACTGCCCCCTTCGTCCACCGGCGGGCGCGATTCTAGTGCCTGGGCTCCGGGCTAGTCTAGCCCCAGCCCAAATGCTGCGCCGCGCGCCGCAGCGCGTCGGTCAATTCCTCGATTTCACCGCTCTTGAGGACCACGGCATTCGCACCGCAGCGCAGGCAGTGCTGCTCCAGGACGCTGTTCTTATGTCCCGTGAACACCACGATGACCGCCCCGGGCCTGCGCTCGCGCAACGCGGCGATGAGCGGCACGCTGGACCCGTCATCGAGCGACAGATCGAGTACGAAGGCGTTGGGATCATGAGCCTGGAGGGTCTGCAGCACGGCGGAGGCCGAACTCGCCGTCGCGACACAGCGCATATCCGCCTCCGCATCGAGCAGCAACGAGAGCGTCAACGCCAGATCGGCATTGTTCTCCCCGATGACGACCCGCAACTGCCCGCGGGGCGGGCCGCGCGTCGCGCCACCAGCCTCTGGCTCAGCCATCTACGCGGCTCCCGTCCGCTACTTTTGTTGATGCGGCGTAGCACCATCATGGCCTCGCGCGCGCGGCCTGTAAACGCCAGTGCCGGCGCGTTCGGCTTTCCCATCGGCTCAGCGCGCCTTGGCGGGCGGCCAGGGCGCAAACACGTCGAACTCCAGGCTGAAGCCCCCGGCGCTCTCCTGATGCGGGACGCATTGCAGATGAATCCGCGGCGCGCGGGTCGCGAACTGGGGCAGTATCAGATCGCGAAACTGTTCGACGAGCTCGCAATCCCCGGCATCCAAATCGTACGGCTCGTGCGGCGCGAGCAGGACATGCCGCCAGGTGCCCATTGGCGAGGACGCGGCCTCGGTGGCCACCGCCGGGTCGGCCGCCGCCTCAGCGGGCTGCAGGCTGGCGAACTTCAGGCTCGCGTGCACGAATTTGCTCGGTGAGCCCGGGCCCATGAAGCAGCCGGAGGTACTCACGTGCGCGTCGGGGCGCGCCCCGAGCCGCCGCAGCAGCAACTGCAGCTTCCCCTGCAAGCCGTCGCAGGAGTACGTCGAGGTGAAGCCGACGTACTCGAATTCGACCTGGTGCGAGCGCCACGTGCCCGGTAGGGCGCTGGTGGCATCGTCCGGCTCCGGCGCCGGCGGCGCCGGAGCCGCGGTTGCGGCCCGCGCGGCGCCGAGCGCGAAAGCCGCCAGACAGAGCAGCGCGGCCAGTGCGGCGGGACGGCCGCGCACCGAGCTAAGCCCATGGGCTTCGGGGGAGATTTCGATGCGCACCACACACCTCCAGGGCCGCGCAACGCGCCGGCATGACGATAAGAACGCTCGGCTCGCGGTTCAGGTTTACTTCCCGGCTTAAGGTTACCCGGTTCGCGCCTGACTGCCGCGCGCGCGCGCCAAGCCGGCCGCGAGGTCCGCGCGCAGGTCTTCAATCGACTCGATGCCGACCGACAGGCGCAACAGCCCATCGGTCAGTCCGGCCGCGCGGCGCGCCGATTCCTGCATGGCCGCGTGCGTCATCGACGCGGGATGAGCCACCAGGCTCTCCACGCCGCCCAGGGATTCGGCGAGCGAGAAGTAGCGCAGGCCATCGAGAAAGGCTTTGACGGCCGGAATACCGCCGTGCAGCTCGAAGGTGACGATGGCACCAAAGCCGGATTGCTGCCGCTGCGCCAGTGCATGGCCCGGATGCGCCGGCAGACCGGGGTAGTACACGTGCAGCACCTCGCGCTGCTGCGCCAGCCACTCTGCCAGCCCCTGCGCATTGCGACCATGAACCGCCAGTCGGGCGTGCAGCGTTCGCAGGCCCCGCAGCGTCAAATAGCTATCGAAAGCCGAGCCGGTCAAGCCGAGACAATTCGCCCACCACGCCAGGGGCTCGAGCAGTTCGGTGCGCGCCGCGATCACCGCGCCTCCGACCACGTCACTGTGGCCGTTGATGTACTTGGTGGTCGAATGCACCACCAGATCCGCGCCGAAGCGCAGCGGCTGCTGCCAGACGGGGGACAGGAAGGTATTGTCGACCGCCACGAGCGCGCCGGCTGCGTGGCCGAGCGCGGCCACGGCAGCAATGTCGGTCAGGCGCAGTAACGGATTGCTCGGCGTCTCGATCCACAGCAGCGCCGCGGGCCGCGCCAGTGCAGTCTGCAGCGCAGCGGTATCGGCGAAATCCACGAACTCGGTCTGCAGATCGCCGCGCCGGTTCAGGGCCTCGAACAGCCGATAGCTGCCCCCATAGCAGTCGTGGGGCGCGATCACCCGCGCGTGCGCGCGCAGAATCTGCGTGCACAGCGTGACCGCACCCATACCCGAGCCGGTCACGACCGCGCCGGCGCCGCCTTCGAGATCGCTAAGCGCCGCGCTGAGCAGGTCGCGCGTCGGATTGCCGGTGCGCGAGTAATCGTATTGGCGCTTATCCCCATAGCCGCGAAACGCATAGGTCGCGCTCAGGTGGATCGGCGGCACCACGCATCCGGTCGCATCATCGTTCTCAAGACCCGCCCGTACCGCACGGGTGCTCGCATCGGCTGGCTCACTCACTCAGAACTCTCCATACAGACACGCAAAAATCGGCTGCAGTAGTGCACGCTCGCGCAGGAAGGCGTCATGCCCATAGGGCGAGGTCAACTCGTGCAATTGCGAATGCGCCAGGCGCGCGGCCAGCGCGCGCATATCGGCGAGGGGCACGAGCTGGTCCTCGCGCACTGCCACCAGCACGCTCGGCACAGTCACGTTGCGCGCATCGACCGCATGCAGATCAATCGATTCCGACAGGCACAGGAACGCCTCGGGCAGATAGCGCGTGGCGTACTCGCGACCGCGCGCCATGAGGTACTCCTCGACTGGAAAGAGAAACTGGCCCGCCTCGATCCGCGGCGCTTCGGCGAAGCGCGCGGCGAACTCCTCCGGGCTGCGATAGGTTGCCATCGCCAGGGCGCGGGCGAGTTCGAGCCCGGCCGCGGGCCGTCCGGCCTCGAGCGCGAAGCGCACGATGCGCCGCTGCACGCTGCGCCAGGCGGTCGACATCGGATGCGTACGGTCGGCCGCGCTGATGATCAGCAACTGCCTGACGCGCGTGGCGTGACGCTCGGCAAAGGCCAGGGCCACCATCCCGCCGTAGGAAGCCCCGACGATCCCATGCAGCGTCGCGACGCCCAGATGATCCAGCAGACCTCGCAGTGCCTCGGCCTGATCGTAGCTCGAGATACTCGGGAATGCGCCGCCGGGAGCCGGAGCGCTCGACTCCCCGCTCCCGCCCAGATAGTCGATACCCAGCACGCGCACGCGGCGGCTGTCGAGCGCCGCGCCAGGTCCCGCAAGTTCCGGCCACCAGCCCGCGCGCGGCGCTTCCGTGTCGAACACGCGCCGGTGCGCTGAGATTCCGCCGAGGGCGAGGACCACCGGCGCGAGCGCCGGCCCCTCGAGACGCCAGGCCAGGCGGGGATGCTCGAGGCAGCCGCCATGATGCAGCGGCCAGTGATCCGCCCATTCCAATATGCCCTGTGACGCGCTCGCAGCGGCGCCGAGCCGATCCGTGGCCGGGGAGTGGGTGCGATGTGGGGCCAAGTTCACGCCATGTTCCGCAGTGTCTCTCATGCCTCATTCGGGCACTCCTGCGGATCGGCACCGGGACGGCGGCCTACCGGCTATTCGCTCGATCAGGCAGCACATCGCTCGGCCCTCATCTATCGGCCGCAGCCCGTAGCCGCGCCACCGCAGGAGTTGGCACCATGTCGGCGATCCGACGGTTGCCCCGGCGTCTAAGGGCCTTTCCCTCAGCCGGTCTCGATGAGTAGGCGGAAGTCTAGAGGGGCGTGGCCGCGCCGGTCAAGTTGCGCTACGAGTCCAGACCTGCGAGCGGCGGCGTGCGCATTGCGGCTGGCGAATTGCGGGGTTGCTCCGCATGTAATAATACGCTAGTGTACTAATGCGTTAACACAATGGAATGCCGCCAGCCCACTCATGAAATCTCACCGGCAGCTCTCCGCGCGCCAGGAAGCCCTGGCCGAGCGCAACCTGGTCGTGGCCATCCTCACGCTGCGCAGCGTCGAGGAATGCCGGGCCTTTCTGCGCGATCTGTGCACGCCGGCTGAACTGCAGGCCATGGCCGACCGCTGGTCGGTGGTCGAATGCCTGCGGCGCGGATTGCCCTACCGCGAAGTCCACCGCCAGACCGGTGTGAGCGTGACCACGATCGGCCGCGTGGCCCGATATCTGGCTTCCGGCAACGGCGGCTACACCCTGGCCGCGCAACGCATCGATGGGGCAGCGCATGGATAAGCAGACTCGCATCAAGCTCGCGGTGCAGAAGTCCGGCCGCCTGACCGACCCCTCGCTCGATCTGCTCGCGCGCTGCGGCCTGAAGCTCTCGCGCGGCAAGGATCAGCTCATGGGTTTCGGCGAGAACATGCCGCTCGACGTCCTGTTCGTGCGTGACGATGACATTCCGGACCTCGTGCAGGAGGACGTCTGCGACCTGGGTCTGGTCGGACTGAACGTGCTGGAGGAGAAGCGCCTGCAGCTGGCCGCGCGTGGCGCGCAGGCCTGTTTTCAGACGCTGCGGGTGCTGGATTTCGGGCGCTGCCGCCTCGCACTCGCGGTTCCGGCCGAACAGAGCTATGACGGCCTCGCATCGCTGCAGGGCAAGCGTATCGCCACGACCTACCCTTTTCTCCTGGGCCAGTTCCTGCGGCAGCACGACATCGGCGCCGAGGTCGTGACGCTCTCCGGGGCGGTGGAAATCGCACCGCGCCTCGGCCGGGCCGATCTGATCTGCGATCTGGTCTCGACGGGCTCGACACTGCAGGCGAACCACCTGAGCGAGGTGCACACCGTGCTCGAGAGCCATGCGGTCCTGATTCGCACGCCCATCGCCTTGCCTGCCGACAAGAACGAATGGGTCGAGCGACTGCTGCTGCGCGTGGAGGGCGTGCAGCAGGTCAAGGAGAGCAAGTACATCATGCTGCACGCGCCGCGTTCGGCCCTGCCGGCCATTCGTCTGCTGCTGCCCGGCAGCGAATCCCCGACGATCATCCCCCTCGAGGGCTCACCCGAGCGCGTCGTGATCCATGCGGTGTGCCGCGAGAATGTGTTCTGGGAGACGCTCGAGAGCCTGAAGAAAGTGGGGGCCAGCGCCTTGCTGGTGCTGCCGGTCGAGAAGATGCTGGCCTGAAGCGCACGGCATCCCATGGAAATTCTCGACTGGCGATCCATGAACCCCACGCAGCGCGCCGCGGCGCTCTCGCGCCCCGCCGCCGCGCTGCAGACCCGAACGCTCGCACAGGCGCAGGCGATCATCGATGCCGTGCGCGCCGAAGGCGACGCGGCACTCGTGCGCTATGCGCGCGAGTTCGACGGCGTCGAGCTCTCGCGGCTGCAGGTCGGGCCGGCGGAATTCGCCGCCGCGCGGGCGCAGCTTCAGGGCGCGCAGTTCGCTGCGCTCGAGCGCGCGATCGCCAATGTGGAGGCGTTTCATCGCGCCGCGCTGCCTGCCGCGCTCTCGATGGAGGTGCAGCCGGGGGTGCGCTGCGAGCGCTTGATCCGCCCCTTGAATGCCGTGGGCTTGTACGTGCCGGCCGGCTCCGCCCCGCTGGCTGCCACGGTCTACATGCTGGCGGTGCCGGCGCGCATCGCGGGCTGTGCGCGCCGGGTGCTGTGCACGCCGCCGCAGCAGGACGGCCTCGCCGGCGCTGCCGTGCTCGTGGCCGCGCAACTGTGCGGCATCGAGCAGGTGTTCAAGATCGGCGGCGCGCAGGCCATCGCGGCCCTCGCCTATGGCACCGAGAGCGTGCCCAAGGTGGCCAAGATCTTCGGCCCCGGTAATGCCTGGGTCACGGCGGCCAAACAACTGGTCGCGGCCGATCCGGCCGGCGCCGCGCTCGATATGCCGGCCGGACCCTCCGAGGTGCTGGTGATCGCCGATGACAGTGCGCGGCCCGAGTTCGTCGCCGCGGATCTGCTGGCCCAGGCCGAGCACGACCCGCGCTCACAGGCGCTGCTCGTGACCCCGAGCCCCGCCCTGGCGCAGCGTGTCGCCGCCGCGGTGGCCGCACAGATGCCGGGACTGTCGCGACTGGCCATACTGCGGGAGTCCATGCGCACTTGCCGCATCCTCATCGTGTCGGACCTGCAGCAGGCACTCGAGGTCAGCGAAGCCTATGCTCCTGAACATCTGATCATCGAGACGCGCGCGCCGCGCGCGCTGCTCGAATCGGTCACGAGCGCCGGTTCGGTGTTTCTCGGCGACTGGTCGCCCGAACCCATCGGCGACTATTGCTCGGGCACCAATCACGTGCTGCCCACCTACGGCTACGCGCGCGCCTACAGTGGGCTGTCGGTCACCGACTTCACTCGCCGCATGACCGTCCAGGAGTTGCAGCCGCAGGGGCTGCGCGATCTCGGGCCCACGGCCAGCACCCTCGCCAGCCTGGAAGGCCTCGACGCCCATGCCGCCGCGGTGGATATCCGGCTCGGCGTGCTCGCCGCGCAGGGCGCGGCATGAGCTGGCTCACCGACATCGCGCGCCCCGAGATCCGGGCGCTGCGGGCCTATGAGCACGCGCAATGGGAACCGGGCCTCGTACGGCTGCACGCGAATGAATTGCCCTGGCGCGCCGACGGCGATAGCTCCGAGGCCGGCCTGAACCGCTATCCGGAGCCCCATCCACTGGCGCTCGGCGCCGCCCTGGCGCGCCTCTACGGCGTCGAGCCGTCGATGCTGCTGACCGCACGCGGCAGCGATGAGGCGATCGACCTGTTATTGCGCAGCTACTGCCGCGCCGGTGTCGATGCGATCCTCGTGTGCCCACCGACCTTCGGCATGTACGGCGTCGCAGCCCGCGTACAGGGTGCGCAGATTATCGAGGTGCCGCTGCGGCGCGAGTCCGGTTACGAGTGCGATGTACCGGCGCTGCTCGCGCACTGCAGCGACAACGTCAAGCTGGTGTTCCTGTGCTCACCGAACAATCCCACCGGCAATCGCCTGGACGGCGCGCGAATCCTCGAGCTCACCCGCGCACTTCAGGGCCGGGCGCTGGTCGTGCTCGATGAGGCCTACGTTGAATTTGCCGATGGCCCCTCGCTGGTGGAGCAAGTCGCGAGGCTGCCGGGGCTGGTGGTGCTGCGTACCTTGTCCAAGGCCTATGGCCTCGCCGGTGCGCGCTGTGGCGCGCTCATCGCCCACCCGGACGTGGTCGCACTGCTGCGCAAGGTCATTCAGCCCTACGCGCTCACGCAATTGACGATCGAGGCGGCCTTCAGGATGCTCGAGCCCGCGGCGCTGGTCGCGACGCGCTCGCACACCGCGGCCATCAAGGCCGAGCGCGAGCGCCTCGGCGCGGCGCTGCGCGGCATCCGCCGGGTACGGAAAGTCTGGCCGAGCGAGGCCAATTTCCTGCTGGTCGAATTCGACGACGCGCTCGCCGCGCAGCAACGCGCGCACGATGCCGGTCTGCTGGTGCGTGGCCTGCGCGCATTCGAGGGCTTGCAGCAGGCGCTGCGCCTGAGCGTGGGCAGTGCGCTGGAGAACGACCGCCTGCTGGCGAGCCTCGCATGAACGAGCGGGTGGTGCTGTTCGTCGATCGTGACGGCACCTTGATCGAGGAGCCGCCCAACGAGCAGATCGACCGGCTCGATCAGATCCGATTGCTACCGGGGGTATTCGCGGCGCTGCAGGAGCTGCAGCGCGCCGGCTACCGCCTGGTCATGGTCACCAATCAGGACGGACTCGGCACCGAGCGCTACCCGCAGGCGCACTTCGATGAGGTCCAGGACTTCTTGCTGCACCTGTTCGCCTCCCAGGGTATCGAATTCGACGCCGTATTCATCTGCCCGCATTACGCCCATGAGCAGTGCGAATGCCGCAAACCGCGTACCGGCCTCGTGACGCAGTACCTCGCGCAGCACAGCCTCGATCGCGCACGCAGCGCGATGATCGGCGATCGCGAGACCGATCTGCAGTTCGCGCAGGAGCTCGGCGTTCGCGGCCTGCGCGTCAGGCTCAATGGCAGCGCCGATGAGTCCTGGCCGGCGCTGGTGCGCACGCTGCTCGCACGCCGTGCCACGGTCGCACGCGCGACCCGCGAAACCAGCGTGGACGTGCAGGTGGAGCTCGACAGCGTCGCGCCCAGCCGTATCGAGACCGGCCTCGGCTTCTTCGACCACATGCTCGAGCAGCTCGCCAAGCACGGCGGCTTTGCGCTGCAGCTGCGCTGCCGCGGCGACCTGCACATCGATGAGCACCATACCGTGGAGGACTGCGCGCTGGCGATCGGGCAGGCGTTGCGCCTGGCTCTCGGGGACAAGGCCGGCATCGGCCGTTATGGTTTCCTTCTGGCGATGGATGAGAGCGAAGCGCAGGTCGCGCTGGATCTCTCGGGACGCGCCTTCTTCGCCTTCGAGGGCCGCTTCGGCCGCGATCAGATCGGCGCCCTGCCGACTGAGCTGGTACCGCATTTCTTCCGCTCGCTGGCCGATGCGCTCGGTGCCGCGCTGCACCTGACGGTCCGGGGCGAGAACACCCATCATATGATCGAGGCCTGTTTCAAAGGCGTGGGCCGCGCGCTGCGCCCGGCCCTCGCGCGCGACGGTCACGAGCTGCCGAGTACCAAGGGCACGCTATGAGCGCCGGCGTCGACGTCGTGATCATCGACAGCGGCGGGGCCAACCTCGCCTCGCTGCGCTACGCGCTCGATCGGCTCGGCGCCCGCTCGCTCGTGAGCAGCGATGCCACGCTCATCGCGCAGGCGCCACGCGTTCTGCTGCCAGGGGTCGGTGCCGCCGCCGATGCCATGGAGCGCCTGCGAGCCAGCGAACTGGATCGGCTCATACCGCGGCTGCAGGCACCGTTGCTCGGCGTGTGTCTCGGCATGCAATTGTTGTTCGAGCACTCCGCCGAGGGCGATACGAGCTGCCTCGGCGTGATCGAGGGCGCGGTCGAGCGCCTGCGCGCTGCGCCGGGCCTCCCGGTGCCTCACATGGGATGGAACACGCTCGAGCTGGAGCAGGAGGATCCGCTGCTGGAGGGCATCGGCAGCAGCGACCGTCTCTATTTCGTGCACAGCTACGCCGCCTCGGTCGGCGCCGGCACGCTCGCCTCCGTCGACTACGGCGGCGCGCGCTGCGCCATCGTGCGGCGCGCGAATTTTCGCGGCGTGCAGTTTCATCCGGAACGCTCCTCGGCCGCAGGCGCTCGCATACTGCGCAACTTTCTCGAGCTGCCCGCATGCTGCTGATTCCCTCAATCGATCTGCGCGGCGGGCTCTGTGTGCGACTGCTGCAGGGTGATTTCGCGGCCGAGACTCGCTATGAGCTCAGCGCGCACGAACTGCTGCTGCGCTATCGCACGCTCGGGGCAAGCTGGTTGCACGTGGTGGATCTGGACGGTGCTCGCGCCGGCACGCCGGGTAACCTCGGCCTGATCCACGCGCTCGCCTCGCGGCATGCGCTGCGGCTGCAGGTCGGCGGCGGCCTGCGCAGCGCCGCACAGATCAGCGACCTGCTGGCGCACGGGGTCGCACGCGCGGTCATCGGCAGTGCCGCGATCGAGCAGGTGGATGAGGTGCGCGGCTGGTTGCGTGAATTCGGACCCGAGCGCATCTGCCTGGCGTTCGATGTGTGCATGGACGCACAGGGCGTGCCGCGGGTGCGCACGCGCGGCTGGCAGCGCCAGAGCGCGCTATCGCTCTGGGACGCACTGGCGCCGTTCATGGACAGCGGCCTGCGCCATGTGCTGTGCACCGACATCGAGCGCGACGGCGCGCTCGAGGGGCCGAATCTCGAGCTGTACGTCGAGGCGCTGCGGCGCCATGCGCAGCTGCAGTGGCAGGCCTCCGGTGGCGTCGCCAGTGGCGCGGACCTGAGCGCACTCAGCGCCTGTGGCGTTCCGGCCGCGATCAGCGGCAAAGCGCTGCTCGAGGAGCGCATCTCGATCGCGGAGCTAAAAGCATTCTTGCCAAACGCATAATTCCCTGCCTCGACGTGCGCGACGGCCAGGTCGTCAAGGGCGTGCGCTTTCGCGAGCACCGGGTGGTCGGTGAGATCCTCGAGTTGGCCGTGCGCTATCGCGACGAGGGCGCGGATGAACTGGTGTTCTACGACATCACCGCGAGTCCCGAGGGCCGCTCGGTGGATCGGGACTGGGTCAGCCGCGTCGCCAGTGTGCTCGACATCCCGTTCTGCGTCGCCGGCGGCATCCGCTCGGTGCAGGACGCGGAGCAGGTGCTCAATGCGGGCGCGGAGAAAATATCGGTGAACTCCCCGGCGCTCTCCGACCCCTCGCTGATCGATCGACTGAGCGCGCGCTTTGGCGCTCAGTGCGTGGTCGTGGGCATCGACAGTCAGACCACCGACTCGGGCTACCGCGTTTATCAATACACCGGCGATCCGGCGCGCACGCTCGACTCGCACCGCGACACCCTCGACTGGGTGCGCGAGGTGCAGCAGCGCGGAGCCGGGGAGATCGTGCTCAATTGCATGGCGTCGGACGGCACGCGCGACGGCTACGACATCGGGCAGTTGCGCCGGGTGCGCGCGGATTGCAACGTGCCGCTCGTCGCCTCAGGCGGCGCCGGCACGGCGCAGCACTTCAAGAGCGCATTTTGCGATGCCCAGGTCGATGCTGCGCTGGCGGCAAGCGTGTTTCACAGCGGCGCGATCGCGATCGCCGATCTCAAGCGCGAACTGCGCGCCGAGGGCGTGGAGGTGCGGCTGTGAGCATCACGGGTGTGGACCCCGAGCGCATCGATTGGTCCAAGAACGCCGGCCTGGTACCGGCGATCGTGCAGGACGCGGACGATGGCCGCGTGCTCATGCTCGGCTACATGAACCGCGAGGCGCTGCAGGCGACACTCGAGCGCGGCCGGGTCGTTTTCTACAGCCGCTCCAGGCAGAGCCTGTGGGAAAAAGGCGAGAGTTCGGGTCACTACCTCGAACTGTGTGCTGTGCGCCTGGACTGCGATGCCGACACTGTGCTGGTTCGCGCGCGGCCGGCCGGCCCGGTCTGCCACACCGGTACCGCCACCTGCTTTGGCGATGAGCCGGCGGCGGCGCCCTTGAGCTTTCTGCTCGAACTCCAGCGCATCATCGCGCAGCGCATCGCCGCGAATCCCGCGGGCAGCTATACCGCGCGGCTGCACGCGAGCGGCGTGCGACGCATCGCACAGAAGGTCGGTGAAGAGGGCCTCGAAGTGGCGCTCGCGGGCTGCCTGGAGGGCGACGCCGCGCTGCTGGGAGAATGCGCGGATCTGCTCTATCACCTGCTGGTGCTGTTGCGCTCGCGCTCGCTCTCACTCGAGCTGGTCGTCGATGCACTGCGCGAGCGGCATTCGAACCCTTAAAGCACGATATCAACCGCCGGCTCGCGCAGGTTGTAGCGCGAGCTCATGGCGCGGCCGTAGGCCCCCGCATTGCCGATCAGCAGGACGTCCCCCTCGCGGGTGGGCGGGAGCAATCTGTCATGGCCCAGGAAGTCGGCGCTCTCGCAGATCGGCCCGACCACATTGGCGATCTCGGTGGCCGGCTCATCGATACGCGTGAGATTCACGATTTCATGCCAGGCACCGTAGAGCGCGGGCCGGATCAGTGAATTCATGCCCGTGGCGACGCCGATGTAGCGAATGTCGTCCTTGCTCTTGGTCTGTGTGACGCGCGCGATCAGCGCCCCGGCCGCCGCCACGAGATAGCGGCCCGGCTCGAGCCACAGTTCGATTCCGGGCCGGCTTTCCCGTGCGGCGAGCAACAGGGTATCGAGCCGTGCCAGATCGAGCGCCGGCTGCTCCAGACCGTCAGGCACGCCGAGGCCCCCGCCCACATCGATCACGCGCAGGTGCGGGAAGCGCGGCGCCAGATCGAGCAGACAGCCCGCCACTTCGGACCAGTTGTCGGCATTGAATATGCCGCTGCCCGAGTGGGCGTGCAGTCCCACGACCTTCGCCCCGTGCCGCTGCACGAGTTGCACGAGTTCGTCGATTTCGGCGAGTGGCACCCCGAACTTGGCCTGCGCCCCGGCGGTGCGCACGTGCTGGTGATGACCGCGTCCGGTGCCGGTATCGATGCGGAGGAACAGGGCGCGGTCGCGCCACAGCTCGCCCCAGGCGCGCAGCACGTAGAGATTATCGAGCGTGAGGGTGATGCCGGCCTCGAGCGCCCAGCGATACTCGTCCCGGCCCGCAAAGTTGGGCGTGAAGAGGATGCGGCTGCGATCCAGCCCCGGCACGCTCTCGAGCAGATGCTCGATCTCCCCGCGCGAGACACACTCGAAGCCTACGCCTGCGCTGGACAGCAACCGCAGAATCTGCGCATTAGGGTTGGCCTTCATCGCATAGAGGACGCGATCGACCGCCTTGAGCCCCTGCAGCGCCTGGGCGGCGGCGAGGATGACCGCCGGATCGTAGACGTAGGCGCAATCGTGCTGCTCGGCGAGAGCGAGCAGCTCGGCGCGCCGCGCGCGCCACCAGTGGGTGCGAGGCGCGCTCGACATTGCCGCAGGGGCGAACAGTTGCTCCCAGGTCGGACCGAGAATGGCCCCGGCACGCACCGGTCGGATCAGCAGATCGTGCAGCTCATTGACCAGGCGGTCGCCCTGGTCCTCATCGACCACGAAGCTGAAGTTCAGGTCGTTCGCAGCCTGGCTGAGCAGATAGATGCGCTGCTCGGCGAACAGCTCGAAGGCCGCGCCGAGCTGATGCAGTATGCCGCGGATGTTGCGGCCGACCAGGCTCACCGAAGCGCAGGGTCCGATCGCCTGCACGCGGCAGAGGCGCGAGAGCTCGGCCATCAGCGACTCGAGTCCCGCCTTGTCGAAAGTGTTGGCGGCCGGATCGAGTGAGACCGTGACATTGGTCTCGGAGGTGGAGATCAGATCGACCGAAAGGCCGTGGCGTTTGAAGACCTGAAACGCATCGGCCAGGAAGCCGACCTCATGCCACATGCCCGGACTCTCGAGCGAGATCAGCGTGATGCCCTTCTTGATGCACACCGCCTTGACCTGTGCCGCGCCATCGCCCGCATCGGCGCTGATGTGCGTGCCCTCGAGCATGGGGCTGTGGGTCGCATACACGGCGATTGGAATCTGCAGCGATTTGACCGGCAGAATGCAGCGTGGATGCAGCACCTTCGCCCCACCGCTCGCGATCTCCTGGGCCTCGTCGTAGTGCAGCGAGCGCAATAGCCGCGCCTGAGGCGTCAGGCGCGGATTGGCGCTGAACATACCGGGCACGTCGGTCCAGATCTCGAGCCTGCTGGCGAGCAACTTGGCGGCAAAATACGCCGCCGAAGTATCCGAACCCCCACGGCCCAGTAGCACCGTGTCGCCGGCGGCATCGCTGGCGATGAAACCCTGGGTGACGATGACGCCCGGGAGCGCCTCGAGCCGCGCACTGAGCGCCTGGTCGGGCGCGAACTCGCAGCTCGCCATCAGAAAATG
>JBELAR010000027.1:0-18474 GCA_049508555.1 Steroidobacteraceae bacterium
AATTTCCCGGCGCAAGCCGCCAGTATTGAGCCAAGCAGTGGTAGGTAAATCATGAGCACTCCGGGCGCCAAAGCCGTTGAACCGCAACCGGCCGCACTGGGCCAATTGAAACCCGATGCGCCGGACGCAGCCGCCGGTCGCGAGCTCAATCTCGAAGTCGTGCTGGATATTCCGGTCACCCTGTCCATGGAAGTGGGTCGCAGCCGCATCAGCATTCGTAACCTGTTGCAACTGAATCAGGGTTCCGTGGTGGAACTCGAACGCGCTACCGGCGAGCCGCTGGACATCTACGTGAACGGTACGCTCATCGCACACGGTGAAGTGGTCGTGGTCAATGACAAGTTCGGTATTCGCTTGACGGACGTGATCAGTCCGGCTGAACGCATCCGAAAGTTAAAATAAGCCGTTTGCCCGTCGAAGGCTCCGAGGATCTGTGCACATTCGCATGTCATTGCTGTTGAGGAGACGCTCACCGTGTCAGCGCTGAATCGGCCCGAAGCCACGCCCGAGGCCGCGCCGAAGCCGCTGTTCGAGTTCGTCACTGAACTTGCCAGGGAGCTTTCGGCCGGGCGCGTCGAGCTGCCGTCCTTTCCCGAGGCGGCGGCACGCATACAGCAGGCCCTGAGCGACGATTCCGTCACCGCCGAGCGCATTGCCCGCATCGCCGGCGCCGACGCCGGTCTCACCGTACGCCTGCTGACCATGGCAAACTCGACGCTATTGCATCGCGGCGGCCCGCAGGTGACCGATCTGAAGATTGCGATCACGCGTATCGGCCATGAAAACATTCGCACCGCAGCCCTGGCCTATGCCACGGCACAGCTGCGTCTGGCACCGGATTTGGTGCATATCCGCACGCGTCTGGACAGCTGCTGGCAGGAGGGCGTCCGAGTGGCGGCGCTGGCGCATGCGATGGCGAAGGAATCCCGCCGCGTACGCACGGACGAAGCGATGCTCGCCGGCCTGCTGCACAATATCGGCAAGATATACATTCTTGCGCGAACCTCCAAGACCACGAAGTCGACGTCGAGCTATGACGATGAGGCTCTGCGTAGCTGGCATCCGGGCATCGGGCAGGCGCTGATCGAGAACTGGAAGTTGCCGGAGCAGGTCGCATTGGCCGTCGGCGGGCAGCTCTCGCTCGAGCGCACGCAAAGCGGTCCCGCGGATCTGCGCGATCTGTTGAGCGTCGCGGTCAGAGTCGCCGATCAGATGGCCAATGGCAGCGCCAACGATGCGGCGCTGGCGAGCCTGCCCGCGGCCGTGGCGCTCGGACTCACGGACTCGGCGCTCGTGCGCATCATGCTCGAATCGCAGACCGAAGTGACCATGCTGCACAGCGCGCTGGGATAGTCTCCCGAGGTCGCGGATCGCTACTGGGGCCCTGCATTTCGTTGCCGCCGGGCAGCCGCAACAAACGGCATTGAACCGGTGTCTCCACGCCGTCGGCCACGACGTTGAGCTTCATCGGCTGCGCCAAGTATCCGGCGCCCCGCCGGGCCAACAGTAGAGTGTGACCGAACTCACGCTCAGCGATTGGACGCAAATCAAACCAGCAGAATGACTTAGCCGCGCGCCGGGCTCCCTGGCACGCGCATTGCTCCTTGTCCTGCACTGATCAATTCGGCCTGGAGCTTTAATCCTTGAAATACATTGTGCGAACCCACAGCGCAAGCGTTGCATGCTGGACCACTTTGGGCGTCGCGCTCGCGCTGGGCGCCTGCCGTCTCGCGTGTGCCGCCGCAGATGCGCCCTTTGCGCAGCCCGACGCGCGCCCTGTGCCGGGACAGGGCGCGGGCATCCTGCGCGTTACGCTGGCATTGATCCTCGTGCTCGGTGCCGTGTTCGCCACAGCATGGTTCATGCGCCGCGTGCGTGGCCTCGGAGGAGCGAGCGCTACGGGTCTCGAAGTGCTGGCACAGGTGCCGCTCGGCGCGCGGGAGCGCGCGGTGCTGATTCGCGTTGGCGAGCGACAAATATTGATCGGCGTTGCGCCCGGCAACGTGCGCACTCTGCACGTGCTGGAGGCCGACGCATCGACGATCGCGCCGTCGGCGGCACCGCCGGAGCCGGCGCTGCGGCCGACTTTCAAGTCACTGCTGCTCAAGAGTCTCGGCAAATGAGCCCAGTTGGCCTCAGGGCGCGGCGGCCCGCGCAGTCCATGCGCCGCTCGACTCCACGCACACTGATCACAGTAATTGGGGCGCTGCTGCTGTGCGCGTTGCCCTGGGCGGCGTTCGCCGCCACTCCGGGCATACCCGCCCTGTCCGTACAGAGCAGTGGCGGCAGCCAGACCTATACGCTGACCATCGAACTGCTGGCGCTGATGACCGCGATTACATTGCTGCCCGCGGCGCTGCTGATGATGACCGCATTCACACGCATCATCATCGTGCTGTCCATTCTGCGTCAGGCCATCGGCGCGGGGCAGTCCCCGCCCAATCAGGTGCTCGTGGGTCTGGCACTGTTCCTGACGCTGTTCGTGATGTCGCCGGTCATCGACAGGATTCGCACCGATGCCATCGTGCCCTACATGGCCGGCAGTATGGACACGAGCGCCGCGCTGGAACGCGGCGTCGCGCCATTGAAGACGTTCATGCTTGAGCAGACCCGCGAGAGCGATATCGCCGCATTCGTGCGAATTTCGGGCGGCAAGGGCTTTGCGAGCCCGCAGGACGTGCCCTTGACGCTGCTGGTACCCGCGTTCGTGACCAGCGAGCTCAAGACCGCGTTCCAGATCGGCTTCCTGTTATTCATTCCCTTCGTGATCATCGATCTGGTGGTCGCGAGCGTACTGATGTCGATGGGCATGATGATGCTCTCGCCAGTACTGATATCGCTGCCCTTCAAGATCATGCTGTTCGTGCTGGTGGACGGCTGGACGCTGGTCATGGGATCGCTCGCATCGAGCTTCTTCCGCTAACGCGAGGTCCGAATGAGTCCTGAAATGGTCATGAGCATCGGCCAGCGGGCGCTGGAGATGACGCTGATGTTGGCTGCGCCCATGCTGCTGGTCGGTCTGGCGATCGGCATCCTGGTCGGAATCTTCCAGGCGGCGACCCAGATCAACGAGATGACGCTCTCATTTATTCCCAAACTGCTCGGCATTGCCGGCACTCTGCTGCTACTGGGACCCTGGATGCTCAAGGAGCTGATAGGCTACACGCGCATGCTCATCGAAAGCATCCCCTCGCTGATCAGCTAGCGGGGCGGCCCACCATGCCGGTACTGACCTTCGCACAAATCGAGAGCTGGATCGGTGGGGCCTTCTGGCCGTTCCTGCGTATCGGTGCCTGCCTCATGGTGGCGCCGGTTTTTGGTGCGAGCTATGTGCCGCCGCGAATCCGCATCGTGCTGGCGGCGGCGGTCACGCTGGTCGCCCTGCCGATGATCCCGCAGCCCGTGGGGATGACCGTGCTGTCGGCGGACGGTGTCGTGACCACGCTCGAGCAGATACTGATCGGCGTCGCCCTCGGCTTTGCGCTGCAGTTAACCTTCGACGCGCTCGCGCTGGGCGGCCAATTGCTCGCCAACGGCATGGGCTTGGGATTCGCGTTCAATATTGACCCTTTGCGCGGCGTGAGCACGCCGGCGCTCGGACAGTTCTTCACGGTACTGGGCACGCTGGTGTTCTTGGCGCTCGACGGCCACCTCGCACTCCTGCAGGTCCTGATTGAGAGCTTCCGCTCCCTGCCGACCGGCCCGGTTGGACTCAGTCCCCAGGCGCTGCACTCGCTGGCCGACTGGGGCAGCGAGCTATTCCTCGGCGCGCTGCGCGTCGCGCTCCCGGGTATGACCGCGCTACTCGTGATCAATCTCGCCTTCGGCGTCACCAGTCGCGCGGCACCGGCCATGAACATGTTCGCGGTCGGGCTGCCCGTCATCCTCGTGTTCGGTCTGGTCATCGTGACGCTCGGGCTACCCGGCATGCAATCCGGCTTCGCCGATATGCTCAAGTCCTCGTTCCAGTTTCTGCGCATCCTGAGTGCGGGCACCTAGCCCATGGCCGAATCGGATGATCGCGAACGGACCGAGAGTCCGACCGAAAAGCGGCTGGAGGATGCGCGCGCCAAGGGGCAGGTACCGCGCTCACGCGACCTCAGCGCCGCGGCCGTCGTGCTCACCGGAGGGTTGGGACTCAACAGTCTGGGAGCGCTGATGGGCGGCCGCCTGCTGTCGATGATGCACGACGGGCTCAGTGTCGCTCCCGCCGAGGCCTTCGACACGGCTCAGATGCTCTCCCAGTTCCAGCACGCCGCCTCGCAGGGCGTCATGGCGATTGCGCCATTGCTGGGGCTCATGGTCGCGGCGGCATTGCTGTCACCATTGGCGATCGGCGGCTGGAACTTCAGTGCCACGGCGCTGGTGCCCGACTTCGGCCGTCTGAACCTGCTATCGGGTCTGGCGCGGGTCTTCTCGATGCGCGGCCTGATCGAGCTGAGCAAGGCACTGGCGCGCATTATCGTCGTGGTGCTGGTCTCAGTGGCGGTGCTGCGCCATCAATTCCACAGCTTCAACGCTCTGGAGCTCGAGTCGCCGCGCGTCGCAATCGCTCACGCGCTATCAATGTGCGGCAGCGCGTTCATCGCGCTGGGCGGTGCGCTCGGCGCCATCGCCATCATCGATGCGCCGCTCGCTCTGTGGCAATACAACAAGTCGCTGCGCATGTCCAAGCAGGAGATTCGCGACGAAAACAAGGAAAGTCAGGGTAGTCCCGAGGGCAAGACGCGCGTGCGGCGAGTGCAGCAGTCCATGGCGCGCAAACGCATGATGCAGCAGGTGCCCACAGCCGACGTCGTGATCACCAACCCGACGCATTATTCGGTCGCGCTGCGCTATGAGGAGACCAGGATGAATGCGCCTATCGTGGTCGCCAAGGGCCAGGATCTCATCGCGTTGCGAATCCGCGAACTCGCCGCCGAGCACAAGATCCCGGTCGTCGAGGCGCCGCCCCTGGCTCGAGCACTGCACGCGAACTGTGAGCTCGGGGATGCGATTCCGGCGAATCTCTATGCCGCGGTCGCCAAGGTGCTGACGTACGTCTATCAGCTGCGCACGGCCCGCCGACGCGGCGAAGCCGCACCGGCGCCACCGCGGGTCGAGTTGCCGGAAGATTGAGCCCACAGCGCGCGCGTTCCGTGACGCGCGTCGCGCGGCGACCGTGACGTGAGTCTCACTCACGCGGGGCTAGCAGCGCCGGGAATCCGTCGCTCGAATGCGGCACGAGACTTGCTCCTACCAATTCAAATGACGGAACTCACAATCAACGGCACTGCGGCCGGGGCGATCACGGCGCGCGGCTCGCTGCGCCTGCTGGTGCAGCGGGGCATCGGCGCGCCGCTGATCCTGCTCTCGGTGCTGGCAATGGTGATCCTGCCGCTGCCTCCCATCGCGCTGGATGTCCTGTTCACGTTCAATATTGCGTTGTCAGTGCTGATAGTCATGGCGGTGGTGAACGTCGCGAGGCCGCTGGACTTCGGCATTTTCCCGACTGTACTGCTGCTGGCGACACTGCTGCGCCTTGCCCTCAACGTGGCTTCCGCGCGTGTCGTGCTGCTGCACGGCCACGAAGGTACCGCGGCGGCCGGGCATGTGATCGAAGCCTTCGGCCAGTTCGTGGTGGGCGGCAACTACGCGGTCGGTATCGTCGTGTTCGCGATCCTCACAATCATCAATTTCGTGGTCGTCACCAAGGGCGCCGGCCGTATCTCCGAAGTCAGTGCACGTTTCACCCTCGATGCCATGCCCGGCAAGCAGATGGCAATCGATGCGGACCTCAACGCCGGCCTGATCAATCAGGACGAGGCGCGATTGCGCCGCGTTGAAGTGCGCGCCGAGGCAGATTTCTACGGCTCGATGGATGGCGCCAGCAAGTTCGTGCGTGGCGATGCCACCGCCGGCATCCTCATACTCATCATCAATATTGTGGGCGGCCTCGCCATTGGCACGCTGAGCCACGGTCTCGCCTTCGGCGACGCGGCGCGCGTCTACACTTTGCTAACGATCGGCGACGGCCTGGTGGCGCAGATTCCGGCGCTGCTGCTGTCCACCGGCGTGGCCATCATCGTCACGCGCATGTCCAAGGCGCAGGACATGGGGAAGGAGCTCTCCAGACAGTTGCTCGGTCACCCGCGCAGCCTGGCGGTCGCGGGCAGCGTGCTCGGGGTCATGGGGCTGATTCCGGGGATGCCCAACCTGGCCTTCCTGCTGTTCGGTGCACTCTGCTGTGGCAGCGCGTGGCTGTTGCATAAACGCGCCAAGCGCGCCGCGGCTGCAGCCGCCGCGATGCCCTCGCCGAGCGCTGCACCGGCGGTGCCGGCAGAGCAGCGCGAGCTCTCGTGGGACGATGTGAAACCGGTGGATCTGATCGGCGTGGAAGTCGGATTCCGTCTGGTGGCACTGGTCGACAAGGCGCAGGGCGGAGAGCTGCTGGCGCGTATCCGCGGTGTGCGCCGCAAGCTCTCGCAGGAACTCGGCTTCCTCGTGCAGTCGGTGCATATCAAAGACAATCTGGAGCTCTCGCCCAACGCCTACCGCATCAGTCTTGCGGGTGTCGTCATCGCCGACGGGGTGGTCTATCCGGACCGCGAGATGGCCATCAATCCGGGCCGCGTATTCGGCAAACCGCCCGGCATCGAGACGCGCGATCCCGCCTTTGGCATGGAGGCGGTGTGGATCGAGCCGGCCAAGCGCGAACATGCGCAAACCCTCGGCTATACCGTCGTCGATGCCAGCACCGTGATCGCCACGCATCTGAGCAGCGTCATCCAATCGCATGCACACGAGTTACTCGGCCACGAAGAGGTGCAGCAACTGCTCAACGGACTGGCCAAGACCGCGCCCCGCATGGTGGAGGACCTGGTACCCAAGGTGCTGCCGCTCGGTGTCGTGGTACGCGTGCTGCAGGGCCTGCTGTCCGAGCAGGTGCCGATACGCAATCTGCGTGCGATCGTCGAGACGCTGGCCGAACATGCCGGCCGGACGCAGGACCCCGCCGTCCTGCAGGCCCAGGTGCGCATCGCGCTCGGACGGCAGATCGTGCAGGACATCGTCGGCAGCGGCTCGGAGCTGCCAGTCATCACGCTCGAGCCTGCGCTAGAGCAACTGCTGCAGACGAGTTTGCAGGGTCAGACCGCCGGCAACGCCGCGCTGGAGCCCGGCCTGGCCGAACGCCTGCAGACGAAGCTCGCCGAATCGACGCAGCGCCAGGAGGCCGCGAACGAGGCGGCCGTGCTCATGGTCGCGCCGCAATTGCGAACCACGCTGGCGCGTTTCACGCGCGCGACCGTGCCGCGCCTGCACGTTTTGGCCTGGAACGAAATTCCCGACAACCGCCGCGTACGCCTCGTGGCGGCGGTGGGTCGCTGAGCTGTATATGGAGACGAATAGTTCATGAAAATGAAGCGCTACCTCGCGGCCGACATGCGCACTGCACTGCGCGCGATTCGCGAAGAACAGGGATCCGATGCGGTCATCTTGAGCAGTCGGACGACGCCTCAGGGCGTGGAAGTCTGTGCGGCAGTGGATCTGGAGCTGGCCGCCGGCCAGGGTACTCTGGCCGAGACGGCAGCGCTCAAGGAGTTCGAGCGTGCCGCCGCGATGGAGTGGGAGCGAGACGCTCCCGAGGTAGTAGTGCCGGACTTCGGCCCCGTGGAGGCCGGCGTCCGCAGCGGCAGCCCGGAGCCCCTCAGCATCGAGCCCTCGGTCGGTGAAGAGCTGCGCAGCTTGCGCAATCTGCTCGAACAGCAGCTCGCGGCTCTGGCCTGGAACGATTTCACGCGCCGCGAGCCGCTCAAGGCACGCGCGCTCGCGGATCTGGCGAATCTCGGACTGGAGCGCTCGCTCGCTCTGCAGATCGTGGCTGATCTGCCGGCGTCGCTCAACAATGAACAGTTGCAGCGCATGCCATACGCGTTGCTGGCGCGACGCCTTCAGGTATGCGCGCCACCCTTGCAGCGCAGCGGCGCGCTGGCGCTCATTGGTCCGCCCGGGTCTGGCAAGACCACGACGCTCTCGAAGCTCGCAGCGCGTTATGTGCTCGAGCAGGATCCGGCCAATTTGCTGCTGATCTCGATCGACGACGAGCGGCTGGGCTCGCATGAGCAATTACGCAGCCTCGGCCGCGTACTGGGCGTGCGCGTCGAGACCCTGGCGGGTCCGGAGCAGCTGGCCGCGCGCATCGGCGCGCTCGCGGGGCGCTTCGTGCTGATCGATACCCCGGGCGTTTCCGGCCGCGATCGCGATAGGGCCGCAAAATACGCTGAGCTGAGGGCGCGTTGCGCGGCACTGCAGCTCATGCTGATACTGCCCTCGAGCGCGCAAGGCGGCGTGATCGACGAGGCGGTCGCGCATTTCGGCGGCGCGGTGGCGCACTGCTGCACCCTCACCCGCGTCGATGAGGCGGTGAGTCTCGGCGGCGTACTCTCCTCGCTCGCACGCACTCAGTTGCCCATCGCCTATGTGTGCGACGGGCCCACGATTCCGGATGACCTGCGGCCGGCGCGGGCGCACCAATTGGTCGTGCGCGCCGTCGAGCTCGCGCGAGCGGGGCAGATCTGTGCCGACGATGAGCTGCTGGCCCGTCGCTATGGAAGCGAAGTTTATGCCGCAGCTTGAGCCAAAGGCGTTCCAACTCGCGCCGCCGGTGCAGGTCATCGCCGTCACGGGCGGCAAAGGCGGCACCGGCAAGACTTCCCTGGCCGTCAATCTGGCGACCGCGCTGGCGCAGATGGGCCGCTCGACCCTGCTGCTCGATGGCGACCTGGGACTTGCGAATGTCGACGTGATGCTCGGGCTCACCCCGCGCTACACGCTCGAGCACGTACTCAGCGGCGAACGAACGCTAGAGGAAGTGATACTGGAGACGAGCTGCGGCGTGCGCGTGGTGCCGGCCTCCTCGGGTGTCGCCAGCATGGCGGCTTTGAGTCTGACCGAGCAGGCCGGAATCGTGCAGGCCTTCGGCTCGCTGCCCGGGCCACTGCATGCGCTGATCGTCGACACCGCAGCCGGCATCGGTGTGCCGGTGCTGCAATTCTGTCAGGCGGCACAGCAGGTTTTGCTGGTGCTGCGCGATGAGCCCACCAGCTTTACGGACAGCTACGCGCTGATCAAGCTGCTGAGCCGCGATCACGGCGTACGCCAGTTTCGCATCGTCACGAACATGACGCGCCTGGGCGATCAGGGGCAGGGCGCATTCCGACGGCTGCAACGCGTCTGCGATCGATACCTGCAAGTGCTGCTCGATCACGCGGGCGACGTTCCCGAGGATTCCTCGATGCAAAAAGCGATACAGGCGCAACGTCCGGTCCTGGAGGCTTTTCCCTCCAGTCCGGCGGCGCAGGCCATCAAACGGCTGGCCCGCGCCGCCGATCAATGGCCGATGCCGGCCGGTCCGAGCGGCCGACTGGAGTTCTTCATGGAACGCATGCTGACGCGATCGCCCCCGAAGCTGAAGGTGCTCAAATGAACAACGGCGTCCGTGCTTATGCCAGCTCCGAGGCTGCGCCCGATCTGGATGCGCTGGTGCGCAAGCATGCCGACCTGGTCAAGCGTATCGCCTACCATCTGGCCGGCCGTCTGCCGCCGCAGGTGGAAGTCGAGGACCTGATCCAGTCGGGAATGATGGGTCTGCTCGAAGCAGCAGAGCATTATTCGAGCGGTCGCGGCGCGAGCTTCGAGACTTATGCGGGCATCCGCATCCGTGGCGCCATGCTCGATGCGCTGCGCAAGCTCGATTGGGCGCCCCGTTCGGTACATCGCAAGGCGCGCGCCGCAGCTGCGGCGCTGCGCGAGGTCGAAGGACGTTCCGGCGCGGAAGCCTCAGAAATCGAAGTCGCTGCGCAGATGGGTGTGAGCCTGAACGAGTATCAACGCATCGTGCAGGACGCGCTCGGCTGCCAGCTGCTGCGGCTCAACGACGCCGACGACGGCGAGGATTGCGCGCTCGATCACCTGCCCGATAACGGACCGGGTCCCCAGGGCTTGGCCATGATCGATTCATTGCGTCAGGCCATCAGCGAGGCAGTGCGGGAGCTGCCGGAGCGCGAACGGCTGGTGCTGTCGCTCTACTACGAACAGGAGCTCAATCTCAAGGAAATCGGCGTCGTGCTCAAGGTGACCGAGTCGCGCGTCTGCCAGCTACATGGTCAGGCGTTGCTGCGTCTGAAATCGCGGTTGATAGAGTGGCGAATCTGAGGCCGACGTAGTGGACGTACTCAGTATCCTCGGTCTGGCGCTCGCGGCAGTCGCGATCGTACTCGGTGCGGTGCTCAAAGGCGCCGGAGTGCACGCGTTGGTGTCGTCGGCCGCTTTCATGATCGTGGTAGTCGGTACCGCGGCGGCGATCTGCGTCCAGACCCCCATGGACGTCATGATGCGCGCAATGCGGCTGCTGCCGTGGGTATTCCGCCCGCCGTCGCATCAGCCGGCGCTCGTGGCCAGAAAGATCGTCGAATGGAGCAACATTTCCCGTCGTCAGGGTCTGCTCGGACTCGAGCGGCTGCTCGATAGCGAGCCGGACGCTTTCCTGCGCAAGGGACTGCAGCTGGTGATCGATGGCAGCGAGCCCGAGATGATCCGCGGCATGCTCGAAGTCGACATGCAAGCGCGCGAGTCAGCCGACATCCGCGCCGCGAAGGTGTTCGAGGGCATGGGCGTGTATGCCCCGACGCTGGGCATCATCGGCGCGGTGCTGGGTCTGATGGCGGTGATGCAGAATCTGGCCGATCCCGCCAAGCTTGGCCACGGTATCGCCGCGGCCTTCACAGCCACCGTCTACGGCATCGGGCTCGCCAATCTCGTTTTCCTCCCGGTGGCCAACAAGCTCAAGGTCGCCGTACACGCGCGCGCGCATCTGAACGAAATGCAGATCGAAGGCCTGATCGCAATCGCCTCAGGCGAAAATCCGCGCATCGTCGAGGGTAGGCTGCAAGGCTTCATGCATTGACATGGCAAAACGTCGAACACGGCACGAAGAGCACCAGAATCACGAGGCCTGGGCAATTCCCTACGGCGATCTGGTCACGCTGCTGCTGGCTTTCTTCGTCGTGATGTATGCGATGTCATCGGTCAACCAGGGCAAGTACCGGGTATTGTCCGATTCGCTGACCGAAGCTTTTCATGGCACGCGTCACCCGCCGCAACCGGCTTCGCCGGGGGAGGATCCGGCCTCACCGATCGAGATGCCGATCCACGCTGCGCACCGCCTTATCGCCTCCGGGCTACCGGCTCATCCGCTCACGACGTCGTCATCGACGCGGAGCACGGCGCGCACCGGACAGAAGGCTGCCGGCGCGCCCGATCCCCGTTTGAGCGATCAGCACGCTGCATCTGCCGCACCCGCACCGGCGGCTGCGCCCACGGGCCTTCCGCCTGATCCCGCCGCCGGCACGAGCAGTGCCCAGCTCGGTACGATCGCGGATGAGGTCAGCGCCGCGATGGGGCCGTTGGTGCACACCGGCCAGGTACGGGTGCGCCGCTACCAGAATTGGGTGGCGGTCGATATCAGCACCGATATTCTCTTCGGCAGCGGCGTGGCACAGCTGTCCGGTCAGGCAGTACCGGTCTTGCAACACCTCGCCGATTCCCTCAAGGCGTTTCCGAATGCGATCCGCGTCGAGGGTCACACCGATGACAGGCCGATCAATACTCCGGCGTTTCCCTCGAACTGGGAGCTCTCGGCTGCGCGGGCGGCCAGCGTCGTGCATGTGTTCATGGATCGCGGCGTTGCGGCTGATCGTCTTGCGGTCGTCGGCTTCGGTCCCTATCGCCCCGCGGCATCGAACTCGGAGTCTGCCGGACGCAACGCCAATCGGCGCGTTGCGGTCGTGATCTTGGGAACCGACAGCGGGCCGGAGGGGCGGCTGTGATTGGCATGAAATCTGCTCATGTTCAAATAGGGCGCAGACGCAGCGCCGGGTGCCGGAAAATCGGCGCAGGAGTGTGATGTGAACTATCTGAATATGAACTATCTGAACTGGATACATGAGATCTCGCAGTCGGCGCTGGCCGCCGCGGTGTTGATACTGGGGCTCGTGATCCTGCTCGAGCTGCGCTCGATTGCCCGGCTGCGCCGCACCGTGGACATTCAACTGCAGCGGGTGTTCGAGCAGCTCGATCTGCTGCGCTTGGAGAGCCAGCACGCGCAGCCACTCGAGCCCGCGCAGAGTCTACGCACGCTATCGCCGATGCCAACTCTGCCGGCGGTGCGCACTGCAGCCACAGCGAGCCCGGTGCCGGCCGACAAGCAAGCTGATGAACTCTCTGCAAGGCAGGGCCTGGGCGCTGGCGAAGCGCGGCTGCTGGCCTCGCTCGCCGCGGCGCGCGCCAGATTGGCGCGGCCTGTCGGCCGGGGATCCTGATATAAAGTATCGCGGAGTCGACCGGCGGCGGCGGATTCAGTCGTCCATCAGGAAGCTGCGCAGCTGCTCGCTGCGGCTCGGATGCCGCAGCTTGCGCAGGGCCTTGGCCTCGATCTGACGGATACGCTCGCGTGTGACGTCGAACTGCTTGCCGACTTCCTCGAGGGTGTGATCGGTATTCAGATCGATACCGAAGCGCATGCGCAGTACCTTGGCTTCACGCGGCGTGAGCTGAGCCAGGACTGAATGGGTCGTTTCGCGCAATGATTCCATGGTCGCCTGATCGATGGGCGAGGCCACCGACTGGTCCTCAATGAAGTCCCCGAGATGCGAGTCCTCGTCATCGCCTATGGGCGTCTCCATCGAGATCGGCTCCTTGGCGATCTTGAGCACCTTGCGCACCTTGTCTTCGGGCATCTCCATGCGCACCGCCAGCTCCTCCGGCGTCGGCTCGCGCCCCATCTCCTGCAGCATCTGCCGCGAGATGCGGTTGAGCTTGTTGATCGTTTCGATCATGTGGACCGGGATGCGGATCGTTCGGGCCTGATCGGCGATCGAGCGCGTGATGGCCTGGCGAATCCACCAGGTCGCGTAGGTCGAGAACTTGTAGCCGCGACGGTATTCGAACTTGTCGACCGCCTTCATGAGGCCGATGTTGCCTTCCTGAATCAGATCCAGAAACTGCAGGCCGCGGTTGGTGTACTTCTTGGCAATGGAAATAACGAGCCGCAGGTTGGCCTCCACCATCTCCTTCTTGGCTCGACGCGCCTTGGCCTCACCGATCGAGACCTCGCGGTTGATCTCCTTGATGTCGTTGACCGACAGGTGGTAGATCTCCTCGAGCTGCATGAGCTTGCGCTGGCGGCGTTCGACCTCATCCTGGAGCCGGGCGAGCGGCGCTGACGAGTTCTTCCCGGCCGTGACGTGGGTGGCCAGCCAGCGCGCGCGGGTCTCGTTCGTCGGGAAGCTCGCGATGAAATCCTTGCGCGGCATGCCGGCATCGCGCACGGCAATGATCATGATCTCCTTCTCGATCTGTCGCACCTCGCTGATGTGCGAGCGCAACTGATCGGTCAGGGCGTCGAACATGCGCGGGGAGAGCTTGAGCTCCATGAATTCCGCGGCGAGCTTCTTGCGCAGCTTCTGCGTCTTCGCGTCCTCGGTCCCGTGCTTGGCGATCGATGCGAGCGATTGCTGCAGCAGCTTGGCGAGCGAGGCCATGCGGCGCGCGACTTCCTCCGGATCCGGGCCGGTATCGATCGCCTCTTCCTCGCCTTCCTCGCCGTCCTCCGCGTCCTCTTCCTTGTCGGCCGCGTCGGTCTCGAGCTCGATCTTGGTCGGATTCTGCGGCTGCGCTATGACGTCGGGCGCATTCGGATCGATGAAGCCGACCACCAGATCGATCAATCGCGCCTGACCGACCTTGATGAGTTCGTAGGTGCGCAGCAGATGCTCGAAGGTCGCCGGATACTTGCCGAGCGCGACCCGCACGGCGTCCAGACCCTCTTCAATGCGCTTGGCGATGCGGATCTCGCCCTCGCGCGTGAGCAGCTCGACCGTACCCATCTCGCGCATGTACATGCGCACCGGGTCGGTCGTGCGTCCAAGCTCGGCGTCGAGCGCCGCGAGTGCCGCGGCGGCTTCCTCGATCGCCTCATCGTCCGCCGGCGACGCCGGCTCACTGGCCAGCAGCGACTCCGTATCCGGTGCCTTCTCGTACACCGGAATACCCATATCGTTGATCGTGTTGACGATGCCTTCGATCTGTTCGGGATCGACGATCTCTGCGGGCAGATGATCGTTGACCTGCGCGTAGGTCAGATAACCCTGCTCCTTGCCGCGCGCGATCAGCAGCTTGAGCTGCGACTGGCGGTCCTCGGGCAGTCCCTGTCCACGCCGCGCCTCGAGCGTCATGGGGACGCTGGCCGGAACCGCCGCGTTCTTGTGCGATGCCAGAGGCGACTTGTCCTGCGCCTTGTTCGGGCTCTTGCCTGGCGCTTTGGCAACGGGCGCCACCTTGGCGGGGGCCTCGGGTTTGGGGGCGACACTGGCAGCCTTCTTGTGCGGCTCGGCCGATTTCGCCGCGGCACCGCTCGCACGGGGCGCCGGCGCCGGGGCACTTTTCCGATGCGGCGCTGCGGCCGGACGGACCACGGGTTTACGGGCAGGCGGGGCTGGTTTTTGTTTGCGTGTCATGGCGTCTTCGGGGGGGTGTACGAGGGCCTGAAAAGGACGAAAAAGCCGCCCGTCCCGTCGCATGGTAACGAGAGGATGGGATAGGGGATTACGCTCATGGGAATTTACAATTATACCCGGAAATGCTGCCAATTTTCCAGCTTTCAAGCCCGGCGGCGGCGGCCTGCCGGGCAGGGGAGCGGGAGCGGCCCTGGCTGCACCCGAGGGGCCCTCAGGGGCCCCTGGCCGTGCCTTCCGTCTTGCTCAGACCCATGGTAAGTGCCTGAAGTTCTAGTTTCTCGGCCTCATCGAGCGCCTGCCCGCGGGCCTTATCGATCAAAGCCTCCAGCCGGCCGCCGCGCAATTGTGCATCGAGCAACCGCTCGATCGCCTGGGTCAGTTCCCGTCCTGCGGCAAGCGTATCGCCCACCAGCGGTTCGCTCGCGGCCAGTTCGCACAGGCGCGCATATTCGGGCCGTTCGCGCCAGCGCTCGAGCGTCTGCGCCATGCTCAGTGCGGGGCGCGCCAGCAGTTCCTCGAGCAGCTCGCTCAAGACCGCGACCCCCGGATGCGACAGTTGGGCGAGCGAATGGCGCTGCCTCGGGGTTGCCGCCGCGGCAGCGGCCGGGCAGTGCAGCAACAGCGAGATCGCCTGAGTGATCAGGCTGCCACGGCCGGCGCGCTCACTGGCGTTCGATTGGGCTCTCGGAGCCGTGCCAGGGCGTGGCGGCGCGGCGTCGGCGGCGCTGCCCTCCGCTCGCCCGAGCCACTGCTGCAGCCGCGGCGCTGCGGTGCCGATGGCAGCGGCGAGCCGCTCGATCAGCAGCTCCCGGTAGACACCGGGTGCGACTTTTTCGAGCAGCGGGCGCGCCAGCGCGACGAAGCGCGCCTTGCCGTCCGCGTGACTGAGGTCCGTCTCGCTGGATAATTGTGCGACCAGGTATTCGGATAACGGCAGCGCCGTGGCCAGCCGCGCCTCAAAGGCTGCGCCGCCTTCGCGGCCGACCAGCGAATCGGGATCTTCCGACTCCGGTAGGAACAAAAAGTGAATTTCGCGGCCCGCGCGCGCCTCCGGCAGCACATTGAGCAGGGCGCGCCAGGCCGCCGCCCGACCCGCGCGATCCCCGTCAAAGCAGAACACGATCTCGCTGACGAGCCGAAACGCACGGCGCAGATGCTCGGCCGTGGTGGCAGTGCCGAGTGTGGCGACCGCATAGCTCAACCCGGCCTGGTGCAAGCGCACGGTGTCCATATAGCCCTCGACGACCAGCAGGCGCTTGAGGCTCTGGCGCGCGAGCCGCGATTCATACAGGCCATAGAGTTCCTTGCCCTTATGAAAGAGTTCGGTCTCAGGGGAATTGAGGTACTTGGGCTCGACACGTTCGAGCACGCGGCCGCCGAAGGCGATCACGCGCCCGCGTGTATCGCGGATCGGGAACATCAGCCGATCGCGGAAGCGATCATAGTAGCCCTCCGTCCCGCGCTCGACGATGAGTCCTGTCGTGGCGAGCGCACGCCGCTGCTCGGCGCTGCCGCCGTAGCGCTTGAGCACCTCATCCCAGGCATCGCTCGCATAACCGATCTGAAAGCGCTCGATGCTCGCGGGCAGCAAGCCGCGCGATTCACAGTAGGCGCGCGCCCTCGCATTGTTGCGCAGGTTGGCCGCGTAAAACTCGGCTACGCGTGCGAGCATGGCGTACAGCGGCGCCAGGTCATCGCTGGCCGCTTTGCCGGCACCGCCTTCGTGCGGCACGTCAAGTCCGAGACGGGCGGCGAGATCCTCGACCGCCTCCGGAAAGGGCAGCTGTTCGTACTGCATCAGAAAACCGAGCGCCGTACCGTGCGCTCCGCAGCCGAAGCAGTGATAGAACTGCTTGTCCGGGCTTACCCAGAACGAGGGGGTTTTCTCGTCATGGAACGGGCAGCAGGCCTTGTATTCGCGCCCGGCCTTCTTGAGCGCCAGGCGGCTGCCGACGATCTCGACGATATCCGCGCGTGCGATCAGCTCATCGATGAAGCTTTGAGGGATTCGGCCGGACATCGGGCGTCCGCCCGCTCACGACGGCGAGAGCCGCGCCTTGATGCGTGCACCCACCGCTGCCATGTCAGCGCGCCCCTGCGCCTGGTTCTTGATCAGACCCATGACGCGGCCCATATCCTTGATCGTGGAGGCGCCGCTCTCGGCGATGGCGGCGTTGATCAACACGTCCAGATCGGCCTCGCTGAGCTGGGTCGGCAAATAAGCGCTGATGGTCGCGAGCTCCGCGGTCTCCTTCGCCACCAGGTCGTTGCGGCCGCCGGCTGCAAACTGGGTGATCGACTCGCGGCGCTGCTTGCCCATTTTCTCGAGCGCCGCGATGACCTGGGCGTCATCGAGGCTGATGCGCTCGTCGACCTCGCGCTGCTTGATGGCCGAGAGGATCAGGCGAATCGTGCCCAGACGCTCCTTCTCGCCGGCGCGCATCGCCGTCTTCATGTCGTCCTGGAGGCGCTCTTTGAGACTCATGACTGCACTGGCGCTGCGAGCGGGCGCGCGGCTTAGGTCGTGTCTTTAGCGCGCTGGGCGTACGAAATCGCGTGATACGCGCTTCATGTGCCGCTTGACGGCCGCCGCCTTCTTGCGTTTGCGCTCCTGGGTTGGCTTTTCGTAGAATTCGCGCCGTCGCAGCTCGGCCAGTACGCCCGCCTTCTCGCAGGCCCGCTTGAAGCGCCGCAATGCAGCGTCAAAATATTCGTTCTCACGTACGCGAACGCTCGGCATCGAAATCCCAACCTCTTGATTATGAAGTACTTTCGGCTACCAGCCGCTTGACTTCGGGCCGCGATTCTAATGAGACTCAGCGGAAAACGCAAAATGGCGATGCCCCGAGCCCTTGCGCTCCGCGCCAGGCTAAGGATACTGCCCGGCCGCCATGCGCATCCTCGCCATCGAGACCTCCTGCGATGAAAGTGCCGTCGCCGTCCTCGACGAGGCGCGCGGCCTGCTGGCCCATGAGCTCTGGAGCCAGATAGACCTGCACCGCGCCTTCGGTGGGGTCGTGCCGGAGCTCGCGGCGCGCGATCACGTGCGCCGCCTGCCGCGCCTGCTGCACGCCGCACTGGGCGCGGCCGAGACGCGCGCCACACAGATCGACGGGGTCGCCTATACGGCCGGACCCGGGCTCGTCGGCGCGCTGCTGACCGGCGCCGCTTTCGCACGCGCCTTGAGCTTTGGCTGGGGCGTACCGGCGATTGGCGTGCATCACCTCGAAGGCCATCTGCTCGCGCCGATGCTCGAGAGCCCGCCACCGCCGTTCCCGCACGTGGCGCTGCTGGTGTCCGGGGGCCACACGATGCTGATCGATGTCGGCGGTATCGGTGATTATCTCATCCTCGGACAGACGCGCGATGACGCCGCCGGGGAGGCATTCGACAAAAGCGCCAAGCTGCTCGGACTGCCTTACCCGGGCGGACCCGAGCTCGCCGAGCTGGCCGCTGCCGGAAGGCCCGGTGCCTACGTATTTCCACGGCCCATGCTCGATCGAGCGGGCTTCGAGTTCAGTTTCTCCGGCCTGAAGACCGCAGTCATGCTGGCGGTGCGCGCGGCGCCGCTGACCGAGCGCTCGCGCGCCGATATCGCCTACGCGGTGCAGGAGGCGATCGTGGCGACGCTGTGCGCGAAGACGTTGCGGGCGCTGGAGCATACCGGCCATCGCTCGCTGGTGGTCGCGGGAGGCGTCGGCGCCAATCGCGAACTGCGCGCACGCCTGGCACGCGAGGCCGAGGCGGTGGGCGTGCGCGTGTACTATCCGCGGCCGCAATTCTGCACGGACAACGCGGCGATGATCGCCGTCGCCGGGCTGCCCCGGCTGCGCGCGGGTGAGCGCGCGGGCACGGCGATCGAAGTGCGCGCGCGCTGGCCGCTCTCGGAGCTGCGAGCGCCGGGCGCGCTGTTAGACTT
>JBELAR010000028.1:0-18415 GCA_049508555.1 Steroidobacteraceae bacterium
CTGGGACTTAAGCGCCGTGCCGGTGGATTCGAGCGTCAGAACCCAGGGCGTGCCGCTGACTTCGATCGCGAGCCGGCGGCCCGTCAGGGCGCCGAGCAGTTCGCGTGCCCGTGGCGAGTCGTTGAGTCCGCGCGTCACGGCGGCATTGAGTGCGCGCTCGAACAATGCAGCGGGAATCAGCGCCACGCTCAGTACCGATAGCCGCGGTGTACGGCCACGACTCCGCCCATGAGGTTATGGTAATGACAACCCTCGAGACCGGCAGTGCGCATCATCTGCAACAGGGTGTCCTGGTCCGGATGCCGCCGTATGGACTCGGCCAGATAGCGGTAACTGTCGGCGTCGCGGGTGATCAGGCGGCCGAGCCAGGGCAGCACCTTGAAAGAGTAAGCGTCGTAGACGCGACTGAGCGCCGGAATGACCGGCGTGGAGAACTCGAGCACCAGGAGCTGCCCGCCGGGCTTGAGCACGCGCAGCATTGAGGCCAGGGCCGCCGGCTTGTCGGTCACATTGCGCAGGCCGAAACCGATCGTCACACAATCGAAGCGGCCATCGGCGAATGGCAGTCGCTCTGCGTTCGCCTGCACATAGCCCACGCTCGCGCTCAAGCCGCGGTCGATGAGCCGGTCGCGACCCTGTTCGAGCATGCGGCCATTGATATCGGCCAGGACCACGTAGCCGGAGCGGCCGACCTGGCGCGCCAGGCCCGCGGCCAGATCGCCAGTGCCCCCGGCGATGTCGAGCGCCTGCGCCCCGGGACGCAATCCGGTCAGCGACAGCGTGAATTGCTTCCAGAGCCGGTGGGCTCCTGCGGACATGAGATCGTTCATGAGGTCGTAGCGCTCTGCCACGGAGTCAAATACGCCGCGCACGCGCCGCGCCTTCTCCTGCCAGGGGACATCTTCGTAGCCGAAGTCGGCGGTATCACCGGGACGTGGGGTCATGGGATTTCCTGCCTTCAGTTGCGGCCATACTATTATGTTGCCTGGCGAGCGCCGGGTCGTTGCCGCTCCCGGGGCTCCTGCAGCCTTCAATTACAGTGCGGCGATTGTACGCAGTCGCGATAGTTGCGTGCGGAAAGGACCGAACCTGTCCTCTATACGGCGATAAGGCCACCGCGCAATGCACCTCTAAGGCCACCACTGTTGCGCCGGAGCCGCGAACATTTAAGTCCAGCGGCATGGCCAAAAATGCTGGTAATTCGCCGGGATATCGACCACAATCGCGCCCGGGTTGTGGCCCAAAAGGCGCAACCGAGTGGGGGTCTTGTGAAGATTTGGCCGGGCGTAATAGCCCGGCCTTTCTTTTTTGCGGGATCGTGTTTCCGGATGCCTCAGCGGGGCGGATCGCGGCGCTCGACGCTCTGTCGCGATTGTCCTGCGCGCTCGAGGCGCGCGAGATAATCCGACCAATACGCAGCGCGCTGCACGCCGAGCTCGTAGAGATACTTCCAGGTATACAGGCCGGTGTTGTGTCCATCATCGAACAGGAGCCGCACTGCATAGTGACCGATCGGCTCGATCCCCTGCACGCCGACATTTTCCTTGCCCGCCACCAGTGTCGGCTCACCGCCGTGACCACGCACTTCCGCTGACGGCGAATACACGCGCAGGTACTCGAAGGGCAGCTCGAAGCGACTGCCATCGCCGAACGCAACCTCCAGCAGCCGCGAGCGCGTGCGCAGCTTGATTTCTGTCGCGGTGAGTTCAGTGCCTGATTGCATGGGTCACGTCTTGCATGCGCGCCATCACTACCACAACGCCGAGCCCGAAACCTTAGCGTGTGAGCCCCATCGCGTCGATCGTGTTGGCTCGCGGCGAGCGTTCCGCCACACTGCATTGGTGCTTCGGCTCTCCAAACTCCTGCCGCCCATCCTGCTCGCAGCGCTGCTCGCCACAGCCGCCGTGCGCGTGGCGCAGTGCTGGCCGCGTGTGCTCGACACGCCGGAGCTCGGACTTGTGCGCACTTTTCCGGCCTGGCTGCAGCAGCGCGGCATTGCCTACGTGTTCTCCGGGGCCGACGGCTGGCAGCCCGAGGACGAGCAGGCGGCCAACGCGCTCGCGCGCGCGGGGAATTTCGTCGCCGGCATCGATACGCCGCGACTGCTCGCGCGGCTGAATCAGCGCACACCGGGCTGCGTATTCATGCCCGGGATGCTCGAGAACTACAGTCATGCGCAGCAGCGCGCCGCGGGCACGAGGCGCTACGAAGAGCCGGCATTGTTCGGGCGCGGCATCGGCGCCAGTTTGGTCTATCTCGCCCAGATCCAAGCGCCGCCCCTGGCTTTCGATGCCGCCGTGATGCTCGACCCGGAGCCGGCACTCGCGCTCGTCCCGCCCTTGTGTGATCACCCGGCGCCGCGGCGCGACGCCGCCCAGCAGGCGCTACGGCCCGAAGCCCTCGGCGGTAACGTGCCGGCTCGCGTGTGGCTCGATGCGGCGGCAAGCGGCGCCGCGAGAGCCTTTGGGGCGGCCCTGATCCCCGCGGGCACTTCGCCGCCAGCGACCGGCGCGTTGTCCGCGCTCTATGAGTCCGGACTGCGCGGCATCAAGGCCGAACAACAGCGCGGAGAGATAGGCGATCTGCCGTTGATCGAAGTGGTTGCGCCCCACCCGGTCGGGGAACTCTTTGCCATCCTGTACTCCGGCGATGGCGGTTGGCGTGACCTGGATCGCTCGCTGGCCGGCGTGCTGGCATCCAAAGGCGTGAGCGTCGTGGGCGTCGACGTGCTGCGCTACTACTGGCGCAGCCGTTCGCCGGATGTGGCCGCAGCCGATCTGGCGCGGATCATGCATTACTATCAGCAGCGCTGGGGGCGCCAGCGGGTGGCGTTGATCGGTTTTTCGTTTGGCGCCGACGTGCTGCCGTTTCTGGTCAACCGCCTGCCGCCGCCCATGCGCGCCGAGGTCAAATTGATCTCGCTGCTCTCGCCGGAACGCGACACGGCCTTTGAAGTCGAACCCACGGGCTGGCTCGGCCGGCAAGCCGATGCGGTCATCCCGATTGAGCCGGAGTTGAAAAAAATGCAAACTCTGCACGTGCAGTGCATTTTTGGTGCCGACGAGGCCGATGATAGCCTGTGCACGACGCCCAGCGCGGCTGCGCTCGATGTGCTGCGCAAACCTGGCGGGCACCACTTCGATCAGAACTATGACGAACTGGCCGATGCCATTCTTGCGGCGGCCGCGCGCTAGTCGAGGGCGTCGTGTCGGGCACGCCTGGCTCTGCGCCGGGCTGATGCTGTGTCTCTTGCCCTGTGTGCCGCGCAGCGCGCAGGCCGTGATCCAGCCGCAGCGATGGCACTGGGTGCGCATCCACGGTCACAAGATGTATTACGCGGAGCGCGGCAACGGTCCGACGCTGGTGCTTCTGCACGGCGGCGGCGATTCCGGCGAGCATTCCTTCGAGCGGCAGATCGATCTGTTCGCGCAGCATCACCGCATCATCGCTCCCGACCAGGTCGGTCAGGGACACAGCCCCGACGTGGCCGGACCCCTGACCTACACGGGCATGATGCAGGACACCGCGGCCGTGCTGCAGCTGCTCAAATTGCATAACGTCGACGTGATGGGCTTCAGCGACGGCGGCATTCTCGCGCTCATGCTGGCGGTGCGGCATCCCGAGCTCGTGCGACGTCTGGTGATCAGCGGCGTGAACATTGCGCCCGAGGGCCTGACGAGCGAGCAGCGTGACGGCCTGCGTGCGGCACAGACGCCCAAACCCAAGACGGTCGATGAGAAGCTCACGCAGCTCTGGCTCAATTCACCCACGATCGCCGAGCTCAGTCCCGACCTGCTGGCCACGATCCAGAAGCCGGTACTGCTGATCTCAGGGGATCGCGATGCGATCACGCTCGAGCACACGCTGCAGATCTATCACAGCCTGCCGTTGGCCGAGCTGCTGGTACTGCCCGGCACCGATCACGGCACATTCTCGGGGCGCCCCGAGTGGCTCAATCCGATCATCAGTGCGTTTCTCGATCGGCCTTGAGGCCGCGGCCGCGGCCGCCGGCGCATTACCGTTTGATTAACAAGTGTGAATCATGGATGACACGGTGGAACTTCGCCTCCTGCACGTCGTCCACTTGAGGGCATTCACGAGGCAGGAGATCACCGTGCAACGAGCCTATCTGCTCTCAGCTCGACGAGCCTATGAGCGTGCCGCATCACTGCGCGCGCGCACCGACCTGCGTCCCCTCAAGGCCAGCGATCCCGCCGCGCGGGCCGTGACCGATTTCGTCGAGGAGCCGCCGCTCACGATGGCCGAGGATTGCGCGCTCGACGAGGCGCTCGATCAGATGTTCCGGCTCGGGGTGCGAGCATTCCTGGTCGTGCGCCAGCTCACGGTCGTGGGTCTGATCACCGCCGAGGATGCGCAGGCCATGGACGGCAGCAGCGCCACACGCGTGGCCGAGCGCATGACGCCCGCACACGACATGCCGGCCATCGACTGGCAGACCGTTCAGGAGTCCAGGGTGCGCGACCTGCTCGAGATCTTCGAGGGCGCCGGCGTGAATCATCTCGTGGTGCTCGAGGGGGAGGCGCCGGATCGTGCCCGGGTGCGTGGCCTGGTCCATCGCAGCCGCCTCGAACGCCGCCTCCAGGCGCATGCGGACATGATCTAGCCGCGCCTGAGCCCCGCTGCACGGCTCAGTGCGCGCGCTGCTACACTGCCGTGCAGTCCTACCCATAAGGAAACGCGGCATGAGCGCATTGAGAGTATTGGCAGTGGCATTGATCGCCGCCGGAGTGCTGGGACTCGTATACCACCGCTTCAGCTATAACTCGGATACCCACGCGGCCAAAGTCGGCTCACTCGAGCTCTCGGTCTCGAAAACGCAATCCGTGGACGTGCCGACCTGGCTCGGCATCGGCGCGGTGGTCGCTGGTGCAGCGCTGCTGGTATTTGGTGGTTCCAAGCGCTAAGCGCGCGCCGGACTGCGCTCGCCCGGCGAGTGCCCGGCCTCAAGCGCGCAGTGATAGACTGCCGCCGCGCTCGATTGGCGCGAGTGAAGCAGGAGCTCAAGCACGTGGGTAAAGGTGATCGCAAGACGCGGCGCGGCAAGATCTATCGCGGCTCCTTCGGCAAGAGCCGGCCGAAGGATCCGGACAAGAACAAACCCGTCGTCAAGCGGGCCACGACCCGCAAATGAGCTCAGAGTATATAGCGGCTCAGATCCTCATCCTGTGCCAGGCTGCCGAGATGCTCATCGACATAATGCGCATCGACGCGTAACGCCGATTCCCCGCGCTCGCTGGCCTCGAAGGATACCGTCTCGAGCAGCCGTTCCATGACCGTATGCAGCCGGCGGGCGCCGATGTTCTCCGTGCGCTCGTTGACCTGGTGCGCGATCTCCGCGATGCGTCTCACGCCATCGCTCGTGAACTCGAGCTCGAGCCGCTCGGTACCGAGCAACGCCCGGTACTGCGCCGTCAGCGAGGCATCCGGCTCCGTCAGGATGCGAACGAAGTCCTCGACGGTGAGTGAATCGAGCTCGACGCGTATCGGAAAGCGTCCCTGCAGCTCCGGAATCAGGTCCGCCGGCTTGGACATGTGGAAAGCGCCCGAAGCGATGAACAAGATGTGATCGGTCTTGAGTGAGCCGTATTTCGTATTGACGCTGCAGCCTTCCACGAGCGGCAGCAGGTCGCGCTGCACGCCCTCGCGTGAGACGTCGGCGCCGATGGTCTCCTGCCGGCGCGCGATCTTGTCGATCTCATCGATGAAGACGATGCCGTTCTGCTCGGCGTTGCTCAGTGCGCGCGCCTTGAGCTCCTCCTCGTTGATGAGCTTGCCGGCTTCCTCCTCGAGCATGAGCTTGAGGGCTTCGCGCACCTTCACGCGCCGCGTACGCGTGCGGCTGCCGCCAAGATTGGACAGCACGGACTGGAGCTGCTGCTGCATCTCCTCCATGCCGGGCGGCGCCATGATGTCTACGCCTCCGGGTAATGAGCGCACCTCGATCTCCACCTCGCGATCGTCGATCTCCCCGCGCTTGAGCAGCTCGCGCAACTTGGCGCGCGTCTCGGCGTCGCGCGGCACTGCCGGCTCATCGGTCGAGAAGCCGAGCATGCGGGCCTTGGGCAACAAGGCGTCGAGCACGCGTTCAACCGCTGCACCGCTTGCATCCTCGCTCACGCGCGCGAGCTCGAGCTCGCGCGTCATCTTGACCGCCACGTCGGCGAGTTCCTTGATGATGGAATCGACCTCGCGCCCGACATAGCCGACCTCGGTAAATTTCGTGGCCTCGACCTTCACGAACGGGGCCTGTGCCAGGCGTGCGAGCCGGCGGGCGATCTCGGTCTTGCCCACGCCGGTAGGACCGATCATCAGGATGTTCTTGGGCGTGATCTCCTGGCGCAGCGGCTCCCCGACCTGCATGCGTCGCCAGCGGTTGCGCAGCGCGATTGCCACGGCGCGTTTGGCCGCAGCCTGCCCGACGATGTGCTTGTCGAGCTCCTGCACGATGGCCTGAGGCGTCATGCGCGCAGCTCCTCGATCACGAGGTTGCGGTTGGTGTAGATGCAGATGTCGGCGGCGATACCGAGTGCGCGCTCGACGATCGTGCGCGCATCGAGCTCGGTGTTCTCGCTCAGTGCGCGCGCGGCGGCCTGTGCGTATGGGCCGCCCGAACCGATCGCGACCGCGGCGAACTCTGGCTCGATCACATCGCCGTTGCCCGAGACGATGAACAGATTCTGCGGATCGCCCACGAGCAACAGCGCCTCGAGCCGGCGCAGATACCGATCGGCGCGCCAGTCTTTGGCCAGCTCGATCGCCGCACGGGTCAGATTCCCGTACTTCTCGAGCTTGCCTTCGAAACGCTCGAACAGCGTGAACGCATCGGCGGTGCCGCCGGCGAAGCCGGCCAGTACCTTGCCATTGGAGAGGCGCCGCACTTTGCGCGCGTTGCCCTTCATGACGGTATTGCCGAGCGTCACCTGGCCATCGCCGCCGAGCGCAATGGTGTCATTGCGGCGGACGGCGAGGATGGTCGTAGCGTGGGGATCGAATTGCGCACTCATGGGGTTGCCTCAACTGCGGCGTTTGGCGCGCGGATGGGCCTGTTCGTATGTGCGGGCGAGGTGCTGGAAATCAAGGTGCGTATAGACCTGCGTGGTGCCTATGTTGGCGTGGCCCAGCAATTCCTGCACGCCGCGCAAATCACGACTGGATTCAAGCAGATGGGTCGCGAAGGAATGCCGGAACAGGTGCGGATGCACATGCTGCGGCAGGCCCTGGGCGCGCGCCAGCGCGGCCACGCGCAGCTGTACCGCGCGCGCACCCAAGCGCCCGCCGTGGCGCGCCACGAACAAGGCGTCGACGCCCGCGCGAGCCATGCCGTGGCGTTGCAAGAGCCAGAGGCGCAGCGCCGTGACGGCCTTGGAGCCGATGAGCGCGATGCGCTCCTTGCGGCCCTTGCCCATGACGCGCACCTGGCCCGCGGCGAGATCCAGGTCCTTGAGGCGCAGTGAGATGAGCTCGTTGAGCCGCAGGCCGCTGGAATAGAACAGCTCCATGAGCGCCAGATCCCGCACCTGCAAGGCGTCGCCGGGCTCGAGCGCGAGCAGGCGCGCCATCTGATCGACGTCCAGCGTCTGCGGCAGCCGCCGGCTCGCCTTGGGGCTCGGTATCTCGAGCGCCGGATTGCGCTTGATCACGCCCTCGCGCTGCAGGAAGCCGAAGAACGTGCGCGTGGCGGCGAGCCGGCGCTGAATGCTGCGGCCCTGCAGACCGCGCGCATGGCTCTGCGCGGCGAAGCGGCGCACGTGCTCGTGATCGAGGCTTTGCCATTGTGCGATCTGCGCGCGCACGCACCAATCATGCAGCGCCTTGAGATCGTGACGATAGGCGATCACGGTGTGCGCGGACAGGCGCCGCTCCGTGACCAGGCAGCGCTCGAAGCGCTCCAGCCACTGCTCGGCCTCAGGTGTCATGAATGCTGCGGCCAGGCCGCGCGATGCGCGCGAGCCTTAGGGTCGCGCCAGCGCGTCGCTGATCAGCTCGCCCATGCGCGAGAGAAACTCCGTGCTCATGCCCGGATGAAAGCGATCGCGATCGACGCTGCCCAAGGCCAGTAGCCCGAGGGCGGGCTGGCCACCGAGGGGAATCAACGCCACCGAGCCGATGTTCGGCGCCTCGGCGGCGAACAGGAATTCGCGCTGGGTGTCGCGAATCTGGCCGCAGCGCGGCTTGGAGGCTGCGAACAGGCTCTCGAAGCTGCGATAGTTGGCATCCTCGGCGTTCACCGTACGCACGAATCGGGCCGTGTCCGGCGTCGCGGTCTCGCGACCCGCGCTCAGCACGAGCAGCGCATGAAAGGTGTCGAAATCCTCGCGCAGACTCGCCTCGATCTGGATAATTGCCTGGGCGCGGTCGCTGGTGCATAGCAGCCGGCGCGTGAAGCGATGCACTTTCTCGGCCAGCACGTTGTTCGCGCGCGCGACGCGCACGAACTCGGCCAGCTTCTGCTCCTGCGCCTGGTAGCGCTCGCGCAGCACTTCGACCTGGCGCTCGATCAGCGAGACGGTCGAGGCATTGCGCGTGTGCTGCACGCGCATGCGTGCCAGCAAATGCGGGTGGCGCTCGAAGAAATCGGTGTGATGCTGCAGGAACTGCGCGACCGCCTGTTCGTCGGTGGCCTCCGCAGCGATGCCGCGCACCTGATTGCTCGTCATCCTGTCTCTCTCCTACAAATCCAGGTGTCCCTCGAAGGCTCGCCGCGCCGGTCCAGTCATCCATACGGACTGTCCCGGGCCGTCCCAGTGTACGCTCAACATCCCGCCCGGCATACGCACCTCGACGTCCGCGCCGAGCAATCCGAGGTTTCGACCCACGACTACCGCGGCACAGGCACCCGTGCCGCAGGCCAGAGTTTCGCCCGCGCCGCGCTCGTAGACGCGCAGAGCGATGTGGGAGATGTCGAGCAGTTGCATGAAGCCCACGTTGACCTGCCGCGGAAAGTGCACGTTGGCCTGCAAGGCGCGACCGATTCGTTCCACCGGCGCGCTCTCGACGTCCAGGACGCGCAATACCGCGTGTGGATTGCCAATCGAAACCGCGCCGACCTCGATGCTCTCGCCGGCCGCATTCAACGTGTAGCTGGCATTCTGCGCGGGCACATCGAAGGGCAGGGATTTGGGATCGAAGTTCGGCACGCCCAGATCGACGGCCACCCGATCGTGGCTCAGCACGCGCGCGCGCAGCAGGCCGCCGGAGCTGTCGATCGCAATCGTCTCCGCGCCATTGCGGCCGCGCTCGTGCAACAACGCGGCGACGCAGCGCGCGCCATTGCCGCACTGCTCGACCTCGCCGCCGTCGGCATTGAAGATCCGGTAGAACGCATCGGTGCCCTGGCGGCGCGGCGGCTGCAGCACCAGCGCTTGATCGAAGCCGACGCCGGTATGCCGATTCGCGAGCGCGCGCCACTGTTCCGGGGTCGGCAACGTGGCATCGGCGGGAAGATCGAGCACGATAAAATCGTTGCCGAGACCATGCATCTTGGTGAACTCGATGCGCATGGACGCAGCATAACCGATCGATCCGATCGCTGGCGCGCCGGCGAGCTATACCCGCAGGAGCGGTACTGGCAGCAGTGTTACTGGGACTGCGTGTTGCAGGCGGTTTCCATCGCCAGACGCAGATTCAGACGCTGCTCGTCCGCTTGCGCGTCCGTGAGGTACTCGCGCTCGCCATCGGGACCGTTCCGATAGATGCGGCGAGCCTCCACCGATGAATTGTAATCAGCGGTTGCCTTCGTGCACTGCTCGGCGCGGGTCGCCGCCAGGTCCCGGTCCACGGCTTGCTGCGCCGCCTGCTGCGCGAGCTGATCGTGCACCGGATCGGTAGATTTTGGCGCTGAGCCTGCTCCGGCTGCGCTCGCCGCCGCGGCTGTGGTGCCATTGGCCGCCGCGCGATTGGCGCTCGGGCTGGCAGCCGTGGGATTTATCTGGGCATGTAGATTCTGGACGTGAACCAGCTCTGAGCCCGCGGTAGGGGTGTCACTGTAGACGACTTTGCCCTGCGCATCCACGGAACGATAGACGTCGGCGATCGCCGCACTCATCGGCAGACACACAAGCATGGCGATGGCGGCGGCACGGCGCATCGGGACGTCTCCTGCGGAGTCCATAGTATCGGCCCATACTCTAGCGCGGGATCGTGATTTGCGTCACATAAGATACGCCCCGGCAAGGCCAGAAAGGCCCCAGGCGGGGCCAGGGGGACATTCAGCCCCCCTCTCAGCGGCCGGTTGCCGCACCCATGGTCTCGCCTGGCGGGCCTATTCGAGGCTCTCGCCGTGCATGGCGATATCGAGGCCTTGTTGCTCCTCGTCCGCCGTGACGCGCAGCCCGAGGGTGGCATCGATGACCTTGAGAATGATCAGGCTCATGATGAAGCCGTAGATCAGCGTCGAGCCCACGCCCCAGAGCTGCGTGAGTACCGAGCCATCGACGCCGCAGATCTCTTTGCTCGCCAGCGCGCCGGTCAACAGTGCGCCGACGATGCCGCCGATGCAGTGCACGCCGAAGGCGTCGAGCGAATCATCGTAGCCGAAGGCGCGCTTGACCGAGGTCGAGGCGATATAGCAGATCACGCCTGCGGCGACACCGATGATGATCGAGGCGGTGGGGCCGACGTAGCCCGAGGCCGGCGTGATCGCCACGAGGCCGGCGACGGCGCCCGAGCAGATGCCGAGCACGCTCGGCTTCCCCTTGGTGGCCCACTCCGTGAACATCCAGGCCAGCGCGGCGCTGGCGGTCGCGATCTGCGTCGCCAGCATCGCCATGCCCGCTCGGCCGTCGGCGGCGACGGCTGAGCCCGCATTGAAGCCGAACCAGCCGACCCAGAGCAGTGAGGCTCCGATGAAGGTCAGAGTCAGGTTGGAGGGTGCCATGGAATCTTTGCCCAGGCCTTGGCGCTTGCCGAGCATGAGCGCGGCCGCGAGACCGGCTATGCCCGCATTGATGTGCACGACCGTGCCGCCGGCGAAGTCGAGCACGCCCTTGACCGCGAGCCAACCCGAGGGTTCCCAGACCCAGTGCGCGATGGGGCAGTAGACCGTGATCAGCCAGATGCACATGAACCAGATCAATGCGGAGAATTTCATGCGCTCGGCAAAGGAGCCGCAGATCAATGCCGGCGTGATGATGGCAAAGGTGAGCTGGAACATCGAATAGACAGTTTCGGGACTCGTGGGACCCAAGTGCGAGACGCTGAGCTTCATCTCATCGTGCAGATAGACGACGCCGCTCAGGAACATGCGGCCGAAGCCGCCCAGATAGGCCGTGCTGCCCGGCGTGAAGGCGAGTGAGTAGCCCACGACATACCACAGTACGGTGACCAGGCAGGTAATCACGAAGCTCTGTGTGAGCGTCGCGAGGATGTTCTTTTTGCGGACCATGCCGCCGTAGAACAGCGCCAGGCCGGGGATTGTCATCAGGAGCACGAGGGCCGCGGAGGTCAGCATCCAGGCGGTATCGCCGGAATTGATGTCCGAGAACTTCACGATCGCCGGCTCGGTGAGTGTGGGCGCTGCCGTGGCGGCTGCGGCAGGCGCGGCCGCGGTGGCATCGGCCGCGGTGGCATCGGCCGCGGTGGCATCAGCGGCCGGCGCTGGGGCCGCGTCCTCGGCACTGACCCGAGACGGATTTGCCACCGCGATCAGCGCCAGAATGAGCGCGGCCAGCAGCGTGGCGACGACGCGCGCCTTGGGGCGCCGGTATGAGTGTGTGCTCGGACCCGTATGCATAGCGTGCGACTCCCTGGAGCGATTCAATTCGTTATCTATCTTTACTGAAGTCACGAACCGATGCGGCTAAGAAAGCGCTAAGAAAGCGCCACAAAACGCTGCGGTCCCCTCAGGTCGCGGCCGTACCGGTCTCTCCAGTGCGGATTCGAATGGCCTGTTCGAGCTCCCCGACGAATATGCGGCCGTCGCCCGTGCGTCCCGTGCGGGCGACATTGGCGATCGCTTCCAGCACGGGTTCGACGATGGCGTCCTCTACTGCGATTTCGATCTTTGCTCTGGGCCCGAACTGTGCTTCATACACCTCAGTGACCGTAACGCCCTGTACGCCCAGCTGGGCAATGGCCTGCCGCAGCTCGTCCAGCTTGAAAGGCCGCACGACCGCGGTGATCATTTTCATGATGTGCATTTCGTAAGGTAATGGCGCGAAATCCCTGCTGCCGTGCAGCTTTCTGTGCGGGTAGCCTTGAGGTCGTGCTGCAAGAGCCGCGGGTCCTATGGTGCAGAAAGCATGCCACGGCCAATACACGGGTAAATCCAGCCGCTTGCCCACACGACAGCGCAGCGATGGAACAATTTGGCTAAGCTGGTGGCGCCGTTGCCCGATTATAGTGCGCGGGGACGGGCCAGTTGCCATGCACACGTCCGGCGAGCCCCGGTGGAGAGAAGGGAAAATGGAAAATCCGCGTATCGACGAGATCGTCAAGCGCCTGATCGACGGGCTGCCGGAGGCCGCCCGCACCATGCGACGGGATATCGAGGGCAATTTCCGCGCGGTGTTGCAGTCCACTTTGGGCAAGCTGGATCTGACCACCCGCAGCGAGTTCGACGTCCAGACTCAGGTGCTCGAGCGCACGCGAGCGCGCCTCGAGCAGCTCGAGCAGCGCATCGCCGAGCTGGAGCAGCGCATCGCGGACCTGCAGCAGGCCATTCCACCCGTCTCGGACTGAGTCTCACGGGTGGCCGGTCCTCCGAGCGTAGCGCGAGTGCTCAGCCGCGCCGAGCTCGGGCTGGAGGCGCCGTTAGTCCAGGTCGAGGCGCACCTGGGCAACGGCCTGCCCAGTTGTACGATCGTCGGACTGCCGGCGCCCGTCGTGCGCGAGAGTCGCGAGCGTGTTCGAGCCGCGCTCTTGAGCTCGGGCTTCGAGTTCCCCGCCGGACGCATCACGGTCAATCTGGCCCCCGTGGAGCTCCAGAAGCGCGGCGGACGCTTTGATCTGCCCATCGCTCTGGCGTTGTTGCTCGCGAGTGCGCAATTGCGCTCGAGCACGCGGCGGCTCTACGAATGTTACGGCGAGCTCGGGCTGGCCGGTGAACTCAAGCCGGTGGGTGGCATGTTCCTCGCGGCATTGCAGGCCGAGCGCGCGGGCCACGCACTGATCGTGCCGGCAGGCAACAGCGAGGAAGTGCGCCTGAGCGGTCACGCGGCGGCCTTTGCGGCCGCGGATCTGCGCGCTGCGGCCGCGCGGCTGGCACAGCCTGCACACAGCGATGGCGCCCTGAGCGCGGGTTGCGGCGAGCTCGGGGCAGCGAGCGACGATGCGCGGCCGGATCCGATCCGTGCGGCCGGTCCATTCGGTGATGTCGTGGGTCACTGGCAGGCCAAGCGCGCCCTGCTCATCGCTGCCGCCGGCGGTCATAGCCTGCTGATGATCGGGCCTCCAGGCAGTGGCAAGAGCATGCTGGCCGCACGGCTGCCCGCGTTGTTGCCACCCTTGTCGGGAGCTGAGGCGCTGGAAGTGGCGAGCGTAGCCTCGATGGCCGGTCTCAGGCTCGATGCGCGGCGCTGGACCCTGCGCCCGTTTCGTGCCCCGCATCATACGGCCTCGGCGCACGCCATCGTGGGCGGCGGACCGCTGATCCGGCCCGGGGAGATCAGTCTGGCGCATCGCGGCGTACTGTTTCTCGATGAGTTGCCGGAATTCGATCGCCGAGTGCTCGAATCGCTGCGCGAGCCCATGGAGAGTGGTGCCATCACGATCGCGCGGGCCGCAGCGCGGCTCGAGCTGCCGGCGCAGTTTCAGCTCATCGCCGCCATGAACCCCTGCCCCTGCGGCTATCTGGGAGATGCGGCGCAGGCCTGCCGTTGCAGTGCCTCGCGCATCGAGCGCTACCGGCAGCGAATCTCGGGGCCGCTGCTCGATCGCATCGACATCCGCATCGAAGTCCCGCGGCTCGCGGCCGGTGAATTCACGGCCCCGTGCCGCGCGAACGCCCTGGCGAGCGCGGAGGTGCCGGATGCGGCCGAGCAGGTGAGACTGGCGCGCGAATGGCGGCTATGGCGCTCGGGGTGTTTGAGCGCGCGCCTGAGCGCGGCGCAATTGCGCTCCTGCTGCGCCCTGCCCCCTGCGGCCGAACAACTCCTGGGGCGCAGCGCCCAGAGGCTCGCGCTCTCAGGCAGAGGGATCCATCGATTGCTGTCCCTGGGACGAACCATCGCTGATCTGGCCGGCAGCGAGAGCATCGAGGCGCCCCATCTGGCCGAGGCCCTGCAATTGCGCCGGGCGCTCGCCGAGCCGGCGGCGCCTTAGGGGCCTGTGTTGAGCGGCCTGACTTTCGCGCCTGTGGGCCGGCTCACTGCGCGAGGGATACGAGGTAGTCCACGCCCTGCTTGATCAGATCGTCCGGCAGATCGGTGCGGCCGCCCTTGGCAGGCATGATACCGGCCTTGCCGTTGTAGCCGTTGAGCGCGTGCTGATAGAGCGTCGCCTTGCCCTGCGCAATGCGCGGGCCCCAGACCGATTTATCGCCCGCCTTGGGCGCACCGGCCAGGCCCGTGCTGTGACAGGAGCTGCACACCGCCTCGAACAGCGACTTGCCATCCTTGGGCACGGCGAGCGCGGGTGCGGCCGCGGCGCCGGCCGGGGCCGCGATCGTGAAGGCCGTGTTGTCGTGACCCGCGATCGCCTCGTGCGAGAAGGGCTCCAGGCGCTGCTGCACGCTCTGCACATAGGCGGGATCGGAATAGACCGCCAGATCCTGCGTGCGGCTGGCGACCCCGCGCGCGAATGCGAGCAGCAACAGGGTGATGGCCACCAGAATGCCGATCACGGTGCTGAAAACATTGATGAACTGCGAGTCCTGCTGGCTGACGGGGTTGCTCACGGGGTGCTCCCTATAGGGCCCGACGAAAAGTCAGATTGATGCGGCAGCGGCCGGTCGCGGCATGCTCGCCGTCTGCGATGGGCTGCACGCCATGGAAAGCCAGGCGCAGAGTGCCGCCCCAGACCACGACGTCGCCATGAAACAGGACGATGCGTCGCGTCGGATCCTCGCGCTGCATCCCGCCGAACAAAAACAGCGCGGGCAATCCCAGTGACACCGACACCACCGGGGCGGCGAAGTCGCGCTCGTTACGGTCCTGATGCAGGCTCAGGCGTGCGCCGGGTATGTAGCGGTTGACCAGGCAGACATCGGGTTCGAAGCGCGCAAAGCCCGCCGCCGCGGCCGCGCGCGTGGCGAGCTTGGACCAGGCCGCGGGCATCGGCGGCCACTGCCGGCCGCTCTGCGGATCGATGCTCTGGTAGCGGTAGCCCGCCCGATCGGAGATCCAGCCGACGCGGCCGCAGTTCGTCATCTCGACCGACATGCGCTGGCCCCCTGGGGTCAGCATATGGCGCCAGGGGCTCGTGAGCAGCAGCTCCTGCAACTGCGCGCACAGTGCGTCGGCTTCCCCGGTGGCGAAGCCGGGCAACACGGTCGCGTCCGGCGCGATCGGCTCGAACTGCGCGCGTGGCAACAACGATTGCGTGTGCAGATCAGTCTGGCGCGCCCGGCGGGATTCGAACCCACGACCTGCAGCTTCGGAGGCTGCCACTCTATCCAGCTGAGCTACGGGCGCGGCGTGGCCCGCAAGCCTACCCCAACCGCGGGTCGCCGGTGAACTGTAGCCCTTGCCTTGGCCTGGTGGCATCGCGTTCCCTCGCCTGTCAGTGTTGCTTTTCGCTGGCGGCCAGATCATTGATGAGCTGGATCAGCCGCTCCTGACCGCCGGCCTGCGCCACGTCGGTCGAGTATTTGCCGTCGATCACGAACGTGGGCACCGCCTCGATCTTGTAGCGGCGCACCAGATCGTCCGCTTTTTCCAGATCGGTCTCCACTGCGAAAGAATTGTAGGCTTTGAGAAATTCTGCCCCATCGATGCCATTGGCCCGGGCGAATTGCACATCCTCGCGCTGTGTGCCCGCCTCATCGCCCTGCACGAACAGCGGGTCGCCCTTGACATGGATCTCCTCGAACACCCGCGAGTGCAACGCGTCGAGCTGGTGCAGGGCCTGCAGGGTGTAAAAGAGCCGGGCGTGGGCGCGGTGCACCTCGTCCCAGGTCACGGGCACGCGCGTGAAATCGATATACGGGGCCTTGTTCTTGCGCCAGCTCTCGATGAGTCCATCGAGTGCATAACAGTGCGGGCAGGCGTACCAGAACATCTCGAGCACTTCGACCTTGCCCGGGCTCACATCGGTAGGCTGGGCCGGTGCGATGACCTTGTAGTTCGTGCCCGGGACCCACTTGCCCGCAGGCAACTGGCCCTCGCGCGGCAGCGCCGCGATGCGCTCGAGTGCGCTCTCGCCATTGTCGGCGGCCGCGCCGGTATCGGCTCCTTCCTGCTGCGTCGCCGCCGCGGCGACCAGATCGCCGGGACTGTGTGCGGGTGTGACCGCGACTGGCGCCGCCGGGGTGGCGGCGACCGAGCTGGCCGCCGGACTCGCGGCGGCGGGTGCTGACGGGTTCTCGCGCGCGCAGGCCGCCAGGCTCGTGACGAGCAACATCAGCGCGATGGTGTGCTTCATTGAGATCAGCGCATGCCCTGGACGTACGAGGCGAGGCTCTTCATATCGTTGATCGTCAGCCTGGCGGCGATCGCGTCCATGATCACCGCGTTGCTGTCGCCCTGGGTTTCGCCCTTGGCATTTTTGGCATAGCGCTGTCCGGTGGCATAGTCGTTGAGTTCCTTCGCCACGTACTCGGCGTGCTGCGCACGTAGCGCCGGATAGGCGGCCGCTGGATTGCCGAGGCCGACGGGGCCGTGACAGGCGGTGCAGGCCGGAATATTGCGTTCGCGATCCCCGCCGCGATAGAGGTTCTCGCCGCTCTGCACGGTGGACGGATCGGCCTCCTGGCCCGCGGGCGTCTGCTGCGAGTAGTACGCGGCCAGATCCTCGATGTCCTGATCGCTCAAGGCGCCCGCGATACCGGTCATGAGACCGGCGCTGTTGATGCGCGCCGTCGAGCGGAACGCCTTGAGCTGCTCGGACAGATACGCCGGATTCTGTCCGGCGAGGCTCGGCCATACCGGATTGACGCTGTTGCCGCTCGCACCATGGCAGGCGAGGCAGACGGCTGTTTTGGTGGCACCGGCTTCAGCGGAACCCTTGGCCAGGGTCGCTGGCGCAGCGCAGACTGCCAGTACTATGCACAGCCATCGCGTCATCGGACTCATATGCAGACAGCTCCGGCCTGAGGGCGGCTTTTCTTTGCAGGGCAAAGGGGTCGAAGAATTGTACACCAGAGTCCGGCGTCCTATTTCAACGCGGTACGAGCGCGGCGCTTGAGCCTCTACCCGGCAGCGCATTTTCTATTCAGCGCCGCGGCCGCCGCGCAGTTTCCGCCCGATCTGGGCGCGGAAGTGGCGATCTGCGGGCGCTCCAACGCCGGCAAGTCCACCGCCATCAACGTCATCACGGCTCGGCGCGCCCTGGCCCGCACCAGCAAGACTCCAGGGCGCACAAGGCTCGTGAACTTCTTCGAGCTCGCGCCCGGTGAGCGCCTCATCGATCTGCCCGGCTACGGTTATGCCCAGGGTCCGCGCACCGAGCGCGAGAGCTGGGGCGAGCTGATCGAAGCGCTGGCGCCCAGAGACTCGCTGCGGGGTTTGATGCTGGTGGTCGATGCGCGACGCGGCATCCTGGCAGGGGATGAGCAGCTATTGGCCTGGGCCCGCGACATCGAGCAGCCGGTGCATGTGCTGCTCTCGAAGGCCGATCAGCTCAAGCGCGCCGAGATGGCGCAGATTTTGCGGCGCACGCAGCAACAATTGGGGGAGCGCGGCTCGGCCCAGCTGTTCTCTGCGCGCAGCGGGCTCGGTCTCGATGCAGCACGGGGCCGGCTCGATGCCTGGCTCAAGTCGGACAAAGAAAAGCCCCGACAATCTTTTTGACTGCCGGGGCCAGAGTAAACCCGGTGCGGGTCTCTACGCGCCGGATCTAACCCGCCTAGGGAGGGAAGCGGGGAGTGCATCGCACTCATTGGGATTGGAGCACGGAGGTATCGTTAAGTTCAGCGGCTGGGGCTATTAATTTATGTTAATTTTCATACAGTTGCCGTCTGGATTGTCTTTTTTTCGCTACAGAAACGTCCAGACCAGCCCGACCGACGCAAGCCCCATGTCGCTGGCACGCACAACCTCGTACCGCTCGTATTCGACGCGCACGCCGAGAGTGCCCCAGCTCGTGCCGGCACCGAAACCATAGCCCAGATCCGAGCCCGTGCGGTGGAACCCATAGAGCGGGGAATTGGCATCGGTACGCCAGTTGACCAGCCCCACCTTGCCGAAGAGATCCACCACGGGTATGGGCAGAAAACCCAGAGCGAACAGGCCCACGCCATCGGTATCGGCATAGTTGATACCGCTGTAGGCACGGCCGAAGTCGGTGTAGTCCAGTTCCG
>JBELAR010000029.1:0-18032 GCA_049508555.1 Steroidobacteraceae bacterium
AAAACCTGTGCGCTCATCAACCCGGTCGGCTCAGACTTGGGCGTCCCGTATGCCGGCCGCTGGCTCGACGGCTGCGGCAGCGCCAGCCGCATTCACGCTGGTCTCGGGACCCGCGGCGCGCTGCAATTGCTCGGCGCGAACCTGCGCGACGGTCAGTCCGGTATTGGCCGCAATGATATTGATGAGGCGGTGAGCGCTGTCGCGCGGCAGTGTGATGGCGTGCAGTTGTTCCCAGATCCGGATGCGCGCCTGCGGTGTATTGAGAGTGGAAGCCTGCTCGACCAGCGCCTGTTGACGTCGCTCGAGCGTCGCGGCCTGCTGCCGCGCCAGGCGCTCGCGAAATTCCGAACTCGGCTCACCGGCGAAGGGGAGCAACTCGCGTGATGTATTCATGAGGCGGCCTTGGCTACGATGCGGCAAGTAAGCTCGATAGGGCAACTCGAGCCGGTCACGCGATCGCGCGCGCGCACACCGGTGCACTGCAGCTTGGCCGTTGCGGACCGGCTGGCGCGACCGCTTGAAGCGGCGACCTGGGCAACGCTGACGCTCAGATCGAATTCGCCATTGCAGTCGGCACAGGGACAGGTGAAACGAAAGAAGGCGCGAGCAGGCGGGTAGAACGCATGCGACTGCGATGAGGGTGCCGGCTCCTTGTGCATCGTGCCGCTGCGGTCCGCGAACGCGAGCTCGATGCTCAGTTGCGAGACTTCCGGAAAGACGGTACGCAGCGCCGGAGCGCGGTCGCGGTCGTGCTGGCGCTGGTAGCGACGTTGCTCATCGACTGTTGCATTCTTGCGCGCTGCGAGCTTCATGATTTGGGCTCGATCGCCGACGGCTTGGCCAAGCTCGCCTCCGGATTGGTTGGTGGGACATCCCCTCGCAAAGCCGATAGAGTCGCGAAACGCGGGGCGGCGAAGCTCAGCAGCCCGCCTGTTAACCTTAGCACTCTAGCACAAATGGACCGGCCCGTGGCCGCTATTTGCGCCGGTACGCGCTGCTCTACTGCGAGGCGACGCTCATCGCGTCGAGTTCGGCCCAGCGCGCATAGCCCGACTCCAGTTCACTCGCGATCGCGGCAAGACGCTGCAAGCGAACGTGCAGCGCTTGAGGCGTACCCTCATACAGTGAAGCCTCCGCCAGCTCGGATTCAAGGCTCAGCTTCTCGGCTTCGAGTCCCTGCAGGCGCTCGGGCAGCGTGGATAACTCGCGCTGATCCCTGTAGGACAGCTTGCGCACGCGATGCGCGCCTGCCAGTAGCACACTCGGCGCGGCTACGCCCACGGCCGCTGGCCCCACTGCCGGCGAGGCTTGCTGCGACTGCTGGCGCCGGTATCGTATCCAGTCGCTGTAGCCGCCGACGAATTCGCGTACGGCGCCGTCACCTTCGAATACCAGCAGGCTCGTGACCACATGATCGAGGAATGCCCGGTCGTGGCTCACGAGCAGCAGCGTGCCCGGAAAGTCGGCGACGAATTCCTCCAGCAGTTCGAGCGTGTCGATATCGAGGTCATTGGTGGGCTCATCCATGACCAGCAGATTCACCGGGCGCGCGAATAGCCGCGCCAGCAAGAGGCGATTGCGCTCCCCGCCCGATAGCGCGCGCGCGGGTGTATTGAGCTGTTCGGGCCGAAACAGAAAATCGCGCAGATATCCCGCCACATGCCGGCTTTGACCATTGACCATCACCTGATCGTTGCGCCCGCTGACGTTCTGCATCACCGATGCATCGAGTTCGAGTTGACTGCGTTCCTGGTCGTAATAGGCGACTTCCAGGCGACTGCCGCGGCGTACCTCGCCGTGCGTGGGCTGCAACTCGCCCAGCAGCGCCTTGATCAGCGTGCTCTTGCCGACGCCGTTCGGGCCGACCAGGCCGATGCGATCCCCGCGCATGATGCGCACCGAGAAATCCCGGATCACGCTCTTGCCTGCGAACTCGATGCCGAGGCGCTCGGCCTCGAATACCAACGATCCGGACTCGTTCGTCGCGGCGGTTTCGAGCTCGATGCGGCCGCTGCGCTCGCGCCGCGCACGCCGCTCCGCCCGCAAGGCGTGCAGCGCGCGTACCCGGCCCTCGTTGCGCGTGCGCCTGGCCTGGACGCCCTGACGAATCCAGATTTCCTCCTGTGCCAGCTTCTTGTCGAACAGCGCCTGATGCTGTGCCTCGATCGCGAGCGCGCTCGCCTTGAAGCGCACATAGGCGTCGTAGTCGCCGTCGCTGACCGTGAGCACGCCGCGATCGAGCTCGACCATGCGTGTGGCGAGCCGATTGATGAAAGTACGATCGTGGCTCACGAACAATAGCGCGCCGCGGAACTCGAGCAGAAACTGCTCGAGCCACTCGATCGTCTCGACATCCAGGTGGTTGGTGGGCTCATCGAGCAGCAGCAGGTCCGGGTCGGCAACCAGCGCCTGCCCCAGCAGTACCCGGCGACGCGTGCCGCCCGAGAGCTGCTCCAGGCGAGCGCTGGGGTCGAGCTGCAGGCGCGAGAGTACCGTCGCGACCCGCAGCTGGAGCTGCCAGCCGCCGCTGGCGTCGAGTTCGACGTGCAATTCATCGAGCCGGCGGCGTTGCGCCGCGGTGTGCAAATCCTGTTGCGCCAGCGCTTCGTATTCGGCCAGTGCCTGTCCTTGCTGCGGCAGGCCACGGCGCACCAATGCTTCGACCGTATCGGAGGAGGCAATGCTGATGTCCTGCGCCAGGTGGGCGACGCGAGCCCCCGGCTGCAGCCACACCGTGCCCGCATCCGGCTCGCTCTCGCCGCGCAGCAGCCGCAGCAGCGAGGACTTGCCTTCACCGTTGCGGCCGATCAGTGCGATCCGCTCGCCCTGATCGATCTGCAGCGAGATCTGATCGAGCAGCGGCCGAGCACCGTAGGCCAGGGAAACCTTGTCCAGACGCACCAGCATCAGCTCACCGCGGCTAAAACGACGGTCAAGTGCCGTCGACGCATTGTAACGGCTTGAGCTCCACGTCCGGCGCCGCTTGCGCGCGGCGCGAGACGCGGCCGCCGCGCCGACGCTATGATCGTGGTGCCGCTCATGCTCGAATATCGGAGCGAGGTCTTCGAATGTCGTCGAGTGAAAACTGGGGTCCGACCCAACGCGCCGTCGTGACCGCGTGCTTCCTGGGCTGGACGCTCGATGCGTTTGATTTCTTCATGATGATCATGGTGCTCGGTCGCATCTCGAGCGACTTCGGCACCGATATCACGAGCGTAACCTGGGCCATCTTCTTTACCCTGGCCATGCGTCCGATCGGTGCATTGTTGTTCGGGCGCCTGGCCGATCATTACGGCCGACGCCCGGCGCTCATGGCCAGCGTGCTGCTGTATTCGATCATGGAGTTCACCTCGGCGTTTGCGCCCTCGCTGTGGATATTCATCGTATTGCGTGCGCTGTTCGGCATCGGGATGGGCGGGGTGTGGGGCGTGGGCGCAGCCCTGGCGTTCGAATCCACGCCGGCGCGATCGCGCGGACTGGTATCGGGAATACTGCAGGTCGGCTATTCGGCGGGCTACCTGCTGGCCGCGGTCGCGTTCGGTTTGCTGGTGGATCGGATCGGCTGGCGGGGCATGTTCATGGTCGGCACCACACCAGCGCTGCTCGTGCTGTTCATACGCAGCAAGGTGCCCGAATCCCCGGCCTGGCGTGACACCCGCGGCGGCACGCCGGCACAGAGTCTGCGCGCTGGTCTGCGCGGCCACTGGCTGCTGGCGGTTTATGCCGTGGTGCTCATGACGGTCTTCAATTTCTTCAGCCACGGCACGCAGGATCTGTATCCGACTTTCCTCGGCACGCAGCGCGGTTTTTCGACCGCTGCGATCGCGCGCATCGCAATCATCTACAACATCGGCGGCATCTGTGGCGGCCTGTTCTTCGGCACTCTGTCCGGCCGCATCGGCCGGCGGCGCGCGATCGCGCTGGCGGCCTGCCTCGCGTTGCCCGCCGTGGCGTTCTGGGGCTACGCCCAGGGCGCCGCGGCTGTCGCGACCGCGGCCTTTGTCATGCAGTTCATGGTGCAGGGGGCCTGGGGCGTGGTGCCGGTGCATCTCAATGAGCTCGCTCCAGCCGGCATACGGGCGACCTTTCCCGGCGTCGTCTATCAACTGGGCAATCTGCTGGCCGCCTCCAATGCCACCGTGCAGTCCCTCATCGCCGTGCATCACGGCAGCGCGCTGCATCCGGACTACGCCTACTCCCTGACTCGAGTCTGCGCGGTCGTGGCCATCGCGCTGTTTTTGCTCGCACTGTTCGGCCCCGAGCGTCGCGACGTGCGCTTTGATCGCCATTGAGCTAGACTGCTGCGCAGGAGTTTGTCGAATGCGCGGTTCGGTCCGCGCCCCGAGGTCTTCAGCATCCCGTAAGGCAATCATCAGCCTTCAACCAACGGGATCCTATCGCTCCTCCTGCAAGCCCATCGCTGTCGGTGCCGTTGGCACCGCCGATTCACCATAATCATGAACGCGCCAAACCGATGGCTGCATTGAGCAGCGAGGCCGTTGCGGAGTATTTATTTGTTTCAGGACTTTTCACTGTGCCCGGCCTTGCTGCGCGCGGTTTCAGAACTCGGCTACACCGAGCCCACGCCGATTCAGAGCCGTGCGATCCCGCTGATCCTCGAGGGCCGCGATCTGCAAGCCGCAGCGCAGACCGGCACGGGTAAAACCGCCGCCTTCGCCTTGCCATTATTGCAGCGTCTGCAGGCGCAGCCGGCGACCCAGCGCGCGCCGCGCGCGTTGATTCTGGTGCCGACGCGCGAACTCGCCGCGCAGGTCAGCGAGTCGTTTCGCGCGCTCGCGCGCCACCTGCCCATACGCGGCGCGCTGGTCTTCGGCGGCGTGAGCCCCAAGCCCCAGATCCAGGCGCTCGCGGCGGGCGTCGACCTGGTCATCGCCACCCCCGGACGGCTGCTCGATCATCTGCAGGCGCGCGTCATCGATCTCTCGCGCATCGAGGTGCTGGTACTCGATGAGGCTGACCGCATGCTCGATATGGGCTTCATTCGAGCCATTCGCCGCATCGTCGCGGCCCTGCCCAAGCAGCGGCAAAACCTCATGTTTTCAGCCACTTTTTCCGAGGAAATCCGCACGCTCGCGCGCACCTGGCTGTCCAATCCGGCGATCATCGACGTGTCACCGCGCAATACGCCGGCGGAGCTGGTCGACCATTCCGTTTATCACGTGGATACCGCCGGCAAGCAGCCGCTGCTCACCCGTCTGATCGTCGACGGCGACGTGCGTCAGAGCCTGGTGTTCACCCGCACCAAGCACGGCGCCAACCGGCTGGCCGAGCGCCTTGAAAAGGATGGACTCGCGGTCGCCGCGATCCACGGCAATAAATCGCAAGGCGCCCGGACCCGAGCGCTGGAGGACTTCAAGCAGGGGCGCATCCGCGTCCTGGTGGCCACCGACATCGCCGCGCGCGGACTGGATATCACCGAGTTGCCCCACGTGGTGAACTTCGAGTTGCCGCATGTACCCGAGGACTACGTGCACCGCATCGGACGCACGGGCCGCGCCGGGCTCAGCGGCAAGGCTATTTCGCTGGTCAGCCGCGACGAGCGCGAACGCTTGCGGGCGATCGAGAAGCTGCTGGGACGCACAATCCCCGTGGCGGCCTGAGCCGTGATCGGGCGGGCCGCGCAGCGCGCTGGAGGCGCGCGCGGCCGCGCCGCTGCTGTCTAAAGACGCCGACAAATTTGCAGTTGTGAACCCCGGCCAATCGGTGGTATAGATAGCTGCAGATCCAGTTTCTACCCGTTTCATCGCGGCGGCAGGCACCGCAGATGCGGGCGCTCGTTTCGCTCGGCTCATGATGTTCTGGTCGGCTCATAATTAACAGACGCAGCGAACTACGATTACATGTCCACGATGTCGCAACTGTCATCGCTCGGCCGGACTCCGAACGGCTACAGCTACGCGCGTCTGATGGAATACTCCGAACAATTGGTGGAGCGTACCGCGCAGTCCGGGAGCGCGGACGATGCGCATATCGCGACGCGCGTGCTGCAGGACGTATCCCTCTACCGGCACTGGGAGCTGGGCCATGAGCGGCTCATGCGCGGCGTGGCCTCAATACGCCAGCGCTCCCTGCAGTCCCTGGAGCTCAAGAGGATCTCGTTCCTCACACTGCACCGCAAGGCGCCCTTTGAGTATCTGCGTGAGCGCCAGGTCACCGGGCAGGCGCGGCGCCAGCTGGTGCGGGCGCTGTTTGGGACGCAGCGCTATACCACCTGCATCCTGCGCGAGCACACCGAGTATTTGAGTTCCGCCTGCAGCTACTTCTGCTCGGATTCCCTGTGCGAGGACCTGATGCGGGAACCGGCCTTTTGCGAGGCGCTCGCACAATACGAGAGTTCCTACTCCGAATACTATCGCGCCTATTGCGACTCGCTGCTCGCCGAGCAGTCCGGGGAGACGTCGCCGATGCAGGCGCTGCTGCCGTATTTGAGATATCAGCTCAAGATCATTCGCGATCACATGCTCTCGGGCGCCTCCTCTCAACAGAGCGAGTTCACGAAACTGCAGGCCCTGTACAACAAGCTCGGCGACACGCAACGTCTGCCGGTGCTGCGCCAGCACTAGAGTCGATCGTATCCTGGTTGTGCCGCGCCGCGGCACGCTGTCGGCACTGCAATTAATGCCGATCTTGCGGCGGTAATTGTCAAAACTCCCCTGCCGCGCCGAGCCGAAGTGTTGATTCAGGCTCAAATTCGCTTGGCACAGCGATTGCAACTTAATCTGTCGTTCCAGTGTCCTCAGCGGCATTGGCTTCAATCTTCAGCAAAGGAATTCATGATGCCGAACAACAATCCCAGTGGACACAATCAGCACACCAAGAGCGAGAGTTCGGGCTCCAAGAGCCAGGAGTCGAGCTCGTTGGCTCAGGACGCGGGCGCCGAGGCCGCCGCACCGGACGATGGCTCCAGCGGTAACGCCCCCTCCGCCGCAAGCCCTGCCAAGCGCGCGGGCAGTGGCGTGTCCAAGCGCGGTTTCGCCTCGATGGATGAACAGACGCAGCGGATCATCGCCAGCAAGGGCGGACACAGCCAGGGTCGCGAGAACAATCCGGGCAACTTCGCCAACGACCGCGAGCGCGCGCGCACGGCCGGTCGCAAAGGCGGTGAAGCTCACGGCTCACATCGCTGAGTTGGCGAGCCTCCATCCCGCCACGGTCTGACTCGGGAGCGCAGTGCAGCCGGTGCGCCGGCTGCCTGGTGCAGGAGTCCTCGGCCTGGCGGCGCGCTTGGAGGCACGAGCGGCGTACGGGCGAGCCATGCGCTAGAGTGCCCGTATGCGACCTCTGCAAGGCTCGGCGACGCGTCGGGAGCTGCTGCGGCTGCTCGGGGCCGGCGCCCTCGGCGCTCGATTCTGCGCTCTTGCCGCCGCCGGGTCCCGCGCGCCGCCCGGACCGCTTGTACATAATCCCGTAGACGCCGGATTCGCGCGGCGTTTCGACGAGCTTTTTTTCGAGCAGTACTGGCGGCGCAACACGGATCAGGCCGTGGCGGCCGGCTACTACCGCGTAGCGGGCATTCTGAATGTGCCGGATGCCCGCTATCGCGCGGACTACCTGCGCTTTCTCGAATACTGGCTGACGCAACTTCGCCCCGAGCCCTGGGCCGGACTCAGTGAGCGCGGCCGGGCCAACTGGACGGTGCTCGAAAGTCAGCTGCGTTATGAGCGCTGGGCGCTCACGACCTTGCGCGAATGGCAGTGGAACCCGGCGCTCTACAACGTCGCCGATGCCGTCGCCTTGATACTCAGCACCGACTATGCGCCGCTCGAGCAGCGTCTGCGCAGTGTGCTGCGGCGCCTGCAGGCTGTGCCGGCTTACTACGCCGCTGCACTGCAGGCGCTGCGGCAACCGACCGGCGAACACAGGGCGCTTGCGATCGAGCAGAATCGCGGCGCGCTGGATGTCTTCGGTGACGAACTCAAACGCCAGCTGGCCGACTCCAGTCTTGAATTCCGCGAGCGCGCGAGCGCTGCCGAGCGCATCGGCGCGGCCCGCGCCGCCATCGAGAGCTACGTTGCAGCACTGGAAGGGCTCGATTCGCGCGGCGAGCGCACGTTTCGTATCGGCAAGGCGCTCTACGAGCAGAAATTCCAGTACGTGCAGCAGTCGGGGGAGAGTGCGCAGTCGCTGTTTGATCGCGCCTTGCACGAGCAGCAGCAGGTGCTGGCGCGAATGGACGAGCTGGCCGGGCGTCTTTGGGCGCAGTACCTGCCGGGCGCCCCCGTGCCGGCGGATCGTCATGAGCGCATCGCCGGCATGATCGCCAAGCTATCCGAGAATCATGTAGCGCCCGCGGATTATCTGCCGGCCGTCGCGCGGCTCATCCCGCAACTGGTGCAATGGGTGCAGTCGCACGGGCTGGTCGAGCTCGATCCGAGCAAGCCGCTGGAGGTGCGCGCCACGCCGGCCTACGAGCGCGGTGTAGCCAGTGCGGGCATCGAGGCGCCAGGTCCGTACGATCCTGCGGCACGCACCTATTTCAACGTCGACCCACTCGATGAGCGCACGGCGGAGCAAGCCGAGAGCTTTCTGCGCGAGTACAACAACTGGATGCTCCCGGTGTTCATCATCCATGAGGCGATCCCCGGGCATTACGTGCAGCTCATGTATGCCAACCGCTCCCCCAGCCGCATCATGAGCGTCTTCGGCAACGGCGCCATGATCGAGGGCTGGGCGGTGTACAGCGAACGCATGATGCTCGAATCCGGCTACGGCGGGGACGCGCCCGAGCAATGGCTCATGTACTGGAAGTGGTACCTGCGCTCGGTCAGCAATGTGATCCTCGATTACAGCGTGCATGTGCTGGGGATCAGCGAAGCGTCGGCCAAGGATCTATTGCGGCGTGAGGCCTTCCAGTCGGAACAGGAAGTCGCCGGCAAATGGCAGCGCGTGCAGCGCACGAGCGTGCAGCTCACGCAATATTACGCGGGATTTGCAGCCATTTATGCGCTGCGCGAGCGCCTCAAGCAGCAATTGGGCGCAGGCTTCGACCTCAAGGCCTTTCATCAGCGATTCCTGAGCTTCGGCAGCGCGCCGGTGCAGCTCATAGCGGCATTGATGAGCCCAGCAGCTCCCGGCTGATGATCAGCTTGCGGATCTCGGTGGTGCCGGCGCCGATCTCGAGCAACTTGGTGGCGCGAAACAGCCGGTTGACCTCCGACTCCCAGATGTAGCCGCCGCCGCCGTGGATCTGCACGGCCTCCGATACGACTTTGGCCATGCTCTCGGCGGCGTACATGACCGAAGCGGCACTGAGCGCGTGAATCGTGCCGCGGCCCGCTTCATCGCCGCTGGCGCCATCGGCGGCCGCCAGCACGCGGTAGATGAAGGTGCGCATCGTCTCGATCCAGACATACATGTCGGCGATCTTGGCCTGGATCATCTCGAATTCGGCGATGGGGCGTCCGAACTGCTGGCGCGTCTTGGCGTGCTCGATGGCGAGCTGCAGCGCGCGTTCGGCGACCCCTAGGCAGATGGGCGCGATCGTCGCGCGTTCGAAATCCAGGCCGGACATCACGATGCCGAGCCCGCCATGTTCGGCGCCGAGGCGATTCTCCGCTGGCACCCGACAGTTGCTGAACACGAGCTCACCGGTCTGGCTGCCGCGAAAGCCCATCTTGCTGAGCTTCTGCGCGACCGTGAAACCGGGAGAACTTCGCTCGACGATGAAGGCCGATACACCGTGAGTACCCAGCTCCGGTGCCGTCTTGGCATAGGTCAGCACCACATCGGCGACCGGACCGTTGGTGATGTAGAGCTTGCTGCCGTTGAGCACGTAGTGATCGCCATCGCGTCGGGCGCTCACGCGCATCGAACCGAGCGCATCCGAGCCGGCGCCCGGTTCGGTCAGTGCCAGAGCGCCGAGCAGCGAGCCATCGCACAGTCCCGGCAGGTAACGCCGGCGCTGCGCTTCATTCGCGTGGCGATAGATATTGAACGTGCAGAGGTTATCGTGCGCCAGCCAAGAGAGCGCGAACGCATGGTTCCACCGCGCCATGGCCTGGGCGACCAGTCCGGCGCTGAGCAGATCGAGGCCGGCGCCACCGTAAACCTGGGGTATCGTGATGCCCAGATAGCCCGCGGGTCCGAGTTGCGCAAATGCCTCGGCGGGCCACCACTCCTCATCGTCCATGCGCTGTGACAACGGATAGAGCTCCGCCTGCGCGTAGCGATCGGCAGCCACGAGAATGTCGCGCTGATCGGCGTTAAGCTCGAAGGCCTGGGGCAAGGTGGGCAGTGTCTGCAGCGCAATGGCGGTCGGGCTCGTCAACTCTGGCCTCCGGGCGGACCTCTAACGGTCAGCGTCATCATAACTCATTGTTGCGAAAACGTTTCTTGTGATCGCCCCCGACTGCAGTGAGCGGCTCCGGCCGAAGCCCGGCACGGCCCCTGTGCAAGCGCCTGGGCGCAGTGGAAGATACCCCGTGGGGGTGCGCCCATGGACTTGCGGGAGAGCCGTCGATGGCCATGATCCGTTGCAGCGAATGCGGGCGCGCCATCAGCACGCAGGCGAGCGCCTGCGTCGGTTGCGGTGCGCCCTTGAGTGCGGGGCCGGCTTTCAACTGGGTTCCCGCCCAATCGCGCGCGCCGGCCCCGACGGCCGGACAGCTCGCGCGACGAGCCGCGCTGGCTGCCGCGGCGCTCGTGTTCGGGATCATCTGGGCGAACGCGCTCAACGGCCGAGCCGCCGGCAGCCGCGTCGAGGCAACCCTGGCCGCGCTGCTGATCATCGTTGGCCTTTGCGGCTGCATCGTGACGCTGCTGCAGGGCATCGCCGCACGCAGATAGCCGGGCGCGGCGCACCGCCCGGGGCCAGAGAGCCGCTCACGCGAGTGAATGGAATACCCGCTGCACGTCCTCTTCCTGCTCGAGCTTATCGATGAGATCGAGCGCTTCATTGGCCTGCGCTGCAGGCAGCTCCGTCGCCGCGACGCACACGTACTCATGCTCGGCCGATAGCGGCGTCATGCGGCGCGCTTCGAGCGCCTCCTGCATCGGACCGAAGCTCTCGAACGCGCAGCGCAGTACCAGCTGCGCTTCGCCCTTCTCCCCGGTGCTCTCTCCCATTTCATCCAGGCCGTAGTCGATCATCTCGAGTTCAAGCTCATCCTGATCGATCCCGGCGGGGTCGAGCCGGAACACGCCGAGCTTGCGAAACTGGAAGCTCACGCTGCCGGTCGTGCCGAGATTGCCACCGTTCTTGCTGATGATATTGCGCACGTGCGCGACGGTGCGGGTCGGGTTGTCGGTCGCGGTCTCGATGAGCAGGGCGACCCCGTGGGGCGCATAGCCCTCGTAGAGCACTTCGAAATAGTCGGTCGCATCACGGCCGCTGGCGCGCTTGATCGCCGCTTCGACCTTGTCCTTGGGCATGTTGACGGCGCGCGCGTTCTGGATGACGCGCCGGAGGGTCGGGTTGGAAGCCGGGTCCGCGCCGCCGGCCTTGACCGCCATGTTGATGTCCTTGGCGATGCGGGCGAACTGCTTGGCCATGCGATTCCAGCGCGCAAACATGGCGTGTTTGCGGACTTCGAAGATGCGGCCCATGGCGACTCCCGGATGTGCGGCGCGCAGCGCCGGTCGAATCATGCCATGCCCGAGGCGGGGACACACCCGGGCGCGGCGCGCTGTGAAGCAGCCTGCATAATAGTGAACCGATATTCATTAATTCGTATCATTGGAGTACAGTCGCGCGCGAGTCGACCATGCACAACGTCATCGCATCCTCGATCCGCAGCACCCAGGCGCCGTTCATCGCCAACGCGCGCCACATGCACTCGCTCGTGACGCAGCTGCGCGAGCGCACCGCCGCGGCGGCCCAGGGCGGTCCGGAGCGCGCGCGCGAGCGCCACACGGCGCGCGGCAAGCTGCTGGTGCGCGAACGCATCGATCGCCTGCTCGATCCGGGCGCGCCGTGGCTGGAGCTCAGCGCGCTGGCGGCCTTCGGCATGTACGGCGATGAGGTGCCGGCCGGCGGCATCGTCACGGGAATTGGCCGTGTCAGCGGCCGGGAATGCGTGATCGTTGCCAATGATGCCACCGTCAAAGGCGGCACCTATTATCCGATCACGGTCAAGAAGCACCTGCGCGCGCAGGAGATTGCCGCGCAGAACCAGTTGCCCTGCATCTATCTGGTGGATTCCGGGGGCGCCTATCTGCCGCTCCAGGACGAGGTGTTTCCCGACCGCGAGCATTTCGGGCGCATATTCTTCAACCAGGCGCGCCTCTCGGCGCAGGGTGTGGCCCAATTGGCCTGCGTGATGGGATCGTGCACGGCCGGGGGCGCCTACGTGCCGGCGATGTCCGACGAGAGCGTGATCGTGCAGGGCAGCGGCAGCATCTTTCTCGGTGGGCCGCCCCTGGTCAAGGCCGCCACCGGTGAGGTGGTCAGCGCCGAGGAACTCGGTGGGGCGGATGTGCATACGCGGCTCTCGGGCGTCGCGGATCACTACGCGCATGACGATGCGCACGCCCTGGACATACTGCGCCGCATGGTCGCCAATCTCGATGAGCAACCCGGCGCGGCGGTGCGGCTCGAAGAGGCGGAGGCACCGCGCTACGCGCCCGAGGAGCTGTACGGCATCATTCCACCCGATCCGCGCAAGGCCTACGACGTGCGGGAGATCATTGCCCGACTGGTCGATGGCTCGCGCTTCGATGAGTTCCGTCAGCGCTACGGCATCACCCTGGTCACGGGCTTCGCTCATATTCATGGATGCCCGGTCGCCGTGCTGGCCAACAACGGCATCCTGTTCTCCGAGTCTGCGCTCAAGGGCGTGCATTTCATCGAGCTCGCCGCGCAGCGCAACATGCCGTTGCTGTTCCTGCAGAACATCAACGGTTTCATGGTCGGGCGCAAGTACGAGAACGCGGGCATCGCCAAGGATGGGGCCAAGCTCGTGAACGCGGTGGCGAGCTGCGCGGTGCCGAAGCTCACGTTGCTGATCGGCGGCTCCTTTGGCGCCGGCAATTACGGCATGTGCGGCCGCGCCTACGAGCCGCGCTTCCTCTGGAGCTGGCCCAATGCACGCATCGGGGTCATGGGGGGCGAGCAGGCCGCCAGCGTGCTGGCAACCGTGCGGCGCGATGCGCTGGAGGCGCAGGGCGGGAGCTGGAGTGCGGAGGAGGAGGCGGCCTACACCGCCCCGATTCGCGCCCAGTTCGAGCAGCAGGGCAGTCCCTACTACGCCACCGCGCGCCTGTGGGACGACGGCATCATCGATCCGCTGCAGACGCGCCGCGTGCTGGCGCTCGGACTCTACGCGGCGCTGCGTGCGCCGATCGCTGCCACGCGCTTCGGCACCTTTCGGATGTAGCAGCATGAGCGCCTATGAGTCGTTGCAGCTCGAGCACGATGGCCAGCGCTGCACGGTGTGGCTGAACCGGCCGGAGCGCCACAACGCCTTTGATCAGCACATGATTCTCGAGCTGCAGCACTGTCTGGAGCAGCTCTCGCAGCAGCCGCAGCTGCGCGTGCTGGTACTGGCCGGTCGCGGGCGCAGCTTCTGCGCCGGCGCCGACCTGCACTGGATGCAGCAGCAGGCGAGCGCCCGTTACGAGGAGAATCTCGAGGACGCCCGCGCGCTGGCGCGCCTGCTGCGCACGCTCTCCCTCGTGCCGCAGCCCACCGTGGCGCGCGTGCACGGCGCCGCGCTGGGGGGCGGTCTCGGACTCATCGCGGCCTGCGATATCGCGATCGCGAGCTCAGGGGCGAGCTTCGGCACCACCGAGGGTCGCCTCGGGCTCACGCCCTCGATCATCGCCCCGTACGTGATCGAGGCGATGGGCGAGCGCGCGGCGCGCCGCTATTTCCAGAGCGCTGAGCGCTTCGATTCGCGCGAGGCGCTGCGTCTGGGTCTGATCCACGAGTACAGCGAGCTCGAGGCGCTGGATGAGCGTCTGGCGGCGCTGATCACGGCGCTGTGCAGCGTCGGGCCCGCCGCGCAGGCGCACAGCAAGCGGCTCATCGCGGCCTTGCATGGCCGCAGCCCGAGTGATCCCGCAGTGCTCGAGCAGACCGCGCAGAGCATCGCCACCGTGCGCGCCGGGGAGGAAGCGCGCGCAGGCATCGCCGCATTCTTCGCGCGCGGCAAACCGCCCTGGGCGCAGTGATGCACTCATGAGCGCACCGCTCCGGTTCGAGACCATCCTGATCGCCAACCGTGGCGAGATCGCCTGCCGCGTCATTCAGAGCTGCCGCCGCTTAGGGCTCGAGAGCGTTGCCGTGTACTCGGAGGCCGATGCGAACGCGCGCCACGTGCGCCTGGCCGATCGCGCCCTGGGCATCGGACCGGCGCCCGCTCGCGAATCCTACCTGCGCATGGATCGCATTATCGAGGCCGCGCTGCGCAGCGGCGCCCAGGCTATACACCCCGGTTATGGCTTCCTGTCCGAGAATCCGGAATTTGCCGAGCAATGCGCACGAGCGGGCCTGATATTCATCGGGCCGCCGGTCGCAGCCATGCGCGCCATGAGCTCCAAGGCCACGGCGAAGCGGCTCATGGAGCAGGCCGGGGTGCCGGTGCTGCCGGGCTACCACGGCGAGGAGCAGGACGCGGCGCGGCTGCGCCGCGAGGCCGAGCGCATCGGCTACCCGGTGCTGATCAAGGCCACGGCCGGCGGCGGCGGCAAGGGCATGCGCGTCGTGGAGGCGTCGACACAGTTCGATGATGCGCTCGCCGCCTGCCAGCGCGAGGCGCGGTCGAGCTTCGCGGATGAGCGCGTGCTCATCGAAAAATACCTGCCGCGGCCGCGCCACGTGGAGGTGCAGGTGTTCGGCGATTCGCAGGGGCGGCTCATACATCTGCATGAGCGCGATTGCTCGGCACAGCGGCGTCATCAGAAGCTGCTCGAGGAAGCGCCGGCTCCGGGGCTCAGCGCCGCGCAGCGCGCGGCCCTCACGCGCGCCGCGCTGTCGGCGGCCGCGGCCGTGCAGTACGTCGGCGCCGGCACGGTCGAATTCCTGCTCGATCCGAGCGGAGATTTCTTCTTCCTCGAGATGAATACGCGCATCCAGGTCGAGCACCCCGTCACGGAGATGATCACGGGTGTCGATCTGGTGGCATGGCAGCTGCAAATCGCCGCGGGCAGCCCGCTGCCGCTCGAACAAGCGCAGATCGAGTGCCAAGGCCATGCCATCGAAGTGCGCCTCTATGCCGAGACGCCCGAATCGGGGTTTTTGCCGGCCACGGGTACGCTACGGCACTTCGAGCTGCCCGCCGCGAGCGCGGCACTGCGGCTGGAGACCGGCGTGGTGGCCGGGGACACGGTCGGAATTGATTACGATCCATTGCTCGCAAAATTGATCGTGCATGCCGGCACGCGCGCGCTCGCGCTGGCGGCGCTGGGCGCGGCGCTGGCGCAGGTGCGTATCGCCGGGATCAACAATAATCTGCTGTTTCTGCGGCGCCTCGTCGACAGCGCGCCGTTGAGTAGCGGCCCCATCGACACCGGTTTCATCGAGCGCGAGGGCGAGCTGCTCGTCTCGAGCGCGCCGCCGCCGGACGCCCTGGCACTCGCTGCGGCCGCCCTCTGGACATTGCGAGCGGAGCAGAGCGCGCTCGCGCAGCCCTCGCCATGGGCGCAGAGCGATGGCTGGCGTCTGAACGGCGTGCTGCGGCGCCGGCTGCAGTTCGAACTTGCGGCAACGCCGTACGCCGCCCTGCGCGAGCGGCTCCTCACGGTACTGGTCGATTACGAGAGTCAGGCGCCACAGCTGTGGATCGATGGCGTGCGCCTGCAGGGCGCATTGCACAGCGAGGGCGGCAGCGATTTCCGGCTGCAGCTCGCCGATCAATCGCTGCGGCTGCAGATCGAGCCGGAAGCCGGCTCGGCGCTACGAATCGTCATCGGTACCGAGGAGTGCCGATTGCGTCGCTTCGAACCGCCGCCGACAGGCGCCGAGGGCGCCCAAGGGGCCGCGGCGCCCGGCGCTGCGGCGGCCGCTCTCTGCGCGCCGATGCCGGGACGAATCCTCGCGCATCTGAGCGCGATCGGCGCCCCGGTCGAGAAAGGCGCTGCCTTGCTGATCATGGAGGCGATGAAGATGGAGCACGTGCTGCGCGCGCCCGCAGCGGGTAGCGTGCGGGCGTTTTTGGCCGCGGTGGGCGAGCAGGTCGCGGAAGGGGCGAAGCTGATCGAATTCGAGCAGCGCTCATGAGCCGCGCGCGATGGGTGCCGCCGGCGCGCCCACGGCTCGGACGCAAAAGCCGCTGATGGCCGCAACGAGGCGCGCGCGGGCTCGGGGTGGCGGCGCCTTGGTCCCGGGCGCAATCGGCGTGACCAACGCTTCGGTAAAGGCCCCGACGATGCAGGCGGCGCCCGCCTCGATGTCCTGCGCGGGAAACTCCCCGGCCTCGATGCCTTCGCGCAGCAGCTGCGCGAAGAGCTGACTGAAGCGGCGTCGGCAGCGGATGCGTTCGCTATCCACCTCGGCATCGATGGGTTCGGCAATGAACGCGTAGGCGAGATTGCGGCCTTCGAGCGCGCGCCGGGAGAAGGACTCCACGGCGCGCCGCAGTCGCAGACTCACCGTGCCGCCCGCGCCCGCGATCTGCTCGAGTATCGCCATTTCATGCGCGACCGCTGCGCTCAGGACCTCGATGAACAAGGTCGCCTTGGAGGGAAAGTGGCGATAGATCGAGCCCGTCGAGACGCCGGCGGCGGCGGCCACCGCGCTGATCTGCGCGGCGCGAAAGCCGCCGCGGGCGATCAGCTTGCGGGCCCCGCGCATGATGCGCTCGCGCTTGTCGGCGAGCTGCTCCGTCATTCGTGCCGAGCGGTGATAACCCATGGTGTCATAATGTGCGCTGTCGGCAGCGGAGCTTAGTTCCATGGCACAGGATTACAAGTCGGCGCAGCGGCCGGCGCCCGACGCGCTGCTCGGGGCCATCGCCGATTACGTGCTGTCCGCCGAGCCGCATAGCGAACTGGCGCAGCAGACCGCCTATCACTGCTTCACCGACACGATCGGCTGCGCGCTGCAGGCGCTGAAGTATCCGGCCTGCACCAGACTGCTCGGCCCGGTAGTACCCGGGGCGGTACTGCATGGCGGCGCCCGCGTGCCGGGCACGAGCTGGGAACTCGATCCAGTCACCGCGGCCTTCAACATCGGCGCGCTGGTTCGCTGGCTGGATTTCAACGACACCTGGCTGGCTGCGGAATGGGGCCATCCATCGGACAATCTCGGCGGCATCCTGGCCATCGCGGATTATCTGTGCAGGTCCGCTATCGCCACCGGACCGCCCGGCCCGACGGTGCGCGCGCTGTTGCGGGCGATGATCCAGGCGCATGAAGTCCAGGGCGTGCTGGCGCTCGAGAACAGTTTCAACCGCATCGGCCTCGATCACGTGCTGCTGGTGCGCATCGCCTCCACTGCCGTGGTCACCGCGCTGCTGGGCGGCACGCGCGAGCAGACCATCAATGCGGTGTCGAACGCCTGGATTGATGGCGGCGCGCTACGCACCTATCGCCATGCGCCGAACACCGGTTCGCGCAAGAGCTGGGCCGCGGGTGATGCGACCAGCCGCGCGGTCTGGCACGCTCTGATCGCTCTGCGCGGTGAGATGGGGTATCCCTCGGCGCTGTCGGCGCCCGTCTGGGGTTTCTGCGATGCGCTGTACCGTGGCCGCGATGTACTGCTGCCGCAGCCGTTCGGCAGCTACGTCATGGAGAACGTGCTGTTCAAGATCTCCTATCCGGCCGAATTCCATGCCCAGACCGCGGTGGAGGCCGCGATGGCGCTGCATGCCACGGTGGCGCCGCGGCTCGATCAGATCGAGCGCGTGTTGATCGAGACGCAGGAGCCGGGCATGCGCATCATCGACAAGACCGGGCCGCTGGACAACCCGGCCGACCGCGATCACTGCCTGCAATACATGGTGGCCGTGCCGCTGATCTTCGGTCGTCTGACCGCGGCCGATTACGAGCAGCAGGTCGCGGCCGATGCGCGCATCGATGCGCTGCGCGTGCGCATGCAGGTGAGCGAGAACCGCGATTTCACCCGCGATTACTAC
>JBELAR010000003.1:0-42356 GCA_049508555.1 Steroidobacteraceae bacterium
CCGCCGCAGTTGTGTTCAGCAGTGTCAGGGTCACGCCGTCGAGCGCGTCGCTCACAGTGTTGCTGGGGCTCGTATAAGGCACCCCTGCGATACTGAAGGCGGCGTCCTGCGCAGCGCTCTGCAACGAGTAGTTTGTGGTATTGCCGCTGCCATAGCTCAGCGCCGAGAGGCCGGTGCCGCCATCCGTCTCATCCGCGCTGACCGTGATCGTGTTGGCGAGCCCGGTCTGCGTCGAGGACAAGAGCAGATGCGCACCGTCGGTACCGTTGATCACGGTCGCACTGATGCCGGGATTGTCGCTGGCCGAGTTGATGGCAGCGGCGATGCCTTCGAGGCTGTCATTGGACGCGCTGAGCGTCACGGTGAAGGGCGTCGTGCCGAGCGTCAAAGTCAACGAACCCGCGCCCAGCGGCGCCGAACTGCCGGCGGCAACCGGACGGGACAGCAGTTGCTGCGCGGTTGCGAGCTGGCCGATCGCCACGCTGTAGGTGCCGCTGACGGCGTCAGCGTCGGCGCTCGCGGTGAATGCGGTGGGATCGGAAGGAGTCGCGGTCTGCTCGTTGAACGCGCTGGGGGTGCTCAAGGACGAGAGCGCCGATTGGAAAGTCGATAGCGCGCTCTTGAGCGTGCCAAGAGCGGACAGATTGGTGGTAACGGCGGTGGTCTGAGCCGTAATGATCGCCTGCTGCGGGCCCTGCGTCGCGGCCACCAATTGTGACACCAGGCTGCTCACATCGATCACCGAGCCACCGGCCGCGCCGGCGCTGGTGTTGCTCGCGATCGAGACCGGAGTGGTAGAGGTCGCCGTGTTGTTGGTGCTGACGGCGCTGGCCGCACTGCTGGTGGTCATGGCTTTGGCACCCCGGGCTTAAGGTCGCGCGAAACTCGCAGCGCCGCTCAGGCGCCCCTTGAAAAGTACAACGGGCGGGGACCTTGCGGTCCCCGCCCTGCTGTGCCGGGTGTCAGCAACCCGAGGATCATCGCTGTTACGGCAGCTTCTGGAGCAAGGTCAACACGTTCTGCGGGATCGTGTTGGCTTGCGCAACCATCGCCGTGCTCGCCTGCTGCAGGATCTGCGCCTTCGACAGCTCAGAGGTCGCCGAAGCGTAATCCGTATCCTGAATCGTGCTGCGGGCCGCGGTCAGGTTCGTGGAGGTCGTATTCAGCCCGGTGATCGCGGCCTGGAAGCGGTTCTGGTAAGCACCGAGCTCCGCACCGACTGTCGCCACCGACTGCAGCGCCGAATCGATCTGCGCCAGGGCGGTGTTGGAGCCGTTGACCGTCAGCACGTCAGCGCTGCTCAAGGTCGTGTTCTTCACTGCAGTCGACGCGGTACCGCTGGTGATCGACAGGCCCGCCTGCACGGCCGAGAAGCCCGTTACGGTCACGGTGACGGCGCCGCCGGAAGTGTTGGTCAGGTTGATGCCGGTCGGGGCAGCAGCCGTACCACCGAGGGTCGCGATCACGCCGCCATCCGTAGAGGACAGGGCATTGATGGCGCTGGCGACCGCGCTCAGATCCGAGGACGCGGTGGATCCGACGCCGCCGACCGTTACAGGCAGGGATACGCCCGAGCTGGTGACGCCGGCGGCAACCGTCTGTACCGTGATGGTGCCTGTGAGGGCAGTACCGGCTGCGGTGCCGGCGCTGACATAGCTGGCCCCGGCGGTACCACCGACCGTATAGTTCTGCCCGATCGCCGAGCTCGCGGTGCTGTTCACAGAACCCACCGTGATCGTCTGGCCGGCATCAGCGCCGACCTGGAACGCGGCGCCGGCGAAGGTGCCGTCGAGCAGGTTCACGCCATTGAAATTCGTATTTTGCGACACCTGGTCGATGTCAGCCTTGAGCTGCTGGAACTGCGTGTCGAGATCGGCACGGTCCGTGCTGCTGTTGGTCGCGTTCAGCGACTGCACCGCCAGATTGCGCATGGTCTGCAGATCGCTCGTCACTTCCTGCAGAGCACCGGATGCCGTCTGCGTCAGCGACACGCCATCGTTGGCGTTTTGCGCGGCCTGGTTGAGACCCCCGATCTGGGAGGTCATGCCCTGGACGATCGCGTACCCGGCGGCGTCATCGGCCGAGGTGTTGATGCGCAAGCCCGAAGACAACTGCTGCAATGCGGTGCTGAGCTCGCTGCCCGAGGCGGTCAGACTGTTCTGCGCCAGCAATGAGTCGACGTTCGTATTGAGGACTAGTGACATGGTCAAATGCTCCTGATGTGTCGTTCAGGCGCCGGACACCAGTCCGTCGCTGTTTAAGACCTCGCGCGACCTACATGCCGCACGGTGTTCATGGCGGTTATCGGTACCTTGGCGCCGAACTTGAATGATTCGGGCTGCGGTGCTGGAAAATGTCGAATGCATCACACACGCTCATAGATACTTGAACAGCGAGAGCTGATCGATGGCGGCGTAGGACTGCTCGGCGGCCTGTAGCGCTACGTACTCCTGGGAGTACTGCGCGGTCGCGGAGGCATAGTCCAGGCCGCTGAGATTCGAGATCTGCGTCGCGACCGTCGTACTTTGGCTCGTCAGCGAGCTGTTGACGCTGCTGATCAGCGAGATCCGCGAGCCGACATTCGAGGTCACAGTCGATATCTGCCCGAGGGCCTGATCGATCTGCTGCAACGAACCCCCGAGCGAGGAGCTCAGTTGCGCACTGGCCGCGGCGCCGGTGCCGGCATTGTTCAGCGAGCTCACCAGATTGTCGAGCGTCGTGAACACGTCCTGCTTGCCCGCAGGGGAAACCGTAAAGGTGTCGCCCGCAGCGGGTGCCCCCGTGACACCCACCTGGATGCCGTTGAAGGCGATCTCGCCGCCGTTGGCCGCGTTATAGGTACCCGACGCGACCTGCGTCCCGCTCGTCGTGTCCGTCACCGTATAGTCGCTCGGGTCGGTGAATTTGATCGTGTATTGGCCGGCTACCCAGGCCGAGGCGTCGGTCACGCTGCCGGTATCGACGACACCGGTGCCGGTGTTGGTCGAGCTGACAGCGGTCGTGAAGGTGCCATTGCCCGCCGGAATCTCCATGTATACGGACGAGCCCGGATCGCTCGTCTGCACCGAAGTGCCGCTGTCGAGCTGCACGCTCGGCGCGCCGCTGTCCCCGAGGTAGCTGATTGATCCGTTGGCGCCGCGCACGAAAGGTTGTGTGCCGACCGAATAGCCTGCAAAAAGATAATCGCCCTGCGCGTTCTGACTGTTGGCGCTGCCCTGCAATTGGCTCTGGAGCGCGCTGATCTGGGTCGCGATGTCCTTCAAGTCGGAGCTGCTGTTTGAACCGCTGTTGGCTTGGACCACGAGATCGCGAATCGACTGCAGCGTCGTGGTCGAGCTGGTCAGCGCCGTGTTCTCCAATTCCAGGTTGGTATTGGCGCTCTGTCCGTTGCTGATGTACTGCTGATACTGCGAGGAGGTGTTGTCGAGCTGCAATAGCTGCACTTCTCCCACGGGATTATCGGCGGGTGTGTTGATGCTCAGGCCGGTGGAGAGCTCGTTCTGCGTCGTCGACAGCGCGCTCTCATCCTGCATGATGCCGTTAACGGCGCTCTGGTTGATCATCGAGGTGGATATACGCATCGCGGCTTAGCTCTGAACTGCGCTGAGCAGCGACTCGAATAGCGTGTGGGCGGTCGCAATGGTCTGCGCCGCAGCCTGATACGCCTGCTCGTATTGAACCATGTCGGCCGCCTGCTCATCGAGATTGACGCCCGAGACGCTCGACTGCGCGCTCTGCGCGCTATTGAGGACGCTCTGCTGCGCCGTGGCACCGTTCTGGGCCTGGCTGGTCTGCAGCCCCACCGTACCCACATAGGCATTCACCGCATCGCTCAACGATGTGCTGCCGTTGTTCAACACGCCCTGATTGAGTATTCCCGCGAGCGCGAGCGCATTGGTGTTATCGCCCGTGCCGTTGGCATTGTCGTCGATGGCGAAGCTATCCCCGGCGGCGGGTGTACCGCTCAGGCTCACGTCGATGCCATTGAATGGTGTGAGCGGCGTGCCTGGCGTGTAAGCGCCGGTCGTGACCACGGTCCCACTCGCATTGGTCACGCTGTAGGCCGTCGGAGTGCTGAAGGTGATCGTGTAATCGCCCCGGGTCCAGTTCGCGGTGTCGGGCACAGTGGCGGAGGCGACGCTGGCAGTGCCGTTATTGCCGGTGCCAGTGCTGCTCACGAGCGGACCGGCGGCCGCAATCTTGCTCGGATCGCTCGTGAGCATGCTCAACCCGCTCACCGCGTTACTGGTCGGCTCGACCAGGAACTCATCCCCTGCCCTCGCCGTGCCGCTCACCGTGAAGGTGAGGCCGGCGCCGCTGAGGGTTCCGCCCGCTCCCGCGGTGAGCGGCGAGGCCACGCCGCTGGCGCTATCCACCAGACTCCAGGCCGTGCCGCTGTACTCGAGATAGTAGTTGCTGCTGGTCAGTGCCCCGAGCGAGCTGACCGTCGCCGAGACGCTGGCGCTGCCCTGATTGTGCGTGCTGGCGAGCACCTGCGGACCGCCGACAGCCATCAGCGCGCCGCCGACAGCGCCGTTCTGATCGAGGCCGGCGGCGTTCTGGGTATTGACCAGATTCGTCAGCGTGATGGCGGCCTGACCGAGGGCGTTCTGAGCCGGAATCAGCATCTGGTCGCGAAACTGCAGCAAGCCGCCGAGCGTACCGCCGCTCAGCGCGTTCGTGATATCGACGTTGCTGCCGCCGGTCTCAAGCGAGAGATCCTCCTGGCCGGAGTTGAATTGATCTGGCGTGGCCGTCAGCGTCGCGGCGGTCGTGCCGACCACCAGAGCCTGACCGCTACCGATGTAGACGTTAACCGAGCCGTCGCTTTGCGTGACGGTACTGACGCTCACGTCCTGCGAGAGCTGATTGATCAGATTGTCGCGCTGGTCCAGCAACGAGTTCGGTGGCTGCGAGGCGTTGCTGCCCTGCGCGGTCATGATCTGCTGGTTGAGGCTCGCGATGTTCTGCGCCAACGAGCTGATGGTGCTGGCTTGCGCACCGAGCTGAGTGTTGACCTGCGCACCGAGCTGGGTCAGGTTGCCCTGGTAGCCCTGGAACTGGCTGATCACGCTCTGTGCGGAATTGAGCACTGCCTGACGCGCCGAGGTCTGCGAGGGCGAGCTGGCCAGCGTCTGGATGGATTGACTGAAACTCTGCAAGGTCGCGGACAGCCCCGTGCTCGGGTCGCTGAACATATTGTCGATACTGGCGGCCAGAGTGCTGACCGTGTTGAGCTGGTTGTAGCTGCTGTTCGCGGAATTGGTCTGCGCCGCGAGGAAGTCGCTGTAGGAGCGCGTGACATTGTCGACTGCGACACCATTGCCGATCGAGCCGACGCCGGTCTGCGTCGCCGGGGTGGTCACCAGATTGGTCGTCTGCTGACTGTAGCCCGGCGTATTGACGTTCGCGATGTTGTTGCTGATCGTGTCGAGTGCGGTCTGAAAGGCGAGCAGCCCCGTCACGCCATTGGATAACATGTCGCCCATTACGCCGTCCTTTCAATCACGAGGATCCCGCAGTGGAAGCCATCGGCAGCCCAGCCGATAACTTGAGCGGCGCCGCGGCGGCTGCACTGCGCAACGCCTTGACGTTGGCGGCCGTAGCCTGCAGTTTCTGGGCATAGTCCGGATCGGTGGCGTAACCCCCGCTCGACAGCGCGCTCGCGAAGGCGCTCACGTCGTTGCCGGTTCCGAGCGCACCCTGGTAGCGGGAGCTACGCTGCAGCAGGGTCACATAGTCATTGACGCCCTGCTGTACCGAGCTGTAGGCGCGAAACGGCTGCGACACGGTAGCGGCGCCCGCCGCGCCATATTCGCTGGTGAGCGCCGTCGTGGAAGCCCCACTCCATGAGGCTCCCGCCTTGATTCCGAAGAGGTTCTGACTCGAGCCGCCGCTGGGCACCGCAGGCACGTGCCGGCCCCATCCTGTTTCAAGCGCCGCCTGTGCAATCAGGGTGTCGGCGGAGACGCCGAGCTGCGCGCCGGCCTGCGTCGCGAGCGGCGTGAGCTGCTGCACGAAGCTGATCTTCTGGGCATCAGTGACTGCAGGCGGCGCGGCAGCGGCTGGCGCCGTCGCTGCCGCTGGTGCCGTCGCGCGCGAGGCGCCGCCTAGCGCGTTGGGCCCGGAAGCTGCACTGGCGGCCGCCTTGAGCGCGCCGGCGCGCGTGAGCTGCTGCACCAGCATATCGGCCAGGCCGATGCCTTTGCCCTGCGAGATCTTCAGTGCGACCTGCTGGTCGTACATGTCCTGGTACAGATCGCTCTGCTGACTGTCTCCCAGACCCTCGCCGAGCTTGGCCGCTCGCATGGATTTGAGCATCATGCTCGTGAACAGACTTTCGAACTGCTGTGCAACGGCCCGAATGGCCTTCGGATCATCGGCCTTGACGTTCCTCTTCAGCCCTTCAAGACCGCTGAAGTCGGCGTAGTACGTGGGAGCGACGATGCTGCTGCTCATCGCTGCATCTCAGATGACGAGCAGCTGCGCGTGCAGCGCCCCGGCCTGCTGCAATGCTTCCAGAATCGCAACCAGATCTCCGGGCGCGGCGCCGACCTGGTTGACCGCGCGCACGATCTCATCCAGGTTGACTCCGGCATTGAACACGAACATGCGTGCGTCGGTCGGTTGCGCGACCGCGATGTCCGAGCGCGGCGAGGTCACCGTCGTGCCTCCAGGGGAGAACGCATTGGGTTGACTCACATCGGTCCGCTCCGTGATCGTGACGGACAGCGACCCGTGTGACACAGCGGCCGGTGTCACGCGTACCCGGGAACTGATGACGACGGTACCGGTGCGCGAATTGATGATGACCCGGGCGGGTGCTTCACTCGGATCCACCTCCATTTCCTGCAATTGCCCGATGAACGCGACCCGCGCGGCCACATCGGCCGGCGCGCGCACCTTGACCGAGATCGCGTCGATCGCCTGTGCGCTGCCCCCGCCGAGCAATTTGTTCAAACCCTCCGCGAGCCGCGCGGAGTTGGTGAAGTCCGGGCTGTTGAGGTTCAACACCACGAACGGCTCCTTGCCGAACGTGGTGGGGACTTCCTTCTCGACCGTCGCCCCGTTGGGTATGAGCCCGCTGCTCGGGACGTTGACGCTCACGCGCGAACCGTCCTTGCCCGCGACGCCGAAGCCGCTGACTACGACGCTGCCCTGGGCCATCGCGTAGACCTCGCCGTCAGCACCGCGCAGCGGTGTCATCAGCAACGCGCCGCCGCGCAGGCTGAGCGCATTGCCGATTGACGCCACGGTGATGTCGATGGTCTGCCCGGTCTTGACGAAGGCCGGAAGATCGGCCGTGACGCTGACCGCCGCGACGTTCTTGAGCTGCATCTGCGCCGCGACGCTGGCGGGGATGGTCACGCCGAACTTCGCCAGCATGTTGGTAATGCTCTGCACCGTGAAGGGCGTTTGCGTGGTCTGATCGCCGGTGGCACTGAGACCGACGACCAGGCCGTAGCCCACGATCTGGTTGGTGCGCACGCCGCCGACCGAGGCCAGATCCTTGACGCGCTCGGCATGCGAGATATTGGGCAGCAACAGCGTGCACAGTGCCCAGGCACTGAAGAACTGCAGCCACCGCATCGAGTGGTCTTTGTTCATTTAGAACGGCATCCATTTGGAATCGAAGAATCGCGCCAGCCAGCCCTTCGTATTGGCGTCGGCGAGCGTGCCGGTGGCGCCGTAGGCTATGGTTGCGTCCGCCACCGAGGTCGAGGCTACGGTGTTGTCGGGACCGATATCGATCGGCCGCACGATGCCCTGGATGCGCACGTACTCCTTGCCCTGGTTGATCGTGATCCATTTCTGGCCGCGCACGAGCAGATTGCCGTTGGCGAGCCGCTTGGCCACCGTCACCGATATTGAGCCCGTGAGCACATTGCTCTGCGCGCTGGCACCCTCGCCGTCGAAGGTGGTGGCGTCGTTGAGGTTATTGTTGAGAATATTATTGCCATGGATCGTCAGCGGCACGCCGAGCAGGGTCGGCGCTGCCATGTTCTCCGTCGTGGTCTTCTTGGTAGTCGTAGTCGCGCTCTTTGATGCGTTGGTCTGTTCTGCCAGCACGATGGTCAGCACGTCGCCGACGCGGTGCGCCACCGCATTCTCGAACAGCGGCACGTCATGGCCCACGTGAAAGATCGCGCCATTGGCCTCGGCCTGGTCCGGCTGTTCCTCCGGCAGGGTCGCGGCGTATTTCTCATCGGGGCTGGGCAGGCTCATGCAGCCGCCGACGGCGAGCGTGGCGGCCAGCCAGGAGAGCCAATGGTTGCGTCTGCTCAAGTTCATGTTCCTCAGAGGTTCGTATCGAGGTAGGACAGCATCTGGTCGTTGGTCTCGATCGCCTTGGTGTTCATCTCGTAGGCGCGCTGCGTCTCGATCATGTTGACCATTTCCTCGACCACGTCGACGTTGGAGCTTTCGGTATAGCCCTGCTGCAGGGAGCCCATTCCGTTCAGACCCGGACCGCCCGTCTGCGCATTGCCACTGGCGGCGGATTCGACCAGTAGATTCTGGCCGTTCGCCTGCAGACCGGCCGGGTTCACAAAGTTCGCGAGCTGCAGCGTGCCGACGGTGGTCGGCGCGGTGGTGCCGGAGAGCTGCGCCTGCACCGTACCGTCGGCGGCGATCGTGACGCTTTGCGCGGCATTCGGGATCGTGATCGCGGGCTGCACGGTGTAGCCGCTCGCGGTCACGATCTGTCCGGTCGCGCTGAGCTGAAAACTGCCATCGCGCGTATAGGCGAGCGAGCCGTCTGGCATGAGGACCTGAAAGAATCCATTGCCGTTGATGGCCAGATCCAGCGTGTTGCCGGTCTGGTTGAGGTTGCCCTGGGTGTAGACTTTTTCGGTCGCCACCAGGTCCACGCCGGTACCGAGCTCCATGCCGCTGGCGGCCTGCGTCGTCTGCGAGGTCGCGGCACCCACCTGCGTGACGTTTTGGTACATCAGATCCTGGAATACCGCGCGGCCCTTCTTGAAGCCGTTGGTATTGACGTTGGCGAGATTGTTGGAGATGACCGCCATGTTGGTCTGCTGTGCATCGAGACCGGTTTTGGCGACCCAAAGTGCTGGATTCATATGCGTGTCCTATGTGGCCGCTAGCTGCTCTGGAGCAGTTTCGCGCTCGAGGCGGAAGTGTCCTCAGCCGTCTTCATGGCCTTGACCTGAATCTCATAGCTGCGCGCGAGCTCGATCATGTTGGCCATGGTCTCGGCGATATTGACGTTGCTGGACTCCAGGGTGCCGGAGACCAGCTGCACGCTCGCGTCGGGGCCGGGAGTCGCGCTGTTGGTTGAGCGAAACAGCCCGTCGGTACCGCGCGTGAGCTCGCTGGCCGGCGGATTGACGAGTTTGATGCGCCCGATGGTCGAGATGGTCTGCACGGTCGAACCTCGCGGCACGATCGAGACCGAGCCGTCGCCGCCGATGTTGATTGAGGTGTACGGCGCCACAGTGATCGGGCCGCCGTCGCCCAGCACATTATTGCCGCCGGCCGTGGTCAGCGCGCCGGTGGCATCGACCCGCAGATCGCCGGCGCGCGTATAGGCCTCGGTGCCGTCGCTCGCCTGGACCGCAATCCAACCCGAGCCCCTGATGGCGACATCCAGATCGCGGCCGGTCGCATCGAGCGAGCCCGAATTCGCATCCCAGCCGGTGCTGTCGTTGGTGGCGTAGGCGCGCGAGGGCAAGCCCGCGCCGACCACGGTCTGGGTCTGGAACGCCGAGAGGTCGGCGCGAAAGCCGTTGGTGTTGACGTTGGCCAAATTGTGATTGTTCGTGGCCTGGGCGCGCAGTGTCTCCTTCGCGCCCGACATGGCCACATACAATTGACGGTCCACAGCTCAATACTCCTGCTTCGCGCTCAACCCTGGGTCGGGATGTTGATGATCGTCTGTGTGATCTGATTCTCGGTCGAGATCATCTGCGCGTTGGCCTGGAAGGCTCGCTGCGCGGTGATCATGTCCACCAGCGCGCTGGTGACGTCGACGTTGGAATCCTCGAGCGACCCGGACTGGATCAGACCGAAACCCGAGCCCCCCGCCTGCCCGTAGACCGGCGCGCCCGAGGAATAGGTCTGTGTCCAATTGGTATTGCCGACCTGCTGCAGTCCCTGCTGATTGGCAAAGTTAGCCACCGCGACCTGACCGAGCGAGGTCGAAACGCCATTGGTGTAATTAGCCTGCACGACGCCGGTACTGTTCACCGAGACGCCGCTGAGCTGACCCGTGGTGTAGCCATTCTGCGTGACCGACGTCACGCCGAAGGCATTGCCGTATTGCGTCGTGGACTGGAGGTCGTAAGTCAGCGCCATGGGGGCCGCACCCGTGGTGGGCGTGTAGGAGCCAAAGCTCACGACGGCGGGGTTGGTGCCGCCGGCGGCGTCTTTCACCGCGCTCAGAGCGCCGGCGGCGCTGTAAGTCAGAGTGACCGGCGTGGCGCTGACCGGAGTCGTGGAGCCATCGATGTACTCAGACACGTCCCAGGTGTTCGCAGGCGTCGCGGCCTTGACGAAATAAAGGTTCGCCGTGTGCGCCGCACCCAGCGAGTCGTACACCGTCAACGAGGTCGACTGGTTGTAGGTCGTCGGATCCGCCGGGTTGAGCGGAGTCGTGGTTGGCACGGTCGACTGGGCCGGCAGATTCCAAGTCATGTCCGCTGAGGTCGTGGCAGCCGGCGCGCTGTCGCCGCTCGGGATCGACAGATTCTCCAGCGAAGTCGTATTGAACGTGCCCGAGGCGGTGGGTGCATAGACTTGCAGATTCTGGCCGGCGGAGTTCACGACCTGGCCTGAGCTGTTGGTACTGAACGAGCCGGCGCGGGTGAACTGCGTGGCGCCGTTGGCACCGACGACGAACATGCCGTCACCGCTGAGCGCGAGATCCAGGCTGTTGCCCGTGGTAGCGATGTCGCCCTGGGTGAACTGCTGCGCCACCTGCGATAGTTCCACGCCATTGCCGCTCTGTGTGTCGCTCACACCCTGCGGCGAGACGGAAAAGAGCTCGGAGAACTCAGAAGTAGAGGATTTGAAGCCGACAGTCGACGCGTTGGCGATGTTGTTCGCCGTCACGTTGAGGTCGCTCTGTGCCGCGTCGATGCCGCTAAGTGCGATGCCGAAAGACATGTTGGATGCTCCTTGGGAAAACCTAGTTGATCTGCTGGACGTTGCTGAGTGCAACGGATCCGAGTTGGGGTGTGTTGAGAGTGACGCCAGTGCCGGAAGTGCCGAGTGAGACGCTCTGGACCGTTCCAGCCAGCAGCGTCGAGGCCGACTGATTGGCAGCGCCGACGGCGGCGGTCGCGGCTACGTTATAGGTGCCGCTCGGCGCCGCACTGCCGTTACTGGTGGTGCCGTTCCAGGTGAAGTTCTGCAGACCGGAGGTCGCGGACACAGGAATCTGATCGACCAGCGCGCCGCCAGCGTTGGTGATCGTGAGCATCACGCTGTTGGCACCGGTGGGCACCTGCACGGCGCCACTGAGGGTACTGCCGCTGGTGTAGGACGCGGACGTCGCCGGCGCCAACACGTTCTGCCCGACAAGGGAGGCGCTGGCGAGGGCTTGCGAGGAGATCAGGGAGGTCGACAGGGCCGTCATCGTGGTGTTCATCTGCGAGATGCCCTGCACGGTGCTGAGCTCGGAGAGCTGCGAGAGAAATTCATTGCTGTCGGCGGGGTTGAGCGGATCCTGGTTCTGCAATTGTGCGGTCATGAGCGTCAGGAAATCGTTCATGGTCAGGCCGGCAATACCGCTGCCGGCGGAGCCGGAGGCGCTGCCGGTGCCAGTGCTGGCGGTCGTCGCCGCGCCGACGGGAGTGGTCGAGGGATTGGAGTTGATAGTGCTCATGGTGGATTCCTGTCTGAATTCCGCGATTGCAGGGTTACTGCCCGAGCTTCAAGGTGGCGAGCATCATGTCGCGCGAAGTGCTAAGGACCTCGACATTGTTCTGGTAGGAGCGCGAGGCGGAGATCATGTCCGCCATTTCCTCCACCACGTTCACGTTCGGCGCGTAGACATTCCCCTGCGCATCGGCGAGCGGATTGCCCGGGTCATAGCGCGCATCGGGAGCGGCCTGGTTCTCGTTGATGCCCGTGACCTTGACGCTGGCCGTGGACAGATCGCTGCCGCTGCCCATGACGGCCTGGAAGACCGGATGCTTGGCCCGATAGACGCTGTTCGGATCCCCGCTGACGCTGTCGGCGTTGGCGAGATTGCTCGCTACCGTGTTGAGCCGCACGGACTGCGCGCTCATACCGGAGCCGGCGATATCGAAGACCTTGAAATTGGACATGGTGGTGTGTTCCTTGCCGCGCTCACGAACCCGTGATCGCGGTCATCAAATCCTTCAATTTGCCGCTCAGCACGGCCAGCGTGGCCTGGTAGCGCACCGTGTTTTCGGCGAAGGCGGATTGTTCGAGCTGCTCATCGACGGTGTTACCGTCGAGTGAGGGGGCCATGGGGACGCGATATTTCAGCGCGGTTCCGTAGGTGCTCACGCCGGCCGCCGCCGATACAGTGTCGCCTGGCAGTGCAGCGCCCGATGAGTTCGTACCGCTCAGTGCGAGCGTCGCGGCCGGTGTCAGCGCGCCCGAGGGGCTGATCGGCATCGATGCGCTGGCTGCTGTATAAGAGGAGTCGGCGCCGGCCGCAGAGAGCGCGGCTTTGAAGTCCAGATCGCGCGCCTTGTAGTTCGGTGTATCGACATTGGCAAGATTTGCGGCCAGCAGCTCGTTACGCTGCGACTCAAGCGTGAGCGCCTGCGGCTGTATCCCGAGATAATTGTCCAACGAAGTACGCATGAGGTCCTCGAACCAATCGTGTCGAGGAGGGAAGGAGCAAGGCCTGTGCCACACACGCCACGCGGTGCCACGCAGGCGAGAATGTGTGACGCAGTCGCCGACCCGGTGCAGCCAATCGCCTGTTGCCAGCGCACATGCGGCAAGGCGTTGCCGCTCCAGGGCAAGCGCGGGCCGTGCGCCGAGCTGCGCCGAGCGCAATATCGATGCGCCAAATGCCAGCGGCGGCCGTGCCGGCGACCAAGCGTCATGGAACCGACGCCAGCGCCTGGCACGCGCCTTGCTGCCATTGGCCCATGATGCGTATTCTTATGCTTGGAGTTGTGGCAACGCTCGCAGCGCTGGCTCGCAGCGCCGGGGCGATCGATTTGATCGATCCGGCGCTGATCAGCGCCGCGGCACTGGACGCGGTGCGCGCGCTGGCGGGCCCCGCGGCCTCAGGCCTGATCCTGCAGCCCGCCCCGTTGGACGCGCGCCTGCGTGTAGCCGCTTGTGACCGCCCACTCAAGAGTTTCATAACGGGAGAGGGTCAACTGTTGCATCAAACGACCGTCGGCGTCCGCTGTGAAGGCGCGATCCGCTGGACCATCTATACGAGCGTGAGCGTCGAGTCGCAGACCGCGGTGCTGGTCGCGCGCCGGGCCCTGAACCGCGATGCAGAACTCAGTGCTGCCGATTTTCAGCTCGAAACCCGCCGCGTGCCGGGTGTGGCCAGCGCCTATGTGACCGACAGCGCCGCGCTCAGCGGTCAAAGGCTGCATCAACCGCTCGCCGCCGGGGAGGCTCTGCAGTATGCCGCGCTCGCGCCCGCCAACCTGGTGCATCGCGGCCAGCACGTGGTCTTGCTCGCTCGCGCCGGCGGGGTCGAAGTGCGCATGGAAGGCGTCGCGCTCGCTGACGGCGGTGTCTCGGATCGCATCCGCGTACAGAATATCTCCTCGCAGCGAATCATCGAGGGTATCGTGCGTTCCGAGACCGTGGTCGAGACGCCGTTATGACAACCGGCGCTGCGTCTAAAGTTTGACGCCCATGTGCCGATAGACCAACTGACGAGTGCAAGGAGACCGCAGTGGCAAACCGTATCAAGGGACTGGATGGCGGCTCGATCGGGACCGGCAGCAGCAACCCTTTAGAAGGGATACGCGGCAGCACCCCCGTTAAAACGGCCACGACGGGTCCCGGCCCTGCATCGAGCTCACAGGCGGATAGCGTGCATATTACTGACTCAGCTCGAGTGCTGGCTTCGCTCTCACAGGCAGTGAGCAACACACCGGATATCGACACGGGTCGCGTGGCGGTCTTGCAGCAGGCGCTCGATGCGGGCCAATACACGATCAATCCCCAACGCATAGCCGACCGCCTGGTCCAGCTCGAGCAGGACCTCGGTAGCGCGAGCAAGCAATGACAGTTCAACGCGGCGACGTTCATCAGACCCTGACCCGCATACTCAGCGAAGAGGCGGGATTGCTCGGCGAGCTCGAGGCGATTTTGCAGCGGGAGACCGAAGTGCTGTGCGGTGAGGACGCTGCGGCCATTCAACGCATCGGCGGCAACCGACACCGCTGCGTCGATACCTTGAGCCGGCTCGATGCCGAACGCGCAGACACCTGCCGTATGCTGTCCTTCGGCAGCGGTCGCGGCGCGCTGGATCGGCTCTATGCGTGGGCTGACCCGAGCGCACAGCTGCAGGCGAATTGGTCGTCCAATCTCGAGCGTGCCCGCCGCTGCAAGACGCTCAACGACAAAAATGGCGCGATTGTCGCGGCCAAGCTGAATCGCGTGCAGCAACTGCTCGGGAAACTGCGCGGCACCAGTCCACCTCCGGTGTACTCACCGAGAGGCGCCCGCTACGGCAATATGGGACTGCGCGATCTCGGCAGCGCCTGAGCCGGCGACGACTTCAGGGCGACCAGTACACCGACACCGGCACGTTCTGCTGCCGCAGCAATGCCCGCACGGGCATTTCCTGTATCGATCCATGGACCCGCGCGCGCTCCAGCGTAGCCCATTTCGCAGCCCCCACGATCAGCAGGGCAATCTGCCGCGAGTCGAGCAGCGCGCGCAGATTCAGGCTGACGCGCGCGTGGGGCGCCACGGGTGCCGTCATGGCGACGCAGCCCGGCGGCTGCGATAGGTCGAGCGCTGCGGCCAACCCAGGCGAGTCGGGAAACAGGGAGGCGCAATGTCCATCGTCACCCATGCCAAGCAGCATGAAATCGAAGGGGCGCGGCACCGCCGCGACGCTCGACCAACTCGCGACGGCGCCAGCGCGTGGGTCGGGTGACTGATTCTTCAGACCCACGAATTGCGCGCTCGCGGCCGCATGGCGCAGCAGATGTGTGCGCGCCAGCTGCTCGTTACTTTCCTGGCTCGCGACGTCGACCCAGCGCTCGTCGGTCAGCGTGATCCACACGTTGCTCCAATCGAGCGGCACGCGCGAGAGCAACTCGAACAATGGCACCGGCGTGTGGCCGCCTGGCACCGCAAGACTCGCGCCGCGGCCGGCTGCGAGCCCACTCTGCAGCGCCGAGGCGATCGCCCCCGACAGCGCCTCGCTCAACGCGGCTGGACTCGCAAATCGGTGTTCGTGAATGCTATAGCTCGCCATGCCAGGCATAACCGTCTCGACCAATCAACGTGCTCGAGGCCGCAGGCCCCCAGCTCCCCGCCGTATAGCTCTTCGGCCGATCATCGGACTGCGACCAGGCCTCGCGAATCGGATCGATCCAGCGCCAGGCCACATCGAGCTCGTCGCGGCGCATGAACAACGTGAGATTGCCTTTGATCACGTCCGTCAGCAAGCGCTCATAGGCGTCGAGCTGCGGCGTCTTGACCGACTCCGCCATGTCCAGCCGCAGATCAACGGGCCGCAGCCGCATCGTCTCGCCGGGAGTCTTCGCCAATATCGTCAGCGTGATCGAATCACGCGGTTGCAGCGAGATGACCAGCCGGTTGGCACCGGCCGAGGGTACGCGTTCGAATATAGAGTGCGGCACGTCTTCGAAGTGAATCACGATGTCTCCAATCTGCTCCTGCAGGCGCTTGCCGGTGCGCAGGTAAAACGGCACGCCGGCCCAGCGCCAGGTATCGATGTGCGCCTTGAGTGCGACGAAGGTTTCGGTGGCGCTGTCCGCAGGAATGCCCTGCTCTTCCAGATAGCCTACCACCGGCGCCCCGTTGACGGCGCCGGCGCGATACTGGCCGCGCACGACATTGCTCGTGACCTCCGCTCCTTCGAGCGGCCGCAGCGCTCGCAGCACCTTGAGCTTCTCGTCGCGCACCGCATCGGGATGATTGGACACCGGCGGCTCCATCGCCATGATGCACAGCAACTGCAGCAGATGGTTCTGCACCATGTCGCGCAGTGCGCCGGTCTGATCGTAAAACGCCCCGCGCCCCTCGACCCCGAGCTGCTCGCCGACCGTGATCTGCACATGGCGGATCCGGCCGCGGCCCCAGAGAGGCTCGAACAGAGCATTGCCGAAGCGCAATGCCAGCAGGTTCTGGACCGCCTCCTTGCCCAGATAGTGATCGATGCGATAAATCTGCTTCTCCGGAAAGATCGCACCCACGACCTCGTTGATGCGATCGGCTGAACTGCGGTCCGAGCCCAGCGGCTTCTCCAACACCACGCGCGCCATGGGCGTCACGAGCCCGGCGGCGGCGAGATTCTCGCACACGCTCACGAACAGCGAGGGGGCGACCGATAGAAAGAACACGCGCACGTCCGCGGGTTTTGTCGCCAGCTTGTCGGCAAGCTTTTGGTAGTCCGCGGGATTGGTCGCATCGAGACACACGTAATCGAGCGTGCGGCTAAACGCGCTCCAGCGCGCCGAGTCGTGTCCGGCCGGAAGATACTTGTTGCTGTTGGACTCCACCTGCGCCAGGTAGGCATCGCGCTCCATGTTGGAACGTGCCACGCCCACGATGCGGGCGCGCGCCGGGAAATGTCCCGCCAGAAAACGCCGATACAGCGCCGGTAACAGCTTGCGCATGGCCAGATCGCCGGTGCCCCCGAACAGCACCAGATCAAAGTCCTGCAATTGTTTCGTCACGAGAGAATTTTGCTTTGCAGCCGCCACGCCAACTCCTTGGAAGCCACCGACCCATCTTGCTGATGCACGGACCGCGCCAACCGGGTCGTGGCGATCGGATTCTATGCCAGGCAGTCGCGCGGATTCAGCCCGATAGAGCCCGCTGGGCCAGCGCCAGCGCGCCGATGAGGCCGCTGCGATCACCGAGTCCCGGGGCGACAATGTATTGCTCCAGGTCCCCGCGCAGTGCGGTCACCGGCAGGTATTCATTGAGCCGTGCCCGCGCACTGGCGCGCACATGCGTCAGCAGGGTGGCGCCGCTCATCACGCCGCCGCCGAGTACGACGCGCTCACAGGACAGCACCAGGGCCAGGTTGGCTACGAGCTGTCCCAGATAGCCGCCGATGATGCTCCAGCCTTCATGTCCGCGCTCCAGCGCATCGAGCTGCACGCCCCAGCGTTCGATCACTGCGGGCCCGCACACGAGCCCTTCGAGGCAGTCGCCATGAAACGGACAAATACCAGGGAAGTCGTGATCGCGCGGGTCCCGATGCACACTGATGTGTCCCATCTCCGGGTGCATCAGACCGCGCAAGGTCTGCCCGGCGATCACGGCGCCGCCGCCCACGCCGGTACCGACCGTAATGTAAACCAGCGAGCGCAGGCCGCGCCCGGCGCCGAGCTCGATTTCGGCAAGCGCCGCCGCGTTGACGTCGGTATCAATGAGTATCGGCTGACCGAATCGATGGTGTAGCGGACCGAGCAGATCGGTGTCGCTCCAACCGCGCTTCGGGGTGGCGAGGATGTGACCGTAGCGCGGTGAATCGCGATCCAGGTCGAGCGGACCGAAGGCAGCGATGCCGAATGCGTCGATGGCGCCGTGGGCGCTCTGGGCCTGCTCGAAGAAGGCGAGCACGGCGCGCATCGTGGGCCCGGGCTCCCCGGTCTCGATGCGCAGGGAATCCAGGATCTGTTCCGGTCCGCGGGCTACCGCACATCGGAACTTGGTACCACCGGCCTCTATTGCCCCCAGGAGCGGTGCACTCATGGCCGCAGTATATAGGGCAATCACCAGGCCGCCGCGGCGCCATTCGAGTCCGGAAGTGACCGGGCGTTTTTCAACGGCGCGAGATATAGTCCGGCCATCGCCCATGCAAGGCCATCGCCCTTGACCGTGAACACCGACATCCGCGAGATCATGGCCATATCGCCCGTGATCCCCGTGCTCACCATCGATCGGCTCGAGCACGCGGTACCGCTCGCGTTGGCACTGAGCCGCGGCGGCCTGCACGTGCTCGAGGTCACGCTGCGCACGCCCTGCGCGTTCGAGGCGATCCGTGCCATGCGCGCGTCCGTTCACCACTCGATCATTGGCGCCGGTACGCTCACGCGCGTGCGCGACTTTGCCGACTGCGTCGCTGCCGGCGCGCAGTTCGCCGTGACCCCCGGTTTGACGCCCGAACTCATTGCGGCCGCCGCACAATCCCGGCTGCCGTTGTTGCCGGGAATCATGACCCCGGGCGAGTTGATCGGCGCGCGCGCGGCCGGCTTCAATGCCTGCAAGCTCTTTCCCGCCCAGCAGGCCGGCGGCGCCGGCATGCTCAGGGCGCTCGGCGGCCCATTTCCCGATCATGTGTTCTGTCCGACCGGCGGCGTCACACGGGCGAATGCACCGGAATATCTGGCGCTGCCGAACGTGTTGTGCGTCGGTGGCTCGTGGGTCGCGCCCGCTGCCGCGATCGAGGCCGAGGATTGGGCTCGGATCGAACTGCTGGCGCGCGATGCCGCTTCATTGCCGCAGATGCAGCAGCGAAGCTGAGGCCGTAACCGTGGCAGCGAGCAGCGCCTCGCGGGCCGGAGCCGCATTCCAGCAGGCACTCGCCCTGCATCGGCAATCGCGTCTCGAGGAGGCACGGATCCAGTGTCAAAGGACCTTGCGCTTGCAACCGCGGCATTTCAAGGCACTGCATCTGCTCGGTGTCATCGCACTGCAGAGCAATGATCCGGCGCGAGCCCTGGAGTTCCTCGGCGGCGCGCTGCAGATCGATCCGCACAGCGCCAGCGCCCACAATGACCAGGGCAATGCGCTCTCGCGGCTGCATCACGGCGCCGCCGCCATCGCCAGCTATGACAGGGCTATCGCGCTCAAGCCTGATTTTGCCGACGCCTACTACAATCGCGGCAACGAGCAGTTGAGCCTGCGAGAGCTTGCCGCGGCGCTGGCAAGCTACGATCAGGCGATCGCTCACAAGAGCGATCACGCCGACGCGTACAACAATCGCGGCAATGCGCTGCTGGGCCTGGGACGGCATGCGACGGCCATCGAAAGCTACGAGCGCGCGATTGCGCTGAATTCCCTCTACGCCGACGCCTGGTACAACCGCGGTATCGCGCTGCAGGCGCTCGGACGTCACGAGGACGCCATCGCGAGCCATGAGCGCGCGATCGCGCTCAGGCCGCACTACGCAGCAGCGTTCAATCAGCGCGGCAAGGCCTACGACGCGCAAGGGCGATACGAGGCCGCCCTCGCCAGCTACGAGGAGGCGATCGCATTGAAGGCGGACTACGCGGAGGCCTGGTACAACCGGGGCGTCGCACTCGGCGCTCTCCAGCAGTACGAGGCCGCAGTATCCAGTTACGAGCGCGCAATCGCGCTGCAGGCCGAGCACCCCGTGGCCTACAACAACCGCGGAGCGGCGCTCTTCGAGCTCAAACGCTATGAGGCGGCGCTGGCCAGCTATGATCGAGCGCTCCTGCTCAAGCCCGATTACACCGGCGCCCATTACAACCGGGGCCATCTGCTCCAGGAGTTGTCGCAATTCGACGCCGCCATCGACAGCTATGAGCGCGCGATCACGCTCACGGCAGACTACGCCGAGGCCCACTATGCCCGCGGTGTCGCGCTAGCCAGGCTCGGACGCCACGAGGCGGCCCTCGCGAGCTACAACCGCGCACTGACGCTCAAGCCCGAAATGCCGTTGCTGTACGGCATGCGCCTGCTCAGCCGGATGCAGATCTGCGACTGGGGCGATCTGGACGCGGACGTGGCCCGGCTCGCGACGCTGCTGGAGCGCGGAGTGCCGGCGTCGGGCCCGTTCGCAGTGCTGAGCGTGTCAGACTCGCCGGCACTGCAACTGCGCAGCGCGCAGATGCTGGTACGGGAGCGTTTCGCGGTCAATCATGCGCTGGGACCCGAACCGAAGCGCTCGCGCGAGCATCGAATACGCGTCGGGTATTTTTCCGCCGACCTTCACAACCACGCCACGCTGCATCTGATGGCCGGGATGCTCGAGATGCACGATCGCTCCCGCTTCGAGTGCACCGCGTTCTCCTTTGGCGTATCCACGCAAGACGGCATGCGAGAGCGAGCACAGGCGGCGCTCGAGCGTTTCATTGATGTGCGGCACAGATCCGATCAGCAGGTCGCGATGATGGCCCGGGAGCTGCGTATTGATATCGCGGTGGACCTGAAGGGATTCACCGAAGGCAACAGGACCGGGATCTTTGCGCTGCGCGCCGCGCCGCTACAGGTCAGCTATCTGGGCTATCCGGGAACGATGGGGGCGCCATACATCGATTATCTGATCGCCGATCACAGCGTGATCCCCGAATCCGCCCGGCAGCACTACAGCGAGAAGATCATCTACCTGCCCGACAGCTACCAGGTCAATGATGACCGGCGGACCATTGCGGATGGCAGTCTCAGCCGTGAGCAATACGGACTGCCGTCTGATGGATTTGTGTACTGCTGCTTCAACAGCCCCTACAAGATCCTGCCGGGCACCTTCGAGAGCTGGATGCGGATACTGAGCCGGGTCCCGGGCAGCGTCTTGTGGCTGCTCGCGGATAATGCGGCCGCGGAGCGCAATCTGCGGCGGCAAGCTCTGGAAAGAGGCGTAGAGCCTGCGCGCCTGGTATTCGCGCCACGCCTTCCGCTAGCTCTGCATCTGGCCCGGCATCGGCTCGCGGACCTGTTTCTCGACACGTTCCCGTGTAACGCCCATACCACGGCCAGCGATGCACTGTGGGCCGGTCTGCCTGTGCTGACTGGACGCGGCGAGGGCTTTGCCGCCCGGGTGGCTTCCAGCCTCCTCAGTGCCGTGGCACTGCCGGAACTCATTGTCTCGACGCCGGCCCAATATGAGGAATCGGCGGTCGCGCTCGCGCAGGCCTCCGGGGGCCTGGCCGACATCAGGCAGCGGCTCGGCGCGAACCTGCGCACGGCGCCATTGTTCGACACGCGGCTCTCGACCCGACGAATAGAGGAGGCCTATATCCGGATCTATGAGCGCTACCAGGCCGACCTCGCGCCCGAGGACATGGATATGCGCAGCGGCTAGGTGGGTGCACGATCGGCGTGGCGGCTATCCATGTGCGCACGCGCAGCGGTACAGTACGGGCGGCATCAGCCGCCTCTGCATCGGGATGATCGCGTATGAGATTCTACGGTCAGTTCACTCCGCCCCAGGACCAGGTCCTCTTTGATACTTATTTTCGCGACAGTCCGCCTGGAGTGTTCATGGAATGCGGTGCGTTCGATGGCGTTTCGGAGTCGAGCTGCTTGTTTTTCGAGGAGAGTCTCGGCTGGACGGGCGTGAACATTGAACCGGTGCCGTTCGTTTTCGAGCGCCTTCGGGTCAATCGGCCCAAGGCCTGTAATATCCACGCAGCGCTTTCCGATCACTGCGGCGAAGGCCGCTTCACCCATGCGATTCATCCCGTGCACGGTGTGTGGTTCGGCAATGGCTCGCTGTCCCACAGCCGCGCTCATCGAGAGGATCTCGACACGCAAGGTTGCCGCTTCGAGTCCTTCAATGTGCCGCTCATCACCTATCGGGAGGTTCTGCGAATTTCGGGACTCACTCGGTTGGACCTCTTCGTGCTCGACGTCGAAGGCCATGAGCTCGAGGCGATCGCTGGCATGGACGGGGCGGATGCGCTGCCCCGCGTCCTGTGTGTGGAGTACGGCATGATTGACGTCGCGGTGCTGGACAGCCGACTCACGGCGCTCGGCTACTCCCGGGACCGTGTCGTCCACAACAATCTCGTTTACCTGCGATCGAGCCCCTTAAGGCGCCCGGGCGCCTAGGCCACGCGGTGGCTCACGTCCGGCGCGATCGGCGCACCGCTCAACCCGGGCGGGGCCGGACCATGCCCGGACAGCTCGAATTCGAGCGTGCGCGTCAGGGGGTTGCGGATGACGGTCAGACCAAAGATGTCCGCGCCCGCGTGCGGCGCGATCTGGGGCCACACGCTCGTGAGCCACTCCAGCGCGAAGTGCGAATAGAAGCCGGCAATACGCCCGGCACCCGGTGTCACATCCAGGGCCGCGTCCGGAATTGGCGCACGCGGCCGCAGAATGCGCAGTCGTCGCACTTCCCAGGTCTGGTTTTTCCACAGGGAAGTCGGATGGATGATGCTCGTCGTGGGATCAGCCCACACCTTGAAGCCCTTGGCTCGCGCGTCATGACAGACACCGACGAACAGCCCGCTGTCGTAGGGGGCGCGGAAGCGGATTCCCGCGCGGAACACCTCCGCGCGAAAGAGCACGCAGCTGCCGACAGAGCTCAGCTCGACGGGTCCTTGTCGAGGAAAGGCCTCGAGAGAGTAGATCTTTCGGCCCTCCAGATCACGGAAGCCCCAGGAATCGTAGAAGACTCCGCCCAGCAGGACCAGGGGAGCAATGATGTCGCACTCGCAGCCCAGAAGCTGATCGACCGTATCGAGTGGAAAGCACAGATCGGATTCGACGTACAGAATGTGCGTACATTCGCGACTGAGCGCCGATTCCAGGGCCTGATTGCCGATACGGGCCCATTGCAGCACCTTCTGCTCCAGTTCGGTCAACGCAGAGTCCGACGCCTCCTCGGGTATGAGCACGGCCCGCGGCTCGCTATCCGCATAGCTCTGCAGGCGCGGGTCCGGTCCGATCGCAGGTACATCGTGCACGATGTTGACGGTGCCGAGCCTGAAACCCGCGCTCGTCAGCGCTGAAACCTGGGCGAGAAAGCTGGGCAGGAACTTCGAGTGCTGGCGGATCGTCGTGCATATGTTCACGATCGGCAGCGACTGCGCGCCGGTGGGTTGCGCCGTCACGTTAAATCCGGGCTAGTCATTGCAAACCTTGACAGATGCTATGAGCCTCAACGATATATCCCTGATGTTCGAAAGACAATTGCGCGATCGAGGGCGGCAAAGGCGAGGCTGGCCATGACTGAGCGGACGGGAACTTCGGCGCCACCCGCCAACCCCTTTGATCAAGGCTATTTTGACAGCGATGAGCTGCGACGCTTCGGCTTCAAGCGTGTCGGCGCAAATGTCAGGATCGCCAGGAACGCAACCATCATCGGACTGCGCAACATAGCGCTGGGCGAGAACATTCGCATCGATGACCATGTGGTTATTGCTGCTCAGGCCGGCTCACTGGAACTGGGAAACCACATTCATATTGCCGGCGGCTGCTACCTGGGCTGTGCTGGCGGAATAACACTGGCCGACTTCACCGGGTTGTCGCAGGGCGTTCGCGTTTATTCGGGCACGGACGACTACTCCGGGAAATCCCTGACGAACCCGACCGTGCCACATCAGTATTTGAAACTGAAAATCGCCCCGGTGACGCTGGAGAAGCATGTCATCATCGGTTCCGGCAGCGTGATCCTGCCGGGTGTCACCATCGGCGAAGGCTCCTGTGTCGGAGCCCTGTCACTGGTCAGCAAATCTTTGGATGGCTGGGGAGTCTATTTTGGCTCGCCGGTAAAGTGGCTCCGATCCAGAAGCAAGCATCTGCTCGAACTCGAAAAAATGCTCGTTGAGGCAGAAACTCCCAGACCTTGAGCCGATAGGGCGGCGCCGAGCGCGCCGCGCGCACTCATCCCACGAAGGTAAAATCCCGGATCGCGCTGCAGATGTAGCGCACCTGCTCATCGCTGAGCCCAGGCCAGCTCGGCAGATTGATACCGCGCCAACCGATATCCTCTGCCACCGGATGTCTCTGGAATTTTCCGGAGTACATCGGCATTGTATGCACCGGATAGAATACCGGGCGCGTCTCCACTCCCCTGTGCGCCAGATGTTCCCTCAGGGGATCGCGCTGCGCGGCATCCGCCACGAGTATCGAGCACATCCAGTGCGAGTTTAGGGCGTTAGCCGCCTCGCCCTGCAGAGCCACTCCCGTCCCCATGAGCTCAGCCTTATACAGCGCCGCGATCTCCCGCTTGCGACGCAGAAATTCCCCAGCCTGCTCCAGCTGCGCCAGACCCAAGGCTGCGCATATGTTCGACATTCTGTAGTTGTAGCCGATCACGTCGTGCCAGTATTGACGGTGAGCGGCCAGGCCCTGTCCCTTGAAATGGACAGCGCGCGAGTGCAGTGTTTCATCGTTGGTCACGACCATGCCACCCTCTCCGGTGGTGATCGTCTTGTTGCCGTAAAAACTATAGGCGGAAATATCGCCAAAACCGCCGACATGGCGGCCTTGCCATTTCGCTCCAAAGGCTTCCGCACAGTCCTCGATCAGGAACAGCGAATGCTGCTTGGCAATACGGCGCAGCGTGTGCATGTCACAGGGATGCCCGTACAGATGCACCGCGAGTATGGCCCTGGTCCTGGCGGTAATCTTGCGCTCGACGTCGGCCGGATCCATTTGCCACGTCGAGGGATCTGAATCAACGAATACCGGGCGAGCGCCCGTGTAGGCGATGGCGTTGACCGGTGCCACGTAGGTGAGCGTCGGCACGATGACTTCGTCATCCGGCCCCATCCCGAGAACGATCATGGCCAGGTGCAGCGCGAGCGTACCGTTGCACACGCTGGCCGCATAACGCACCTCGGTGTAGCGCGCAAATTGCTGCTCGAACTCGCCGATGAATTTCCCCTTGGACGAAATCCAATTGGAGTCGAGACATTCGTTGACGTACTTCTTCTCGTTGCCCCCCAGAGCGGGCTGATACACGGGAATATTTATCATTGAGATCCCTGGAGCAATGGCCGCGAGTTTAAGGCTGCCGCCTACGGTTGCATAGCGCGGTAGGCGCTGCGCCGCCTACAGCAGCGACAAGCCGAGCTGCGCGATCAGCGCGAGCTCATCGACGTCCTGGCGAAACTCCGCCTGGCTCGCTGGATGGCTGTGGTAGTTGCCGATGATCCCGGGGAAGCGCAGCGCTTTGCGTTTCAGGTGCTCGGTCACCACGGTCCACCAGGCCGTGTCGCCCGCGACTTTGAGTACTGTGCCCTCCGGCAGCCGCCAGGTGTAGCGCGGCGCACCGACGTGCGCATCGAGCCGCCACATCACGGCCGGCCCATAGGTGCCGCGCGAGCCGGTACCGCTGCCCAGCCGTGTCGTGGTTCCCGGCGCAGGCGGCCACTGCGGCACGAACGGCAGTCTTCCCGCGCTATAGCAGGGCTCCACGGCGTCGGTCTCCGGCTGCGAATAGCAGATCTTCCAGTCCCCGCCGACCATGGCCGCTTGCTCTCGTGTGAGCAGGATCTGCAGCGTCGCGATGGCATCGGGCGCGAGCCGATCGTCGAGATTCAGGTTCATGACGAATGGCGTTGCTGCGAGGGCGAGTCCCAGATTCCAGGCCTGATAGATCGTGAGGCTCTCATGGGCGACGATCTTGCGGCCGGGAAGCCACTCCGGCGGCGCATCGCTGCCGTCGAAGACGTAGATCGGCTCGACGGGCACGCTCTGCGCGGCGAGATTGGCGGCGTGGCCGCGCAGGCGGTCCGATCGCTGCGGATCCTGATGCCAGACCGCACAGAGTACCGAGGTCAGCGGCAGCGCCGGGAAATCCGCCCGCCTGAAGACCTGGTCCTTGGCAATCCTCATCACGAACACATAGCCCTTGGCACGCATCAACTCGCTAAGCCGCGGGTCGTCGTATTCGTTGCCGATCGTGAAGACGGACACCTTGAAGCGATCGAGATCCAGATCCCTGAGTATGCTCAGCTCCGCTCCCTGGACATCGATCGAGCAATAGTCGATCGCGTACAGGCCATGCCGCGCCAGCAACGTCTCCAGTCTCGTCACGGGCACTCGACGCACGGTCCGGCTCGCGCCGAGCCGATCCAGGCGTTCGATGTGCCGGGGATCGAGGCGGTCCGCCAAAGCGCTGAGCATGCGTGCCTCGCCGCCGCCATCGGCCTCGATGAACTCGGCTTCGCCTTCGAAGTCGGCGACGCAGACCCGTTCGATGATCGAACGGCGTACCGCCGCCAGGCGCGCGTGGGCGGAGGGCAGCGGCTCAACGCACAGTCCGCGCCAGCCCATTTCGCGCTCGAAGAACAGCGAGTTGCTGTGCTGCTCCCCGTCGTAGGCCCCGACGTCAACGAACACGCCCCCGCGCCGGCCGCGAAAGAAGTTCTGCAGCAGGAATTCGTCCTGACCGGCCTGCGACGAAAACTTCACTCGACCCCCTACCGATGCTTGCGGAGCGGCGCATGGCGCACTCCGATCCCCTATAATACAGAGTACGAAGCAGCCCAGATTGCCGCAGCATGACCCCGCTGCGGCGCCGACCTCACTACCGAACGCGCCACGATGAGCAAGCTGTGCGAACGTTCCGCTGTATTCGCCGGCTGCGCCCGCGACTGCGCTCAGCATCTGGATGCGGTGCTGGCTAACGTCGAGCGCATGGCCGCGCTCTACGGTAAGGCCGCGTTCGTTTTCGTCGAGAACGACTCGCAGGATGATACCAAGGCCCGGCTGCTGCGCTGGCTCTCCTCGCGTCCCCAGGGCACGTTACTGCAGCTCGATGGGCTCGCGCTGATCGAGCCGGGCCGAACGGCGCGCCTGGCCAGGGCGCGCAACGCCTATCTCGCCGAGCTGCGCGGAGGTCCGTACCGTGACTATGACGATCTGATCGTGCTGGATTTCGATGAGGTCAACGCCTCGCCGATCGATACGTCCGCATTCGCGGCGGCGGCCGAGTTTCTGCATGCCGATGCGCGCACCGTCGGCGTATTCGCCAACTCGAGCCCGGTCTACTTCGATATCTGGGCGCTGCGCCATCCCGTCTGGTGCCCCGGGGACTGCTGGGCGGACATCCGCGCGATCCGCCACCTGCCCCCGGCGCAAGCCATCGAACGCCTGCTCTATGCACGACAGATCGCGATCAATCCGGGCCAAGCGCCGATACCGGTCGAGTCGGCCTTCGGCGGTCTGGGCCTCTACCGCCTGGCATTGGTACTGGTGCACCGCTACGTCGGCAGCAACCCGGATGGCACTGAGGTCTGCGAGCACGTGAGCCTCAACACGGCGCTCAGTGGTGATGGTCAGCTGTTCATCTATCCGGCCCTGCAAAACGTCGCGCCTCCAGTCCATCTGCGGCCCAGGCAGATTCCGGCCCGCGCGCTCGAGCTCGAGCAGGACGGCCGGCGCTGCAGCCTGCTCGCGCCGCCGGAATATCGCCTCGACGCCGGGCGCGCCGCACAGCCGCTGGCGCTCCGGCCGCTGCCGCGGCTCGCGCGCCTGCTCGCGACGGCCGCACCCCAGGGCGTGCTGATTGAGGCCGACGCCGGCATCGGCGAGACGGTGGTGCGCTGTCGCCTCGCCGGCTGCGATGCGCCCTTCGTGGCCATCGAGCCCTCCGAGGTCTATTTCTCGTTTCTCGAGGCCAACCGTCAGGCATTGCCCGAGCTGTTCAAGCACGTGCGCACGGTTCGGGGCGAGCTGCGAGACCTCGGACAGCTCGGCGAGCAGCAGATCTCGCTCCTCAGCATCAGCGCGCATGAGCGCAGCGCGGCCATGCTCGGCGCCAACGTGGCGTTCCTGCGCGACTCGGGTGCGGTCATCTGGGTGCGGGCGGCGGCGACGAGCCCCGGCGCATGGGCTCGCTGGCCTCAGCTCTGTACCAACCTGGCGCCCGCCTATTCGCACCTGTGCCTGCTCAGGCATTCCGGCGCACCGCTCGCGCACGGCCCGCTCCTCCAGACCCAAGCTGCCTTGTTCAATCTGACGAACGATGCCGTGGAGATGGTTTTGTTTCCGGCCAGCCGCTTCGAGCTCTACACCACGTTCGTCAGCGGACAGACGACAGCACCGGCCGAGACCGCGACCGGCCCATGAAAAGCGCGACCAGGACCCAAGCCGCGCTCGAGCAGGGACTGGCACTGCATCACGCGGGGCGGCTGAATGAAGCTCGGGCCTGCTATCAAAAGGCGCTGCGGTGGCAGCCGCAAAACCCCGACGCACTGCATCTGCTGGGCCTCATTGCCCTGCAGAGCGGCCAGCCCGATCGAGCCGTGGAGCTGATCGGCAAGGCACTCGGTGCCGATCCCGGCAACGCCGCAGCCCGCTACAACCTGGGCTGTGCGCAATCGACGCTGGGCCGAAATGACGCGGCCATCGCCAGCTTTGACGCGGCGATCGCGCTCAAGTCCGACTATGCCGAGGCCCACCACAACCGTGGCAGTGCCCTGCATGCGCTGCAGCGATACGAGGCCGCGATAGCCAGCTATGACCAGGCCATCGCGTTGCAGCCCGGCTATGCGGACGCCTACTACAGTCGCGGCGTGACGCTCTGCGAGCTCCGGCGCTACGCGGCGGCTATCGCCAGCTACGACGCGGCCATTGCACTCAGGGCGGATTACGCGGCTGCCTACAACAATCGTGGCGTCGTGCTCGCTCATCTCGGGCGGTACGAGGCCGCCGTGGCCAGCTACGATCAGGCCATAGCGCTGCGGCCAGACTACGTCGAGGCATACGCCAACCGTGGCAGCGCGCTGTATGAACTGCACCAATACCACGGCGCCATCGCCAGCTATGAGCGGGTGATCGAGCGCAGGCCTGACGACGCGCTCGCCCACGACCGCCGCGGTGCTGCACTGGCTGATCTCAGACAATACGCGGCGGCCATCGTGAGTTACGAGCACGCGATCGCGCTCAAGCCCGACTTCGCAGAGGCCTGTAATCATCGGGGCAATGCGCTGCAGGAACTCTTGCAGTACGAGGCGGCCATAGCCAGCTACGAGCAGGCGATCGCACTCGATGCCGCTTTCGCGGACCCCTACTACAATCGCGGTGTGGCGCTCGCCAAGCTTGGACGGCACGAGTCGGCACTGCTCAACTTTACCCAAGCCATCGCGCTCAAACCCGGCATCCGCTTCCTCTACGGCATGCGCCTGCTCAGTCGGTTGCAGATCTGCGACTGGACTGAGCTCGATGCCGATCTGGCGCAACTCACCGCGCTCATCGAGCGCGGTGAGCCGGCAGCAGCCCCGTTCGCAGTCTTGGTGGCGCTGGACCTTGCCGCGTTGCAAGAGCAGGCGGCGCGGATCCTGGTGCGCGAGCTGTTCCCGCCGGATCAGGCCCTCGGCGCAATCCCGAAGCGATCCAGACCCGAGCGGCTGCGGATCGGGTATTTTTCCGCCGACTTTCATAACCATGCCACCTTGCATCTGATGGCCGGCTTGTTCGAGATGCACGATCGATCGCGCTTCGAGTGCACCGCCTTCTCTTTCGGCACGAACCCGCAGGATGCAATGCGACGGCGGCTCGTGGCCGCCTGCGAGCACTTCATCGACGTGCGGGACAAATCCGATCACGAGGTGGCGCTTTTGTCCCGGGAGCGGCAGATCGACATCGCGGTGGATCTCAAAGGATTCACCGCGGGCCACAGGACCGGGATCTTTGCGCTGCGCGCGGCACCCTTGCAGCTGAGCTATCTCGGCTATCCCGGCACGATGGGCGCGCCGTACATCGATTATCTCATCGCCGATCGCACCCTGGTGCCCGAGGGCTCCGAGTGCTACTACAGCGAGCAGATCATCTACCTGCCCGATAGCTACCAGATCAACGATTCAGCGCGGCCCACCGCTGCATGCGAGCAAACCCGTGAGCACTGCGGCCTGCCGGCTGCGGGCGTCGTGTTCTGCTGCTTCAACAACTGCTACAAGATCACGCCGGGCATGTTCGATCGCTGGATGCGCATACTGAACCGGGTCGAGGGCAGTGTGCTGTGGCTACTGGAGGACAATGCTGCGGCGACGCGCAATTTGCAGCGCGAAGCCCGGCGCAGAGGCGTGGATGCCGCACGTGTGCTCTTCGCACCACGCTTAGCGCTGCCCGAGCACCTTGCCAGACAATCACTGGCGGACCTGTTCCTCGATACCCTGCCCTGCAACGCCCACACCACGGCCAGCGATGCGCTCTGGGCCGGTCTGCCTGTGATCACTTGCGCTGGCGAGGGATTCGCAGCCCGGGTCGCGGCGAGCCTGCTCGAAGCCATCCAGCTGCCCGAGCTCATCGCCGCCACTCCCGTGCATTACGAGCAGTTGGCCATCGCGCTGGCCAGCGATCCGCAACGGCTGGCCCGGATCAGACAACGCCTCGCTGCCCAGCGACTCACCGCACCCTTGTTCAATACGCGCCTCTCGACCCGGCATCTCGAAACCGCCTACAGCGAAATCTACGAACGCTATCAGGCCGGTTCAAGCCCGGCGCACATTGATGTGCAGCGCTGATTGGGACGACCGCTGTGGTTGGACAGAATCTGCCGGGAAAACGAGCACATATTGGGATTGCAGGGAGTTAGGCGCGAGATTAACTGTTGTTAACTAATAATTGGTTCGATCTGGACCCGGGTAACCATTAGTATCGACAGCCGCTACAGCCATCGCGGTAGCCACAACTCCATGGACTCGAGCATCGCCCGGTTGACAGGTGAAATGGATGCAGCATGAACGCCCCGATTCTTGAGCAGGACACCGCCGGCCGGCCCATTGAGAGCTCGCGGCCGCCGTGGACGACGCGCAAGAAGTTGTTGTGGGCGATCGGCGCGATATTGTTGGTGGTGCTGCTGGTGCTCGGACTGCGTTATCGCGCCCTGAACGCGCCCACACCTCCCAACCGTTTCGGCGCCGGTGGTCCATTGGCCGTGGGCGTGGGGCAGGTGAGCGTCGGCGACGTGCCGATCACCGTCAATGCGCTCGGTACCGTGACGCCGCTCGCGACGGTCACCGTGCATCCGCAGATCAATGGACCGCTGGTCAAGATCGCCTTCACTGAAGGGCAGATCGTCAAGGCGGGCGACCTGCTCGCGCTCATCGATCCGCGCCCGTTCCAGGCCGCACTCGATCAGGCGGCGGGTCAGCTCAAGCGTGATCAGGCGTTGCTCGCGAACGCGAAGATCGATCTGGATCGCTACAAGACGCTGCTCGCGCAGCAATCCGTATCGGATCAAACCTATGCGACGCAGGTCTCCCTGGTCGCGCAGGATGAAGCCACCGTCGCCTACGATCAGGGCGCGGTGGAAGCCGCGCAGCTCAATCTGGGCTACTGCCGCATCACCTCCCCGGTGACCGGCCGCGTGGGTCTGCGCCAGGTCGACATCGGGAATCTGCTGCAGGCCATCAGCAGCACGGTCGTGATCGTGACGCAGATGCAGCCGATGTCGGTGCTGTTCACGGTACCGGAAGACAATGTCAACGACGTGCTGGAGCACCTGCATCGTGGCGAGAAGCTCACGGTCGAGGCTTATGACCGTAGCCTCACCAACAAGATCGCAACCGGCACGCTGACCAATTCCGACAACGAGATCGACACCACGACCGGCACGCTCAAATTGCGCGCCTTGTTCGACAATACGCAGCTCGAGCTGTTTCCGAATCAGTTCGTCAACGCACATCTGATCCTGGAAACCCTGCACGATCAGACCGTGGTGCCCGGCGCGGCGGTGCAGACCGGGGCCCAGGGCAGCTACGTCTACCTGGTCAACGCCGACAGCACCGTGAGCATGCGTCCGATCGTGGTGGGTCCATCATCCGGCGACAAGGTCTCGATCACGAAGGGTCTGAAGGCTGGCGATACCGTGGTGGTCGATGGCGCCGATCAACTGCGCGACGGCGCCAGGGTGGTCGTGCCCACGGGCGCAGCGCCAGCCGGCGCGGCTGGCGGCGCGCACAATCGGCGCGGCGACGGCAGTGGCGCCGGCGGTGCCGGTGGCCACCGTCGAACGCGGCCCCCGGGCAGCAGTAGTGGCGCTGATGATGCGGGAGCGGCGCGCGCTGCGGCGCCGTCCGGCGGTCCCGCACCTCCCTGAGGCGCGGCGACCCGCTGCCATGAGCGCGCCATGAATCCCTCACGTCCGTACATTCTGCGGCCGGTAGCCACCTCGCTGCTGATGATCGCGATCCTGATCGTCGGGGCCATCGGCTACGTGTTCCTGCCCCTATCGGCGCTGCCTGAGGTCGACTACCCCACCATACAGGTGCAGACGTTCCTGCCCGGGGCCAGTCCCGAGGTCATGACCTCGACCGTCACCGCGCCGCTCGAGCGCCAGTTCGGGCAGATGCCGGGATTGAAGGAGATGTCTTCGCGCAGCTCGGCCGGCGCCTCGGTGCTCACGCTGCAGTTCGATCTGAGCCTCAATATCGATATTGCAGAGCAGGAGGTTCAGGCGGCGATCAACGCCGCAGGTAACCTGCTGCCGGCCACGCTGCCCGCCCCGCCGATCTACGCCAAGGTCAATCCGGCCGATGCGCCGATCATGACGCTGGCCGTGACGTCAAACTCGATGCCTCTGACCGAGGTCGAGGACCTGTCCGACACGCGCATCGCACAGAAGATATCGCAGCTCGGCGGCGTGGGTCTCGTCAGCATCAACGGCGCCCAGCGGCCGGCTGTGCGAATACAGGCCAACATGCAGGCACTGGCCGCCTATGGCCTGAACATCGACGATCTACGCACGACCATCAGCAACGCCAACACCGACGCGCCCAAGGGCAGCTTCGACGGCGCGGCGCGCGCCTATTCGATCAACGCCAACGATCAGATCGCCGACGCGCAGCAGTATCGCGACATCATCGTGTCCTATAACGCCGTCACCGGCGCTCCGGTGCGGCTGTCGGACGTCGCGACCGTAACGCAGGCGGCGGAGAACAACAAGCTCGGCAGCTGGATGAATACGACTCCCGCGATCCTGCTCAACGTGCAGCGACAGCCCGGAGCCAACGTCATTGCCGTGGTCGACCAGATCCGCAAATTGCTGCCGGCCATTCGCAACTCCCTGCCGGCCAATGTCGACATCACGGTGCTGACCGACCGCACCAACACCATCCGGGCTTCCGTCAACGACGTGCAGTTCGAACTCTCGCTCGCTGTCGCGCTGGTGGTACTGGTGATATTCCTGTTCCTGCGCAGCGTCCCGGCGACGATCATCCCTAGTCTGTCCGTGCCGCTGTCGCTGATCGGCACCTTCGCCGCGATGTATCTGTGCGGCTTCAGCCTCAACAACCTGTCGCTGATGGCTCTCACGATTGCCTCGGGGTTCGTGGTCGACGACGCCATCGTGATGATCGAGAACATATCGCGCTACATCGAGAAGGGCGAGAAGCCGCTGGCGGCGGCACTGCGCGGCTCGGAGGAGATCGGCTTCACGATCGTATCGCTCACCGTATCGCTGATCGCGGTGCTGATCCCGCTGTTGTTCATGCGCGAGGTGGTCGGGCGCCTGTTCCGCGAATTCGCAATCACGCTCGCGATCTCGATCCTGATTTCAGCCGTCGTATCGCTCACGCTGGTGCCGATGCTGTGCGCGAAGATGCTGCGGGCGCACGAGCCGGGCGCAGTACGCCGGCAGAGCTTCATCGCCGCCAAGGCCGAGCAATGGTTCAGCCGGATGGTCGACCAGTACGACCGGTTGCTCTCGCGGGTGCTCGATCATCAGACGCTCGTGCTCTGGCTCGCGACCGGCACCGTCGTGCTCACGGTCTTGCTGTACATGGTGATCCCGAAGGGTTTCTTCCCGGTGCAGGACACCGGGATACTGCAGGGCATGACCGAGTCGGATCCCAAGATTTCCTTCGATGCCATGGTGCAGCGGCAGCAGCAGCTGGCGGACCTGATCCGGCGCGATACAGACGTCGAGGGCCTCTCGTCCTTTGTCGGCGTCGACGGCACCAACACGACGCTCAATACCGGGCGCTTTCTGATCAATCTGAAACCCAAGGACGAACGCGACGACACGATCCAGCAGACGATGGCGCGGCTGCGCGCGGCGGCGCGGCGAATCAGCGGCATCGCGCTCTCGCTGCAGCCGGTGCAGGATCTGACCATCGACTCGACGGTGGGCCGGGCGCAATATCAATTCATACTCGAGGCCGCCGGCAGTTCGATGCTCCGGCCCTGGGTGCCGCGGCTGCTCGAGCGGCTGCAGCGCGCGCCGGAGCTGGCCAATGTCTCGACCAACTTCACCGACAACGGCCTGACCGTGCAGATCGACATCGACCGCGATACGGCCGCGCGCTTCGGCGTGACGGCCGCCACGATCGACAATGCGCTCTACGACGCGTTCGGCCAGCGCATCATCTCGACGATCTACGCGCAGTCGAACGAATACCGCGTGATCATGGAGGCCGATCCGAAACTGCAGGCGAGCATCACCTCGTTGAACGACATCTACGTGCCTTCGGCCGGGGGCGGCCAGGTACCGCTCGGAACCATCTCGCGCTTCAGCGTGCAGTCAGCGCCGCTCGAGATCGATCACCTCGGGCAATTTCCGGCGGCGCTGTTCTCCTTTGACGTCGCACCGAACTCTTCGCTCGAGAACGCCGTCGACGCGATCCGTGGGGCGGAGCGCGATATCAACATGCCGGTCAGCATTTCCACGACCTTCGAAGGCGCCGCACTGGCGTTTCAATCCTCGCTGCGCAATGAAGTATTGCTGATCCTGGCCGCCATCGTCACGGTCTACATCGTGCTCGGTGTCCTGTACGAGAGTTACATCCATCCGCTCACGATCCTCTCGACGCTGCCGTCCGCCGGCATAGGCGCGCTGCTGGCCCTCATGATCGCCGGCCTCGAGCTCAACATCATCTCGATCATCGGCATCATCCTGTTGATCGGCATCGTCAAGAAGAATGCCATCATGATGATCGACTTCGCGCTCAGCGCCGAGCGCGACGACGGCAAGACACCGCGTGCGGCCATTCATGAGGCGGCACTGCTGCGCTTCCGGCCCATTCTGATGACGACGGTCGCGGCGCTGTTCGCCGCTCTGCCGCTGATGCTCGGCTCTGGTACCGGCTCGGAGCTGCGCGCCCCGCTCGGCATCTCGATCGTCGGCGGTCTGCTGGTCAGCCAGCTATTGACTCTGTTCACCACGCCCGTGATCTACCTGTTCTTCGATCGGCTGGCCGCGCGTGTGCGGCAGCGTTTTCCGCGTCGCGTCGAGTCCGCACCGCAGGGTTCGCACGCGGGGGAGATCGGCGCCTGAGGCGCCGCGGGCAGAGCAGATGAGCGTCTCCACGCCTTTCATCCAGCGCCCGGTGGCCACGACGCTCCTGACGATCGGCCTGGCACTCGCCGGTACTCTGGCCTTCTTCCTGTTGCCGGTCTCGCCGATGCCCAATGTGGATTTTCCGGTCGTCGTCGTCACCGCGGCGCTGCCTGGTGCCAGCCCCGAGACCGTCGCCACGAGCGTCACGACACCATTGGAGCGCCATCTCGGCACCATCGCCGGCGTCTCCGAAATGACCTCGCAGAGTGCCGTGGGGAGCGCGCGCATTTCGCTGCAGTTCGAGTTGAGCCGCGACATCAACGGCGCCGCGCGTGATGTCGAAGCGGCAATCCAGGCCGCGCGTGTCGATCTGCCGACCTCGCTGCGCAGCAATCCGACCTATCGCAAGATCAATCCGGCCGACGCCCCGGTGATGATCCTCGCTCTGACCTCAGACACCCTGACCGCCGGACAGATCTACGACTCGGCCTCGACGATCATGCAGCAGAAGCTGCTGCAGGTAGATGGCATCGGTGATGTCACGATCGGCGGGGGCTCGTTGCCCGCCGTGCGGGTCGAGCTCAATCCGCGCGCCTTGTTCCAGTACGCGATCGGTCTGGAGGACGTGCGTGCCGCACTGGCCGCAGCCAATGCCAACAGCCCCAAGGGGGCGCTGGAACAAGGGAATCAGCGTTATCAGATCTATGTGAACGATACCGCGACCCACGCCGATGACTACCGGCCGCTCATTGTCGCCTATCGCAACAATGCGGCCGTGCGGCTGCAGGACGTTGCCACGGTTTCCACCGGCGTCGAGGACGTGCGCAACCTCGGTCTGGCGGACGGCACTCCATCGATCCTGCTGATACTGCATCGCCAGCCCGGAGCGAATGTCATCGACGTCGTCGATCACGTACGGGCCCTGCTGCCCGAGCTGCAGGCATCCATTCCGGCCAGCATCCGCATCATTCCGACCAATGATCGGACCGAGACGATCCGCGCCTCGCTGCGCGATGTCGAGCGCACGCTGCTGATTGCGATTTCACTGGTGGTGCTGGTGGTATTCCTGATGCTGCGCGACTCGCGCGCTGCACTGGTGCCGAGCGTGGCGGTGCCGCTGTCGCTGATCGGCACCTTCGGCGCGATGTATCTGTTCGGCTTCAGCCTCGATAATCTCTCGCTGATGGCACTGACGGTCGCGACCGGCTTCGTGGTCGATGACGCGATAGTCATGCTGGAGAACATCACCAGGCATGTGGAGAACGGCGTGCCGAGGCTGCGAGCAGCGCTGCTTGGGGCACGGGAGGTCGGCTTCACGGTGCTGGCGATGAGCCTGTCCCTGATCGCGGTGTTTCTGCCGATTCTGCTGATGGGCGGCCTGGTCGGCCGCACGTTCAGGGAGTTCGCCCTGACGTTGTCAGTGGCCATTCTGATCTCGCTGGTCGTCTCGCTGACCACCACCCCGATGATGTGCGCCTACGTGCTCAGTAGCGCTCGGCGCAGCCAGGGCCGCTTTCTCACGGCCATGGAGCGCGGCTTCGATGCGATGCGCGACTTCTACGGCCGCACATTGCGCTCGGCCCTCGACCATCCGCGCACGGTGATGGTCGTGCTGGCCGCCACAGTGGCGCTGAATTTCTACCTGTTTGCGATCATCCCCAAGGGTTTCTTCCCGCAGCAAGACACCGGGACGCTCATGGGCAATCTGCGTGCGGACCAGGCCATCTCATTCCAGGCCATGATCGCCAAGCTGCGCAGCGTGATGAGCATCGTACAGGCTGATCCTGCCGTGCAGGACGTCGTGGGCTACACCGGCGGTGGGGGCGGCGGCGGCGGCGGGGGCGGCGGCGGCGGCGGCAATGGCGCGACCAATACCGCGAGCATCTTCATCGGTCTCAAGCCCCTCTCGCAGCGCCACGACAAGAGCGACCGCGTCATCGCACGACTACGCGCGAAGCTCGCCGGCGTGACGGGCGCGCGGCTGTTTCTGCAGGCCATCCAGGATATCCGGGCCGGCGCGCGCCAGAGTAATTCGCAATATCAGTACACCATCCTGGCCGACAGCCTCGAGGATCTGAACACCTGGGTGCCCAGGATCACGGATGCGCTCAAAGCCGTTCCGGAGCTCGACGACATCAACTCCGATCAGCAGGATAAGGGGCTGACCGTGGCGCTGCAGATCGATCGAGCCACCTCGGCGAGAATGGGCATCAACCTCACCAATGTCGACAACACCCTCTACGACGCCTTCGGTCAACGCCAGGTGTCGACGATCTACAACGACATGAATCAGTATCACGTCGTCATGGAGGTTGATCCGAGCTTCTGGCAGAGCCCCGAGACGCTCAAGGAAGTCTGGGTCAGTACCTCCGGGGGCGCCTTGAGCGGCACGCAGTCGAGCGCTGAGGGCGCCCGGGGCTACACCACTGCCACGCCCTCGACCAGCGCCGGCACGAGCACTTCGGGTTCGACGAAAACCACGGCGGGTGCTATCAGCAGCTCTGCCACGGCGACGACTTCCACGGGCGGCTCCAGCAGCGCCACGAGCGCTAGCGCCTCGAGCGCCACCGGGCCGGCCCCGAGCAGCAGCACGAGCAGCTCGAGCTTGAGTTCGAGCGCCAGCGCGGCACAGAATTCCGCGCTCAACCAGTTGACCAACAGCGGCCACGGTACTGCCTCGACCGGCGCCTCGGTCAGCACCAGCGTCGAGACCATGGTGCCGCTCGCGGCCTTTGCGCAATACGGCCCCGGCAATACACCGCTGGCGATCAATCACCAGGGACCGTTCGTAGCGACCACGTTCTCCTTCAATCTGCCCGATGGGATTTCCCTCGGCACGGCGATCGAGGCCATCGGGCGCACGATGATGAATCTGCACGTACCGATTTCGGTCCACGGCTCCTTTGCCGGCACGGCGCAGGTGTTTCAACAATCGCTCAAGAGTGAGCCCTGGCTCATCGCGGCGGCCATTCTGGCGGTCTACATCGTGCTCGGCGTGCTCTATGAGAGCTATGTGCACCCGATTACGATTCTCTCCACGCTGCCTTCAGCCGGCGTCGGCGCCGTGGTCGCGCTATTGCTGTTCGGTACCGAGTTCAGCCTGATCGCACTGATCGGCGTGATCCTGCTGATCGGCATCGTGAAGAAGAACGCCATCATGATGATCGACGTGGCCCTCGATGCCGAGCGCACCCGCAAGATTAGCGCCCGCGAGGCCATCTACGACGCCTGCCTGCTGCGCTTCCGGCCGATCATGATGACGACCATGGCGGCGCTGCTGGGGGCCCTGCCACTCGCGGTCACGAGCGGCAGTGGCGCCGAGATGCGCCAGCCGCTCGGCATCTCGATTGTCGGCGGCCTGATCTTCAGCCAGATGCTGACCCTCTACACCACTCCGGTCGTCTATCTCTATCTGGATCGCTTTCGCCTCTGGATGCGCCGGCGGCGGCAGAGCGGCCAGCCCGAACCCTTAAGCGACGGCGTGCAAAATCAGTACACATGATGCCCCCTAGACTGCGTCGCGTAGCGCTGGCCGCGGTGCTGCTGCTCAGCGCCTGTGCCATTGGTCCCGATTACCGCCGCCCCGACGCGCCGGTGGCTGGCGCCTACAAGGAAAACAAGGACTGGACGCCGGCCGTGCCTTCCCAGGTGCCGAGCGATCAGCCCTGGTGGTCGATCTATGACGATCCGGTGCTCGATGCGCTCGAGCGCAAGATCGATGTCTCCAATCAGACGCTCAAGGCCTCGGAGGCCGCGTATCGCTCGGCGCAGGCCCAGGTCGGTATCGCAGGCGGGGCGTTGTTCCCGACCATCACGGGGACCGCCGCCGCTACCCGCAGCGGCGGGGGCAGCAGTTTGAATCAGGCCGTCTCAACGGGATCGGGCACTTCGGTGACCACCAACGGCACCACGCGCAACAAGATCTACAGCACCGGTCTGCAGGGCAGCTGGCAGATCGATGTGTGGGGTCGAATCCGGCGCACGATCGAATCCGATACCGCCTTGGCTCAGGCCAGCGCGGCCGATGTCGCCGCGGCGCGCCTCTCGGCGCAAACGCTGCTCGCCGAAGATTACTTTCAACTGCGCGCGGCCGATCAGCAGCGACTGCTCTACGAGGACTCGATCAAGGCGTTTCAGACCTCACTGACCATTGCCCAGAACCAGGTCAAGGCGGGTGTGACCACGCTCGCGGACGTTTATGCCGCGGAGACCGAGCTGGCCAGCACCCAGGCCTCCAACACCAGCGTGCTGCTGACGCGCGCCAAGCTCGAGCATGCGATCGCGGTGCTGACCGGACAGGACCCCGAGGCCGTCGCGATCGAGACCGGGACCTTGACGACGACCGTGCCCGTCGTGCCTGCCGGCATCCCGAGCGAGCTGTTGCAGCGGCGCCCCGACATCGCGGCGGCGGAGCGCAACGTGGCCAGTGAAAATGCGCTGATCGGCGTCGCGGAAACAGGCTGGTTTCCGAGCCTCACTCTGACCGGTGCCTACAGCTTCAGCTCCACCGTGTTACCCGGACTGTTGGGCAGCAACAACTCGCTCTGGTCGTTCGGGCCCTCACTGGCCGAGACCCTGTTCAACGGCGGTACGGTGCTATGGCAGAACCGCCAGGCGCGTGCCAACTTCGATGAGGCCGTGGCGACGTATCGCGAGACGGTACTCTCCGCGTTCCAGTCGGTGGAGGACGACCTCGCGAGCCTGCGCGTGCTCGAAGAGCAGTTGCAATTGCAGAGCACGGCGGTCAAGGACGCCAGATTGTCGGAGGCCCTGACACTCAATCAGTATAAATCCGGTATCGTCGCCTACTCGGTACTGCTGGTCGCGCAGACCACCCGGCTTGCGGCCGAGATCAGCCTGCTGAGCATCCAGAGTCAGCAACTGGTCTCCAGCGTGGATCTGATCTCCCAGCTCGGCGGCGGCTGGGACGCGGCGCGGCTTCAGCGCAAGGATCGCGGCGTCGCACCGCCGTAAGTTGGAGTCAGGGATGATGTTGCAAACAGTGTCCATCGCCATCGGCGCCGCGCTCGGCGCATTGCTGCGCTGGCGCCTCGGTGTTTCGCTCAATGCCGTGTTTCCGACCATTCCGTTCGGCACATTGGCCGCGAATCTGCTCGGCGGCTTCCTCATGGGGCTGTGTATGGAATTCTTCTCCCGCAATGCCGCGGTGCCGCCCGAGCTGCGGCTCGCGGCCACCACCGGCTTTCTCGGCGGGCTCACGACCTTCTCGACGTTCTCGGGCGAAACGGTGTCGTTGCTGCTGCGGCGAGACTATCTTTGGTCCACCGTGCTCATCGGCGCACACCTGATCGGCTCTCTGGCGCTCACGATCCTGGGCGTGCTGTGTGTGCGCGCGCTATTGAGCGCGAAGGGGGCGGTATGAACACGACCGTGTTGCGGCTCTATATGCACGAAGGGCGTCGCTTGCACGGGCAGTTGCTCTACGACTGGGTGCTCGCACAGGCGGCGAAGCTTGGGATTGCGGGCGGTTCGGCCTTCCGGGCGGTGGCGGGCTACGGACGCCATGGCGTGCTGCTCGAGCAGCGCTTCTTCGAGTTGGCGGGCGAATTGCCGGTCGTCACGGAATTCATCCTCAGCGCCGCCGAGGCCGAGCAATTGCTGGCGCTGCTGCGCGGCGAGGCCGTCGATCTGTTCTACGTGCGCTGGAGCGCCGAATCGGGCACGACCGTATCCTCAGTTTGAGAGGGCCGCGCGAGGCTTGGGAACGCGCAACAGCAGCACGCCGAGCGCGATGGGCAACAGCATCAAGCCACCGACGGTGAAGGCCGGTGAAAAGCTACCGAGGCGATCATCGACCATGCCGGCCGCGGGCGGTCCGAAAGCCGCGACGCCTGTGAGCAGCCACACCGTGGACAGTGCGGCGCTGCCCGTGTTGGGCCCGAAATACTCGATCAGCAACACGGTCACTGCGAGGTAAGCCGCGCCCCAGCCGATTCCAAACGCCAGGGCAAAGGCGTAACTGACGCCGTGGGAGCTGGCGTGTGCGAGCAGGAGCATACCCACGCACTCTATGATCAGGCCGGCGCCGAGGAGGCGCTTGGGCTGCACGATTTCAGCGAGCGTGCCGGCTGCACCCTTGGCCAGGGTCGACGTCATGGATTGCAGGCTCAGCATCACGGCGGCGAAAGCGGCGCCGTTGCCGAGCGCGGCGAGGTGACTGACGCCGGCGCTTTGCACCGTGGTCACGCACGCCTCGGTCAGGACCATGGCCGCGGCGATGATCATGAACTGGGGCGTCAGGGCCGCTTCGCGGTACACCCAGTCGCGCACATCGGGCCTGGCGGGTTCCGGGCTGAGGCCCGCAGGCTGAGCCTCCGCTGGACGATCCTTCACGGCGAGCAGGCAGACCAGAGCGCACAGCGCAGCCAATAGCGCCATGAGCAACCAGTGCGCGCGCCAGCCGCCCCCATGCGTCACGATCCATGAGGCGACCGGCGGTCCTGCCACACCCCCCGAGGCACCCAACATCAGATATAGGCCGATGATCCGCGCCGAACGCCCGGGAAACCAGGAAGCCAGCAGATAGACGCCCGGAATGTTGGCGCACAGCGAGAATCCGGTGCCCATGAGCGCCGCGCCACAATAAAACACGCCGATGCCGCGCGTGCACTCGGCGCAGACAAAACCCGCCGACAGCACTGCGCCCCCGAGCAACATCGTCCAGCGCGTACCGATGCGGTTCATCAGCAGGGCGGGCAGCGGGCTGCTCAGGCAGCAGGCCAATCCCAGCACGGCGAAGCTGGTGCCCGCGGCAGTCTGCGACCAGTGCAGCTCGGGGATCATCGCGTAGAGCACCACCCCCAGCGACATGAAGGTCGAGCCCGTGACGAAGAAAAACATCAGCGATACCGCTGCGAATACCAGCCATTTACGCGGCATAGACAACGCACCTAGAAACTGTAGCCGGCGGTGAACACATATTGTCGCGGCGCGATGAACTCGTTGCTGGTCTGACCGCTGCCATAGGGATCGGTGAAGCGGCCGGCGATGCCGTCGACGTTGCCGAGATTAGTGGCAGCAATCGACAGGCGCAACCCTCTGACCGGGGGCTGGTACTCCAGATAGAAGTTCCAGAGATCATAGGATCCGACCGAATCGAGTGCCGCGCTGTCGAATACCCGGTAGTCGAAGGCGCCGCGATAGACGTACTCGAGACGGGGCGTGAGCTTCTGATCGTCCCGGAGGTCGAAGCTGTAGGCCGCATCCAGCGCACTGGCGAATCTGGGCAGTTTTGGCGGCGTGTTGCCGATGGTATTGCGCGCTGCGGCCGCGATCGCCGCAATGGTTG